>DATJJB010000390.1:0-24507 GCA_035492655.1 Kutzneria sp. | reverse complement strand
GTTCGACGGATCGTCCACACCGGACGGTTGGACCGTGCGTAACGACGTGTCGGGTGGCCGGCCGTGGGAGTTCGACAACCCCGGCCGCCGCGACAACAGCACCGGCGCCAGCGGCAACTTCGCCATCACCGAGAGCAATCTCGACGGCGGCGACCAGGACACCACGCTGACCAGTCCGGTGTACGACCTCAGCACGGCGACCAACCCGACGCTGACCTTCGGCACCGACTTCGAGGCCTACGGCGACGCCATGAACGCCTCGGCCGAGTACACAGTGGACAGCGGCACGACCTGGACTCCGGTGTGGCGGCACAACTCCCAGAACGCCTCGGGCAAGCAGGTGCTGCCGCTGCCGGCCGCGGTCGGCAAGTCGGCCGTGCAGGTGCGGTTCCACTACGTGGAGCAGAACTTCGGATTCTGGTGGGAGGTCGACGACGTGTTCGTCGGCGACCACGCCTGCACGTTGACGCCCGGCGGCATCGTCACCGGGCACGTCACCGACAAGGTCGCCGCTGTGCCGTTGGCCGGCGCTGCGGTGATCAGCGTCGACCACCCGGCGGACAAGACCGTCACCGGGGTCGACGGCGGGTACTGGTTCTTCTCCACGCAGACCGGCACGCATCCGATCAGCGGCGCGGACACGAACTACGTGACGGCAACCAGGTCCGTGACCATCACGCCGGACAGCGTGACGCCGCAGGACTTCGCGCTGGACTCCGCGCGGCTGACCGTGAACACCACGGCTATCAGCAAGAGCGTTGCCTGGCAGGGAAGCACGACCGCCACGGTCAAGGTGACCAACACCGGCACCGCGCCGGCCGACGTCCGTCTCGACCCGCGGCCGGGCGGCTACACGCCGGCCGCGCAGGTTTCCGCGCCGTTGCGGAAGGTCAAGGGCAACTTCAGTACCGGACCGTTGCTGGGCAAGGCGTTGACCGCCGCACCCAAGGACGTCTCGCCGTCGGCGGCGTCGTGGTCGACCGTCGCCAACTACCCGACGAAGATCATGGACAACGCGGCAGTCGCGGTGAACGGCAAGGTCTACTCGTTCACCGGCCTCAACGGCACCGAGCTGACCACCAAGAACTACGTCTACGACCAGGGTGCTCAGACGTGGTCGCCCATCGCCGACATTCCGGAGGCCCGCGAGAACCCGTTCGCGGTGGCCATCGGTACCAAGGTCTACGTCGGCGGCGGCTGGGGTGTCACCGGGCCGCCCAACGGCGACCTGGATATCTATGACACCGCAACCAACACGTGGAGCACCGGTGCACCAATGCCCGCGGCGTACTCGGCCATGGGCAGCGCGGTCGTCGACGGCAAGATCTACGTGGTCGGCGGCTGCCTACAGAGCTCTTGTGGCGTGACCGATGTGCAGGTGTACGACCCGGCCACGAACACCTGGTCGGCCGGGCCGTCGTTGCCGATGCCGTTGAGCTGGAGCAACTGCGGCCTCATCGCCGGCACGGTGTACTGCGCCGGCGGCGCCAGCGGCCTCGGCCAGGTCGGCGTCGGCTTCGGGCTCAACGTCAAGACCGGCGTGTGGTCGCCCATCGCCAGCCTGCCGGTGTCGGTGTTCGCGGCGGCCAGCACCGTCGCGAATGGACAGTTGTTGCTGTCCGGTGGCATTCAGGACGGCAGCCTGACCAACGCCGGCTATGCCTACGATCCGTCCACCAACACGTGGAACCCGTTGCCCAACGCCAATGCCGCGTTGTTCCGTGGCGGCAGCGCCTGCGGGTTCTATCGGATCGGCGGCTCGGTCGGCGGCTTCAGTCCGAGCACGCAGGATCAGCTGCTGCCCGGCTACGACCAGTGCGGCGAGTACGTGTCGATCCCGTGGATGTCCGTCACGCCAACCGATCCCGTGACGATTGCGCCCGGCCGGTCGGCCAGCTTCACCGTGACGGTGGACGCTGCGTCGCTGACGCAACCTGGTGCCTACACGGCGTCGCTGGAGGTGGCCGCCGTCGTGCCGCACCCACTCCAGGCGATTCCCGTCACCTTCACGGTGAAACCGCCCGCGACCTGGGGCAAGATCGCCGGCACCGTGACGTCGTCGGCCTGCAAGGGCGGCACACCACCGATTCCGGGTGCGACCGTGCAGATCGACACCTGGACGGCGTCCTACACGCTCAAGACCGACGCCAACGGGAACTACGTGCTGTGGCTGGACAACCGGAACAACCCGCTGACGCTGATCGTCGCGCGGGACGGCTGGCAGCCGCAGACCCGGCAGGTGAAGATCACCAAGGGCAAGTCGGTGACCGCCGATTTCGCCCTGAAACCGGTGTCCTGCTAAGGTTTTGACCAGGAAGGCCCCCGCTGCCGGCGGGGGCCTTCCCTTGTCTCACGCCGTGTTGTCGGCCAGCGCCAGCAGGCGCGTCGCCGAGCCGTTGAACTGGTCCTGGTCGCCCGGGAAGGTGCCGCTGTCGGCGAACTGCCAGAACGTCCAGGTGCTCCAGCCCGCCGGCAGGGTGCCCGGGCTGCTGCTGTAGCGGGCGATGAACAGCGGGTTGGTCGTGCTCAGGCCGCTCCAGTTGCCCGTGCACTTCGTCCACCAGTCGGTGGTGGTGTAGACCGTGGCCCAGCGGGTGGTCTTGGCGTGCAGCTCGTTGTTGAAGGCCGTGATCCAGCTGCGCATCGAGGCCTGGGTGAGGCCGTAGCACTGGTCGCCGCTGGGGGCGTATTCGATGTCCAGCATGGGCGGCAGGGTCTTGCCGTCCTTGGACCAGCCGCCGCCGTGCGCGACGAAGTAGTCCGCCTGGGCCGCGCCGCCGGACAGGTTCGGGCGGGCGAAGTGGTAGGCGCCGCGGATCAGGCCCGCGTTGTAGGAGCCGTTGTACTGGTGGGCGAAGGTCGGGTCGGTGTACGTCGTGCCTTCCGTCGCCTTGACGTAGGCGAACTTCGCGCCCTTGGCCGCCACCGAGGCCCAGTCCACATTGCCTTGGTAGTGGCTCACGTCCAGGCCCGGCAGGCCCGCCAGCGGCGCGAACCCGCTGCGTCCCGACCCTTCATGCTTGGCCACTTCCGAGCCCGCCCAGTGCAGGGCCGGGTCGTCCGGGTCCGTGGCCGCGCTCGCGGCCGCTGTGGTGGCTGTCGTGATGAGTAGCAGGCCGGCCAGCACGCCGGCGATTCGACTGGTGCGCATCCGCGACTCCCCAGGTCCGGCGCGGCCGGCAGGGGTGTGCGGCCGCGTTGATCGCATCGTGGCCGATCAGCAACCTCAGGACCAGAGTTTCGGTGAATTAGTCACCTTTCGGGGAAGGTGATATCTACATGCTAGAGTGGCAGTATCACTCGCGAGCAGGGGAGGTGCCGTGGCCGAGCGCAAGGGCGTGCTGCTCAGGTTGGACCCCGCCGTCCACGACGCCCTGGCCCGCTGGGCCGCGGACGAGCTGCGCAGCACCAACGCCCAGATCGAGTTCCTGCTCCGGAAGGCCCTCGTCGACGCCGGCCGCATGCCGTCCGGTGTCGGCGGCATCCCCCGGCGGGGAAGACCGCCGAAGGACCAGACCTGACGACGCACTCCCGCGCGGCTGGTCCGCGCGGCGCGGGCACCCGATGCAAGCACGGGGTAGTCATCTGGTTCCCTTGCCAGGCAGCAGCGGTGGGTGTGGGTTTTGTGCCCCGCCCGCCCCAAACCGTTTCGGCGGTGGGGCGATCAGCCTTGTACCGTTCTGGCGGCGCTGATCGCTTCGTCCCAGACACAGCCGCCGTTGGCCCAGGTCCACCACCATTGCCTCAGCGATGCGACGGCATGCCGGAGACCGTCGTGCGGATCCTGGCCCCGGTCCGGCACCCAGCCGTCCGTGTCAACCGCCATACACCAGGTGCAGCCATGACGCCGGAAGCCCAGCTTCACGGTTGCGTTGATGGATGTCGACCGAGCAGGGCCAGTCGGTGATGTGTCGCGGTGCGCGTTGGCCGGGCGTCAGTGCGGCCAAGCCGGCATCAGGCCCGAAGCCGCCGTTGCCGACCTCGGTGTAGATCCGGCGCAGAAGTCCTGGCAGCGGCCGGCCGATGACCTGTTCCGCCGCGTCGACCTCGGCCGACGTGATCGGTGGGAACATCGGCTCACGCGGTGCGTCGGCGAAGTAGCTCGTCACCTCGTCGGCCCGCGCGGGGAGTGCGACCGTACCGGCGTCGCTGAACGAGAAGGCTTGCTCCCGAACCTGCTCCAGGTGTTCCCGTCCGTACCGGTCTTCGAGCCAGACGAGGGGCACGTCCACGTGATCGAATCGCTGGCCCGGGTCCCACGCGCGGGCGCGCAGCTTGGCGATCAGCGCATCGTCGTTCTCGGTGGCGTGTGCCGGCTCGATGGCCGGCGCACTGTTACGCCAGGAGGAAGTCACGTGCCGGATCCTAGGGTTGGAGACCGACAACTTTGTGCCCACATGGGAAGGCCCCCGGACGACGGTGTCCGGGGGCCGACCGCGTCACCCGCTAGTTGCGGTTGATGGTGAAGGTGCTGGTCGTGTTCCTGATGTCGATGAAGTTGTTGGACAGCTTCAGGTTGGTGAAGGTGGCGGAGCCGACGGCGGGGCCCTGGCCGGCTTCGGGGAGCTCGTTGGCCCAGATGCCGAAGCCGGACTTGGCGTTGTAGGCGTCGCCGGACTGCTGGGCGCCGCTGATGGACACGTTGGTCAGCACGGTGTCGGTGATGGGTTGCAGCGGCGACCCGCCGACGTAGTCGGTCTGGAACATGATGCCGCTGTAGGTGGGGTTGACGATGTCGACGTCGCTGACGCGGATGCCCTGGAACTTCTGGTTGGCGGAGAACATCCAGATGCCGGGGAAGGTCTGCGCGCCCCAGAAGTGGCCGCCGGCCCGGACGATGGACACGTTCTGGATGGTCGTGGGGTCGGGACCGAAGTCCTTCATGGGATAGCCGAAGTTCAAGCTGCTCACGGTGATGCCGGCGTAGGTCAGCATGTCGGCAACGTAGAGGTTGCGGAACGTGTTGTCCTCGCCGCCGTACACGGCGAAGCCGGCGGCCCGCCAGGTGAGCACGGCGGTCAGGTTCTCGAACACGTTGCCGGTCTCGTTGCCACCACCGGCATCGGTGGCGGCGAACATGGCGAAGCTGTCGTCACCGGTGGACCGGGCCTCGTCGTTGACGATGTGGTTGTTGGAACTGCCGTTGGTCATGTTCACGCCGTCGGCGAAGGTGTCCCGGATCCGCGAGTTCGAAATGGTGATGTTCTGCACGTTCTGGCCCCAGAACAGGCACATCTGGTGCTCGATCCAGATGTTGTCCAAGGTGATGTTCGAGACGTTGGTCAGGTTGAACACCTTGCCGGGGCCGTCCTGCCGGCTGGTCCAGTTGCCGAAGAACGCCATACCGGACACCTTGGAACCGTTGGCGCTGCTCTGGATGTCGATGCCGACGTCGGTGTTGGTCTGGCCGCTCGGCGACAGGAACCGGGTGTACCAGGGGCCGGCCCCGACGACGGTGACGGCCTTGCCGTAGATCGTCATCTTGGAGCTGATCGAGTAGTCGCCGGCCGGCAGGTACACGCCGGTCAGGGTGGTGTCCTGGCGCACCTTGTCCAACGCGTTCTGCACGTCCTGCTGGGTGAAGCCGGTGGGCACGGCGTAGTGCGCAGGGTCCGGGTTCGCCTGCGCGGTGGCCAGTTCCAGGTTGACGAAGTCGATCGCGAAGGTGCCGGCGTTCGACGCGTCCTTCTGCAGCTTGATCTTGTGACCGGCCGGCACGGTGGTGCCGAGCAGCACGTTGGCCTCGTCGTAGATGTGCCGCGGCGCGCCGGCTCCCGGGTCGTTGCCCGGCCCGGCCTCGGCCCCGTACAGCCACGCGTACTGCGAGGTCAGGCTGATCGGCTTGAGCAGCGTGCCGTCCACGTAGATGTCCAAAGTGGACGTGGTGCCGTCGGGGATGGAGAACCGGGTGACGAGGGTGTTGGTGGCCTCCCGGGTGGTGAACTCGACCGAGGAGCCGGTGGAGTTCAGCGTGACGGCCTGCCGGCCGGACGCCTCGCCGGCGAGGTCGCCGATCGTCCGATTAGGACTGAGCACGGCCGCGCCGCCGCCGAGCACACCGGATTCCGCCTCGTACGAGTCGTACGGCATGTTGGCGCCGCGACCGACGAACAGGCTGGACGTGCTGGTGTTGTTGCCTTGCTTGACCGGCAACTCGTTGGCGTCGTTGGCCACCGTGGTGGTGACGGTGTAGTTGCCGTTGGCCGCCGTCCAACTCCCGACGTTCACCGGGCTGGCCGTCGCGCCGGCGTTGATCACGCCGCTGAACGAGCCGGTCAGGGTCGCCACCGTGGAACCGTTGGCGGCGACCGTGACGGTGATGCCATGCGACCCGCCGGCCGACGCGATGGTGCCCTGGTTCTTCAACGTCACCGAGAACTGCACCGGGTTGCCCGCGGACGGGTTGCTCGGCGTCCAGTTCGTCGTGGCCACCAGATCGCTGCTCTGCACCGGCGTGACCACGAGCGCGGTCGGGTTGGTGTAGGAGTTGTTGGCCTCGTTCTGCTCGATGACCTTGTTGGACTCATCCACCTTGGCCGTCAGCTGGTACGAGCCGGCGTCCCGGGTGCCGATCGACGCCGACACGGTGCTGGACGCGCCGGCGGCCAGTGCGCCGACCGAAGCGGTGCCGACCTTGGTGGTGCCGAGGTAGAAGTTGACGTCGGTCGCGCCGGCCGGCAGCGTCCCGGCGTTCTTCACCGTCGCGCTGGCCGTGATCGAGTCGGTCTCGACCGGCGAGGCCGGCGTCCACGCGGACCCGGTGATGGTCAGGTCCGGGTTCGGCGCGGGCACGCCGAACACCTGGAACTCGGCCGCCTGCCCGCCGCCCGCGCCGGAGTTCGCGGTGAACTTCAGCTGCACGTCGGCCACCCGCGCGGAGACCGGGATGGTGACCGTGTTGCCGGAGGCCGGGTCGAACGCGTACGACTTCGCGGCGACCAGGCTGGTGAAGCCGGTGGCGCTCTGCTCGCGGCCCAGCACCTCGATGGTCTGCGTGCGCGGACCCCAGATGCTGGCCGGGTTCAGCTTCACCACCACGGAACTGGTGTCCGCGTTGGACCCCAGCTGGGTGGTCAGCGTCTGCGGGTACGTGCCGCCGGCGCCTTCCCAGTAGGTGGTGACGTCGTTGTCGTTGGCGTTGGTGGCCACGAAGTTCAGCGTCGTCGAGGAGGCGGTGATCGGCTTGCCCACGGCCAGGTTCGTGCCGGGGTCGCCGGTGCCGCTGCCGGTCCGGGTGACGCTGTTGCTGTTGCCCGACTGGTTGCCGGCGGCGTCGTGCGCCCGTACGAAGTACGTGACGGTCGCGGTGTCCGGCTGGCTGTCGGTGTAGCTCAGCGTGGTGCCGGAAACGCTGGTGCGCAACGAGTTGTTGGCGTAGACGTCGTAACCGGTGACGCCGGTGTCGTCGGTCGAGGCGTTCCAGGTCAGCTTGATCTGCCCGGAGGCCGGCTGGGTGTACGCGAGGCCGGTCGGCGCGGTCGGCGGCTGCGTGTCGCCGCTGCTCGGGCCGTACACCTCGAACTCCGAGATCTGGCCGGCCGGCCAGCCGGTGTTGCCGGTGATGTTCAGCCGCAGGTACCGGGTGGTGACCGGGGTGTAGTTGATCGTCACGGTGTTGTTGGCCGCCGGGTCGAAGGTGTAGCCGGCGGACGCGACGAGCTGGGAGAAGGTGCTGCCGTCGGTGCTGCCCTGCACGGCCAGCGTCTGGGTGCGCGCGCCCCAGTTCGCGGTCGGCAGCTTGAGCACGATCTGCGTGCTGCTCACCGACGCGCCGAGGTCGACCTGCAACCACTGCGGGAAGGCGTTGTTGGTGCTCTCCCAGTAGGTGCCCTGGTTGCCGTCGTTGGCGTTGCCGGGCGCGTAGTTCTGCACGTAGCCGCTGGAGCTCATGGCCTTGCCGGCGGCCAGGTTGGTGGCGTCGACGGCGGCCGGCACGACCTCGAGGTCGGACAACTGGGCCTGCGAGCCGGCCGAGTTGTCGGTGATCTCGACGCGGACGTAGCGCGAGAGCTGGGTGCCGAAGTCGACCCGGACCGTGTTGTCGGACTTGGGATCGAAGGTGTACTTCTTCGAGCCGGCCAGGGTGCTGTAGCCCTTGCCGTCGTCGCTGCCCTGGACCGCCAGCGTCTCGGTGCGGCTGGCCCAGCCGGCCGGCACCTTCATCACCACGCCGCCGATGCGGGTGATCCTGCCCAGGTCGACCTGCGCCCACTGCGGGAACGCGGCGCCGGAGCTCTGCCAGTACGAGTTCCGGTCGGTGTCGGCGATCTTGCTGGCCGGCTGACCGGTGAGTGCGCTGCTGGCCGTGACGGTCGGGGCCGTCCCGGCGGGTGGGGCGGTGGTCGGCGCGCTCGCGGCGAGCGCGGGCCCGCCCATCGCGAGCAGGGCGAGACCGAGCAGCGCGGCTGCCAGTCTCGGCGCAGGTCGGGGTGCGCTCATCGAGTGGTCTACCTCTCGTCCGCGGCAGGGGTGATGGCGAGAAGGCCGTTTCTTCCGGCTTGGTGCCAGAAATTAACGGCAGCCTGTTCAATTTTTGCGTGATGGGACTCACAGCGTTACAGAAACGTGTCGGCTCCGTCAACGGCCAGTTGGGGTCCGGTGGGGGCGCTCCCGGCGGCCGGACGGGTGAGCTGGCACGATGCGGCGGTGGATCGGATCCTGTTGCCCGCCCCGGTCGGCTTCGTGCTCGGCGGCGGTGGCAGCCTCGGCGCGATCCAGGTCGGCATGCTGCGGGCGCTCGCCGAGCGCGGCATCGTCCCGGACCTGGTCACCGGCACGTCCGTCGGCTCGGTGAACGGCTCGCTGGTCGCGCTCGACCCCGAGCATGCCGCCGACCGGCTGACCGAGATGTGGGCCGGGATGACCCGGGCACGCGTGTTCCCCGGCGGGCCGCTGGCCCAGCTGCGCACGCTGCGCCGCGAGCGGACGTACCTGTTCCCCAACACCGGGTTGGTCGACGTGCTGACCGATGGCCTCGGCGGCGCGACCGACTTCGCCGAGCTGGCGCTGCCGTTCGGGGCCGTCGCGGTCGACGCCGTGACCGGGCTGCCGGTGCTGATGACGTCCGGCGAGCTCGTGCCGGCCATCGTCGCGTCGGCGGCCATCCCGGGCATCTATCCGCCGGTGCGCCGCGAGGACCGGGTGCTCTACGACGGCGGCGTGCTGGCCAACGTGCCGATCCGGCAGGCGCTGGCGATGGGCGCGAAGTCGTTGGTGGTGCTGGACTGCACGTTCCCGGGGCACCTGCCCGAGGTGCCCGGCACGCTGGCCGAGACGCTGTTGTTCTGGGCCACGTTGGGCATGCGCAACCAGGCCGTGCTGGAGGCCGATCTCGCCGCCGGGGCGGTGCCGGTGGTGTACCTGCCGGGCGCGCCGGTGCAGGCCGTCACGCCGCTCGACTTCGGCCACACCGCCGACCTGATCGAGTCGTCCTACCTGGCGTCGAAGGACTTCCTGGCCGGGCTGGAGATCGTCGGGCCCGGCCTGTACGGCGGGCCGGCCGGGGCCGTCTGACCGGTCGCCACGTCGATCAACACTTCGGCGGCGGAGCGGGCGGCGTCGAACGGCCCGTAGTCGTGCAGCGTGGTGGTCAGCGCGGTCGCGCCCTCGTACAGGGTGATCAGCTGTCGCCCCAACGACTCCGGGTCGCTCGCGCCGGCCTCGGCGGCCGTGCTGACGAGCTTGTCGAGCACTGCTCGCTTGTGCCCGATGATCACCTGATGGGCCGGGTGGTCGGTGGCCGGCAGTTCGACGGCGGCGTTGTGCAGCGGACAGCCGCGGTGCTCGATCTCGGCGGACGGCCGGGTGAACAGGCCGAGCAGGCGCTCGCGGGCCGGCAGGTCGGCGCGGTCCAGGAATTGCTCGCCCAGCACGCCCTTGTCGCTGACCCGGCGCAGATACTCCGCGACCAGTTCATCCTTGCTACCGAACAGTTGGTACAGGGTGCGTTTCGACACCCCGGCCGCGTCCACCACCTCACCGACGCCGGTCGCCTGGATCCCGTTTCGGTAGAACAGGCGGGTGGCCGTGCTCAGGATGCGGGCGCTCGGCGGTTCCATCTCCACGTCAGTCATGGTACCGCTCGTTACCCCTAGATCGCTGTGGCCTGGTTCACTCCCGATTCGGGTACCGATCGGTTTTAGGTCGCTGCTAGGGTGAGTTTCAAATCAAAACTCACCTGGAGGAGCAGTCATGCACACCCTGGTCACCGCGCCCAACCAGTTCGCCGAGGTCGGCGGGCGACGACTGGCCTATCGCCGGTTCGGGGCCGAGAACGGCGTCCCGCTGCTGTGCTTCCAGCATTTCCGCGGCACCATGGACTACTGGGACCCGCAGGTGCTCGACGGCCTCGGCGCCGACCGGCCGGTCATCGTCTTCGACGTCTCCGGCATCGGGCTGTCCGATGGCGACGTGCCCGAGACCTTCGAGGAGTACGCCGACCAGGGCGCCGGCCTGCTCGACGGGCTCGGCATCGCCCAGGTCGACGTGCTCGGCTTCTCCCTCGGCGGCTATGTCGCCCAGGCCATGGCCCTCAACCACGCGACCCGGGTGCGCAAGCTCGTGCTCGTCGGCACCGGGCCGCGGGGCGGCACCCAAGAAGGCGCTCACCCCGATTACCCGATGTACGCCACGCGCAGCGAGATTCCCACGCTCGACGATTTCCTGTTCCTGTTCTTCGAGCCCAACGAGCAGAGCCAGGCCGCCGGCCGGGCATTCTGGGAACGGCGTCACCAGCGCACCGCCGATCTCGACGCACCCACCAGCACCGCGGTGATGAAGGCCCAGCTCGCCGCCATGGCCGCCGCGCGTGAGTCATCCGATCCGTCGTTCGGCGAGCTCCGGCGCATATCGCAGCCCACGCTGGTCGTCAACGGCGATCACGACGTGATGATCCCGACCGTGAACTCGTACACCCTCCAGCAGCACATTCCCAATGCGCAGCTCATCATCTATCCCAATGCCGGCCACGCCTCCCAGTACCAGTACCCCGAGCTTTTCGTCGCCCACGCCCGGCTTTTCCTGGATTCCTGAGATGGGCGACCCGCTCGCTTCGGTGCTCGAAGCGCACGGCGGTCTCGAGGCCTGGGCTTCCCGGCCCGCCGCACCGTCCATCCGAGACGTGCCGACGACACACCGGACCTGGACCACACGGTGATCACCATCGACATCCACGACGTGCTCGTCCGGCGCCGGTGACTTCCCCGGCGCCGGACGGAGAGGTCAGCCCCAGATGTCGGTGATGGGGGTGGCGTTGGCCGCCGCACCGGCATGCGGCAGGCCGTAGGCGTCCTCGATGGTGCGCAGCACGTTGTAGTGGTTGATGTTCTCCTGGTAGGTGCCGGTCTTCACGCCGGCGCCGGTGATGATGGTCGGGATGATGTTGGCGGTGGTGTTGTCGTCCTCGTCGAAGGTGAGCACGAAGACGGAGTTGTGCGTCTTGGCCCACTGGATGTAGGCGTCGAGGTGGGACTTGAGCCAGGTGTCGCCCTGCTTCACGGTGCCGTCGTGCATGTCGTCCTGGAGGTTGGGCACGACGAACGACACGGCGGGCAGCTTGCTGAAGTCGGTGGGGAACTTGGTGAAGCGCAGGTTGGCCGAGGCCGGCACGTCGGCGAAGTCGACCCACGGGTTGTGCTTGCGGGCGTAGGTGCCGGAGGTGCAGCCGGTGTAGCCGTCGCTGGGCATGCTCTCCGAGTAGCCGGCGAAACCGATGCCCGCGGCCAGCGCCTGGCCGCCGAGGTCGGCGGTGGTGAAGGCCTTCTTGGGGCAGCTGTCGCTGGTGACCCCCTGGGTGCTGCCGGAGAAGAAGGCGAGGTAGTTGGGCTGGCTGGGGTGGGTCTCGGCGTGCGAGTTGGTGAAGTTGGCCCCGGACTTGGACAAACCGGTGATGTACGGGGCGTTGGCGTTGCCGACGATCTCCCCCTGGGCGTGGTTCTCCTCGATGACGACGAGAATGTGGTCCGGGTGGGGAACGGTGGCTGCGGAAGCGGTACCGGGTAGCAGGACGGCCGCGGTGAGGGTGGCGGCGGAAACGAGCGGGATGAATCGGCGCATCGAACGCTCCTCGTGATCGGCTCGCCGCGTACGGTAAGCGGGTCACGCGCCGGCTGGGAACCGCCTGCTTTTCACAGAACGGTCCCCAGCCCGTGAACAAGAGGTCCACTGTGGACCGGTGGTCAGGAGCGCAGGTCGTAGACGGTCGTGCCGCCGACCGTCTTGGCCGGGTAGTGGGCGGCGACCCAGGTGGCGATGTCGCTGCTGCCGCCGCCGAAGCCGCCACGGCCCCCGGCGACGTAGTAGCTGATCTTGCCCTCGGCCACGTACTGCTGGAACTTCGCCAGCGTAGGGGCCGGATCGCCGCCGTTGAAGCCGCCGATGGCCATCACCGATTTGCCGCTGGCCAGTGCCAGCGGGGCCGACGACATGGAGCCCTCGGTGGCCGCGGCCCACTCGGTGCTGGTGGCCTGAAGCAGGCTGACCAACGCGGCGTCGGCCTGGCCCGAGTCGCCGCCGAACCCACCGCCTTGGGAGCTGCCGGCCGGGCCGGAAACGGGAATGGAACCGGTGTGCGCGGTAGCGGCGGTGGCGATGCTGAAAGAGCCCACGCCGATCATCCCGGTCACCACGGCGACGACGATGAGCCGACGGAGTTGTTGCCCCTGCAACAGAACCAGCGCGGCGACGGCGATGCCGGCGACGAGCACGACCCAGCGCAGCCACGGCAGCCAGGAGGAGTTCTCCGACAGCAGCACGAAGTCCCACACGCCGGTCACGGCGATCATGCCGGAAAGCCAGGCCCGCACGGCGAACAGGGCCCGGCCGCGCCACAGCTGGCGGCCGCCGATGGCGACCAGGGCGGCGATCGCCGGGGCCAGCGCGACCGAGTAGTACGGGTGAATGGTGCCGCTCATGAAGCTGAACACCAGCCCGGTCACCAGCAGCCAACCGCCCCACAGCAGCAAAGCCGCCCGGGTCTGGTCGGTACGGGGAGCACGGCGGGTGAACCACAGCCCGGCCACCAGCGCGATCAGCGCGGCCGGCAGCAGCCAGGAGATCTCGGTGCCGAAGGCCTGGCCGAACATGCGGGTGATGCCGGCGCTGCCGCCGAACGACAGGTTCCCGCCGCCACCGCCGCCACCGCCCATCCCGCCGCCGCCCCCGTTGCCGGCGCCGCCGAAGATCCGGCCGAGACCGTTGTACCCCAACGCCAACTCCAGCAGGCTGTTGCCGGTCGAGCCGCCGATGTACGGCCGCGACGACGCCGGCCACAGGTCGACCAGCGCGATGTACCACCCGGCCGACACGACCAGTGCCACCACCGCGCCGCCGAGGTGCAGCACCCGACGCCCCAACGTGGTCGGCGCGGCGACGAGGTACATCAGGCCGAACGCCGGCAGCACCAGGAAGCCCTGCAACATCTTGGTCAGGAAGGCGAAGCCGATGGCCACACCGGCCAGCGCCAGCCACCGCCAACCGGCCTTCTCGGTGGCCCGCACCACGCAGTACGCGCCGGCGACCATCAGCAGCACCAGCAACGCGTCCGGGTTGTCGAAGCGGAACATCAGCACGGCCACCGGCGTCAGCGCCAACATGGCCCCGGCGGCCAGACCGGCGCCGGAGCCGAACCGCCGTCGCACGGCGGCGTACAGCAGCCATACCGACAGCACGCCCTCGATCGCCTGCGGCGCGAGCAGACTCCACGAGCTGAAGCCGAAGATCCGGGCCGACAGCCCCATGATCCACAGCGACGCCGGCGGCTTGTCCACGGTGATGACGTTGCCCGGGTCCAGCGACCCGAACAGCAGCGCCTCCCAGTTCTGGCTGCCGGCCAGCGCCGCCTGGGCGTAGAAGTCGTTGCCGTAGCCGGATGCGCTGAGGTTCCACAGGTACAGCACGGCGGTGCCCAGCAGCAGCAACACCAGCGCCGGCCGCTGCCAGCCCGGCCGTCCGGGCGCGTCGGCCGCCGGGGCGGCCGCGGGCCGGGTCATCGTCGAAGTCATGGCACCAGCCTCGGGGCAACCGCTGTGCCGCCTGTGTGGGATCACTGTGCGGCAGCTGTGAGCCGGACCGCGAAGACGGTCCGCCCCGGCCGGCTGTCCAGCGCCACTTCGCCGCCGTGCGCGGTGACAATCGCCGCGACGATGGACAAACCGAGCCCGGTGCCGCCGGAGGCCCGCGACCGCGAGCCATCGCCGCGGGCGAAGCGCTCGAACACTTCCGGTTGCAGCGCAACGGGAATCCCCGGCCCGTCGTCGGCGACCGTGAGCACGACCTCGCCCGGCCCGCCGTTCCCGATACCGGTCACCACGGTCGTGCCGGCCGGTGTGTGGGCACGGGCGTTGCCGAGCAGGTTGAGCAGAACCTGGTGCAGCGCCTGGGCATCGCCGAGCACGGCCACCGGATCGCCGGGAATCTCCAGCTGCCACTTGTGATCCCGGCTCGTCACGCGGGCGTCGCTGACCGCGTCGACGACCAGCCTGGACAGGTCGACCGGCTCGGCGGCCAACGGCCGGCCGGCGTCCAACCGGGCCAGCAGCAACAGTTCCTCGACCAGTGACGTCATCCGGGTGGACTCGGACTGGATGCGCCGCATGGCATGTGACACGTCCGGCGGCACCCGATCCGAGTAGCGGCCGGCCAGTTCGGCGTAGCCACGGATGGAGGCCAGCGGCGTGCGGAGCTCGTGGCTGGCGTCGGCGACGAACTGCCGTACCCGGGTCTCGCTCTCCTGACGGACGTTCAGCGCCGAGGCGACGTGCCCGAGCATCCGGTTCAGCGCCGCGCCGACCTTGCCCACCTCGGTGCGTGGATCGGTGTCCTGGTCCGGAACCCGCACGGACAGGGCGACTTCGCCCCGGTCCAGCGGCAGCTCGCCGACCCGGGTCGCGGTCGCGGCCACCCGGTCCAGCGGCCGCAGCGCGGTCCGGATGATCACCGCGCCGGCCGAGGCGGCGACCACCAGGCCGGTGGCCGCGATGACCAGCAGTGCGATGTTGATGCTGTCCAGGGTGTGGTCGACCTGGTCGAGCGGCAGCCCGATCAGGTTGTTGCCGTTGGAGATCACCTGATAGTCGCCGAGATGCGGCACGCCGACGGTAATGGCTTTGCCGTTAGGTGGCACCGTGGCCAGTGTCGCCACCTGGTCGGGATCCAGTTGTTGCGGGCAGACGTTCTTGTCCAGCACCACCCCTAGGCCGTGGTCGACGCCGACCGCGCCCTGCCCCAGTCCTGGCGGCAACGTGGACGAGAGACCGTTGTTGGCGCAATAGGAATTGTGGCCGCCGAACCCGGGGCCACCGGGACCGCCGGGGCCGTGCTGGCTGCGGTTGTAGGCGTCCTGGAGCTGGACGTTCACCTGGCCCACCAGGGTCTGCCGGATGAACAGCTCGCCGATCAGGCCGATGGCCAGCGACACCACGGTGAGCAGCAGCACCACCGCCACCACCAGCTTCCGCCGCAGCGTCCACTGTGGACGCCGGTCAGCCGGTCGGTCGGAGGACATAGCCGGCGCCGCGCATGGTGTGGATCATCGGCTGCCGGCCGACGTCGATCTTCTTGCGCAGGTACGAGATGTACAGCTCGACGATGTTGGCCTGGCCGCCGAAGTCGTACTCCCAGACCCGGTCCAGGATCTGCGCCTTGCTCAGCACCCGGCGCGGGTTGCGCATCAGGTAGCGCAGCAGCTCGAACTCGGTCGCGGTCAGCTGGATCTCCTGCCCGGCCCGGCGCACCTCGCGGCTGTCCTCGTCCAGCGTCAGCTCGCCGACCACCAGCTGCGAGCTGGTCGCCGAGGCCACCGAGTTGGACCGGCGCAGCAGCGACCGCACCCGCAGCACCAGCTCCTCCACGCTGAACGGCTTGGTCACATAGTCGTCGCCGCCCACGGTCAGCCCGGCGATGCGGTCCTCGACCGCGTCCTTGGCCGTCAGGAACAGCACCGGCACCTCGGGCTGCTCCAGCCGCAGCCGGCGCAGCACCTCGAGCCCGTCCAGGTCGGGCAGCATGATGTCGAGCACGACGGCGTCCGGCCGGAACTGCTTGGCCTCGCGGACCGCGCTCACACCGTCCGCGGCGCAGCGCACCGCCCAGCCCTCGTAGCGCAGCGCCATGCTCACCAGCTCGGCCAGGGCCGTCTCGTCGTCCACCACGAGCACCCGCAGCTGGCTGCCGTCCGCGCGCCTGAGTTCGCCGTTCATGCGCTCCATCCTGTGACCGGCGTCTTTGCGTCTGCTGAGCGCTTCCTGTGTATCACCTGTGGGCCTTGCTCACAGGATGTGCGCACAGTGCGCACAGCTGGTGCACAGCCACCGTGGCCAGTGTGGCAGTCACCAGCCCCGTAAGCAGGAGGACGACGATGGACACCCAACAGCCCGCTGAAGGCTCCGAGCCGGTCTGGGGTGCAGCGCAGCCGCAGCCTGAGCCGACCAAGCGCTGGTCGGCCGGCAAGACCGCCGCCGTGGTCGCGGTCGCCGCCGTGGTGGCCGCGGGCGGCGGCTACGGCATCTCGAAGCTCGTCGGCACGGCCAGCGCGACCACCCAGGGCGGCCCCGGCGGCTTCGGGGCCGGCGGCAGTGGCGGCTTCGGCGGCGGCCGTGGTGGCGGTCCCGGCGGCATGGGCGGGCTGTTCTCCGCCCTGCACGGCGACTTCACGGTGCAGGACAACGGCAGCTACGTCACCGAGCGCCTGCAGACCGGCGAGATCACCGCGGTCAGCGCCACCTCGATCACGGCCAAGAGCGTCGACGGCTACACCCAGACGTACACGATCGACTCGTCCACCACGGTCGACCAGGGCGACGAGCAGGTCAGCGCGCTGAAGACCGGCACAACGGTGACGATCATCGCCAAGCTGTCGGGTGACACCGGCACGGCGACGTCGATCAGCGACCAGGCCATGGGCGGCCGTGGCGGCGCGCCCGGCCAGTCCCAGCAGGGATGAGAGCTCGGGGCGGAAGCCGGTCCCCTCCCGGCTTCCGTCCCGTCCGTCAGACCAGCTCCACCAGCGGGAACGCGCGGTGGCGGCGGGGCGGCACCAGGTAGTTCTGCCGCCGGGTGGCCGTGATGAACCGCTCCAGGCCGTGGTCCTCCTCATCGAGGTCGTACTTCTGCAGCAGGTCGACCGAGGACTGGTTGGCCCGCATGGTGGCGAAGAAGTCCGCGCTCGGGAAGAAGCCGGAGAACTGCAGCTTGGGCGTGTTACAGCCGGTGGTGGTGTCCATGGCGTCGAAGCCGGGGCCGTCGATCCGGATGTGGATCGGCCGGCCGTCGGCGGTGCGGGCGGACCGCTGCAGCGTGGACAGGTGGCCCATGCGCTGGAACTGCTGGGCGCTCTGCTCGGCGTAGCCGGCCCCGTGGAACTGGTTGCGGATCATCGCGCCGCGCATGTCCAAGGTGGTCGGCCCGCCGCCGTTGAAGAACGGGTCGTCCGGGTTCTGCTCGACCGGCGCCGGCGAGTGGAACATGTACTGGATCCGCTCGTCGAACGGCTCCCTGGTGTCCGGGCCCTCGTCCGGGTCGCGCCCGTTGAGGTAGAACTGCTCCAGGTCCAGCAGCACGTGCGAGAGGTGCTGGATCGCGCCGTTGTCGAAGTAGCAGCCGGGCGTCGCGTCGCTCAGGTGGATGCCGCCACCGCCGACGAAGGTCACGTTCTGGGCCGGCGCGGCCGCGTCGGTCTGCTGGTCGGCGAAGCCCATCCACATCGGCGAGTCCGAGTTCACGAAGGACTGCCAGGCGAAGCCGGCATTCGCCGCGACGTAGCGGGGCAGGCCGATCTGCACGAACATGGCCCGCGACGAGGTGATCTTCATGCCGGCGTCGAACCGCGGCGAGGCGATGGCGCGGCCGACCAGCTTGTTGCTGCCGGACAGCCAGGACACCACGTCGCCGACGAACGACGGGTCGTCGCCGCGGATCGTGAACAGCAGGTCGTTGCTCTCCAACCGAAGCGGGACGGTGAACTCCGGCCGGCGCAGCGCCAGCGTGTGCGCCCCCGGGGCCACGTCGGTCGGCGACGCGACGGCCCGTTTCAACACGGGTTGGTTGCCGGACAACGTGCGCGGCATGTTCGCGGTGACCACGCTCGCGGGCAGCCGGGCGAAGTAGTTGTCGCTGTAGGCAACGTGCGTGAAAACGCCACCGGGTGCGTACGGGTAGTTGGCCTCGATGGTGCGCAGGGCCGATTCCATCCGCGACTGGTCCGTGCGGGACGGTGCCCGCGACAGGGTCGCCGTGAGGAAAACCGTGTGCACCGGCGGCATCCCGATCGGAATGCCGTCGTAGGTCACCGCGGGCGGCATGAACGGGCCGAGGTCGAACTGGATGTCCGGGAACGACCGCGCCGTGTCGGCCATGGCCAGCCGCTGCGGCACGATCGCGCCGTCCTGGAGCAACGCCAGCGTGCCGAGCGCGCCGGTGAACGCTCCCGCGGTACGCAGCAGGGAACGCCTCGAAACGGGTTTACCTAGTATGGGCGCCATCGGTGTGGCCTGTGCCGCGGCGCGCGGCGAGGCCATCGGACAACGGGCGGGAGCGATTTCTTCAGGCACGGGAAAACCTCCGTGGAGGAGTGCGATAACACATACTTCCCGGTGGTGAATCAGGGCGGGAAATTGCACCGCCGAGTCTACGCTCGCGACAGTTGTCGACAAACGCCCGAAAGGCCCGTCGAATGCGTCCGTTCAGGCTGGCGGTTATTACTTAGGCACGTCGGTGCGAATACCTAGGTATTGTGACGACGATGCCGGCGCGGGCCCCGCGTCGAGTTGCCGGGACGGCCGAACCAGGCAGGCTGGCGGTGGCGGGGCGCGCCCGGTCGGCGCTGGACCCGGACAGTTCGCCCACGGCTGTCAACTCGTCCACTACGCAGCGTAGAAGACCGCCATGATGGGAGCAGGGCGCGCGGATCCGGGAGGTACGTCGATGGCGGCAGGTGCGGTCTTCGGGGTCGAGGTCGGCGCCGACTCGGTCCGGGTGGCCGTGCTCGGCGACGGGCTGGCCGTGCTCGACCACGTGCAACTGCGCTACCCACGCGGCACGCTCGACCCGTACGCCGCGCTGGACGTGGTGTTCGCGGCGATCGACCGCTGCGTGCAGCTGTGCGCGACCAGACAGCTGCCGGTGCGCGGCATGGCGCTCGCGGGGTCGGGGGACACGCTCGTCGGCCTCGACGAGCTGGACCGGCCGATGACGCCGGTGTTCACCGGGCCGGACCCGCAGACCAGCGCGCTGGCCCGCCGGATCGGGCCGTCGCTGCGGCACGCCACCGGCGCCGCCCCGCACGGCGGGTCACCGCTGGTCCGGCTGGCCTGGTTCGCCCAGCACGGGCCCGATCTGCTCACCCGGGTCGCCCGTTGGTGTGAACTCAAGGATTTTGTGCTGTCCCGGCTGACGGCCCGCGTGCTTTCCGACACCTCCTGTGCCTCTGCCGGCGGTCTGCTGGCGGTGGCCGAGCCCGAGTGGTCGGCGCCGGCGCTGGAGTTGGCCGGTATCGGCACCGCGCAGCTGCCGCCGCTGGTCGACCCGACCGACCAGGTGCCGCTGGTCACCGAGGCGGCCCAGCTGCTGGCGCTGCCAGCCCTGCTGCCGCTGGTCGTCGGCGGGGCCGGGCTGCCGCTGGCGGCGCTGGGCCTGGGCGTCACGGAGCCCGGCACGGCGGCGCTGTGGCTCGGTTCGCGGCTGGTGCTGGCGGTGCTGAGCCCGCAGCCCGTGGCCGACGACGTGTTGTTCACGCAGCGGCTCGCCGACGGCGTGTGGGCCGTGGGCGTCGACCTGAGCGACGGCCACACACCGCCGGCCGTACGCATCGACGGCCTTGGACGGCTGCTCGTAGCGGCGGGGGAGGCGCTCACTGCCGCCGGCGCGCGGATCGAGCGGGTGCGCGTCGACCCGGCCGTGCTGAAGGTGCCGATGGCGGCCGAGGTCGTCGCCGCGGCGCTGGGCGTGCCGGTGGAGATCGCCCCTGACGAGCCGCCGGCCGCCGTGGGGGCCGCGCTGCTCGCGGCCCGCACGCTGGGCCTGGCGGCCGGCATCACCGAGGCCGCCCGCACGCGTTCCGCGGTACGCACGGTGGCGCCGGATCCGCGGCTGAGCGCGGCCGACGTGGAGCGGATGAGCGGGTCCAGTCGCTGAACTGTTGGCGAACCACGAGCAATGCCGGTGGCCGGCTTGGCAGTATGGAGGGCGTGCCCACTGAGACCACCACGCCCCGGACGCAGACGCGCGCGGAGCGAATCGGCATCGCGCTCACCTCGTGGGCGACCAAGCTGCCGCCGTCGCTGCGCTTCATCACGCCCGAGTTCGTGGGGTTCGCGATCCTCGGCACCTTCACCTTCCTGTTCGACATGGCCATGCTGGCCGCGCTGCTGCACTGGACCGCGCTGCCGTTCCAGGTCTGCGTCGGCCTCGGTTATCTCACCGCCTTCGGCCTCAACTACGTGCTGAACCGGACCATGAACTTCCGCTCGCACGCGCCGGTCGGCGGCCAGCTGCTGCGTTACGCGGTGGTGATGGCACTCGATTTCGGCTTCACCCTCGAGGTCACGGAGTTGCTGCACGAGGCCGGCCTGCCGGCCATGGTCGCGCGGGTCGCCACCGCCTGTTGTGTCGGCGTGTTCACATATGTGGGCGCTCGGTTCTGGGTTTTCCGGAAAGAGTCCGCGCAAGATTGACACAAGTGGTCTGGACCTCTAAGACTGACATTCCCCTGCAAGTTCTCGGTCAGGCACCGCCGCCATCCGAGGAGTGTCATGTCGAAACGAGTGTCCACACCCCTGCTCGTGGTTCTCTCGATGCTCGCGTCCCTGCTGGTCGTCGGATCCGCCAGCCAGCAAGCGGGCGCGGCGCCGGCCGCATTCGTCCATCCCGGCGTGCTGGTCAGCCGTGCTCAACTCGACTACATCCGGTCCCAGGTCAATGCCGGCGCGCAGCCGCGGACCTCGGCGTACCAGGCGATGATGCGGGACGGGCTGCTGTCGCAGAGCCGGGCCCCGCACCCGCGCTCGGTCGTGGAATGCGGCCCGATCTCCAACCCCAACTACGGCTGCACCGACGAGCGCCAGGACGCGCTGGCCGCCTACGGCAACGCGTTGGCCTGGTACATCACCCAGAACGCCATGTACGCCAAGAAGGCCATCTCGCTGATGGACGCCTGGTCCGCGGTGATCACCAGTCACACCAACAGCAACGCCCCGCTGCAGACCGGCTGGGCCGGCTCGGCGTGGCCGCGCGCGGCGGAGATCATCCGCTACACCTACAGCGGCGGCTGGGCCAACATGGGCCGGTTCCAGACCATGCTGCGCAACGTCTACCTGCCGACGCTGCTCAAGGGCAGCAACAGCAACGGCAACTGGGAACTGGTCATGATGGAGGCCGCGGTCGGCATCTCGGTCTTCCTCGACGACAAGACGTCGTACGACAAGGCGATGGCCAAGTACCTGCTGCGCGTGCCGGCGTACGTGTACCTGACCACCGACGGCGCGCTGCCCAGGACCGTGCCCGGCGGGCCGACCAGCAAGTCCGCGATCATCAGCTACTGGCAGGGCCAGCGCACCTTCGTCAACGGCCTGACCCAGGAGACCTGCCGCGACTTCACGCACACCGGCTACGGCATCGCGTCCATCTCGGACGTCGCCGAGACCTCCCGGATCCAGGGCACCGACCTGTACACCGGGGACATCGGCACCCGGCTGCGCTACGCCCTCGGTTTCCAGGCCCAGTACGAGCTCGGCGCGGCCGTGCCGAGCTGGCTGTGCGGCGGCTCGGTGAAGAAGGGCCTCGGCCCGGTGACCGAGGTCGGCTACAACGCCCTGGGCAACCGGCTGGGCAACGTCATGGCCAACACCAAGACGCTGGTGCTGAACAACCGTCCCGCCGGGGACAACATCCTGTTCGTCGCCTGGGAGACCCTGACCCACGGCGACCAGCCCAACTGACCACCCCCTGAGTGGCTCACTTGGCGCTGGAAGCCAAGTGAGCCACTCACGTGGGTCAGCCGATGGGCGCCGGTGGGGCCGGGGCTCCGCCGGGCGCGGTCGGCGCGGTGGGGCTGGTCGGCTTGGTCGGCGAGGTGTTGCCGCCCAGCAACTGCTGCAACAGCTGCTTGATCTGGTCGATCAGCTTCTGCACCATCTGCTTGATCGAGTCGAAGATGTCGTCCTTCTGCGCCAACGCCGTCCGCAGTTCGGCGTTCTGCCGCTCGGTCGCGGCCAGCGGATCGGCGGCGGTGCGTGGCGCGACGCCGCGGTCGAGATCCTGGTGCACGGCCGCGAGCACCGGCACCAGGTCGTCGGCCGCGGACCGGACAGCGGCCGAGTCCCGGTTGCGGGCCGCGGTGTCCAACCGGGCCTGGAGCCGGCTGATCTGCTCGGCGTTGGTGTGATTGTCGGCCGGCGCGGCGTCGGCGACGGTGAAGCCGACGGCCGCGAGCACGGCGCCGGCCACCACGGCGGCGCAAAGCTGCTTGAACACGGTTGACCTCCCAGTGTCTGACTTCCCGCTGATCCGGATACCCGCTGACCGTCCACATCGGCCGAATACCACCCGATCGGGGAAAAACGACTTGCCCGGCCTGGGAGGCTGGCGGTCGTGGCCACTTTCGCTGAGCTCGTCGCCGAGGGCGCGGCCGTGCCGGTCGACGGCTGGGACTTCTCCTGGTTCGAGGGCCGGGCGACCGAGCAGCGCCCGTCCTGGGGCTACGCCAAGCTGATCGCCGCCAGGATGGCGGACGTCCAGTCCGTTTTGGACGTTCAGACCGGCGGCGGCGAGGTGCTCGACACCGTCGCGCAGCTGCCGCCGCGCACCGCCGTCACCGAGGGCTGGCCGCCGAGTCTGGCCGTGGCCCGTCGGCTGCTGGAGCCGCGCGGCGTCGAGGTCGTCGAGGCCGGCAACCTTGATCCGCTGCCCTTCGCCGACGGCTCGTTCGAGCTGGTCGTCAGCCGCCATCCCACCGAGGTCCGCTGGGACGAGATCGCCCGGGTGCTCACGCCCGGCGGCACCTACCTGTCGCAGCAGGTCGGCTCCGGTTCCATGCACGAGGTGTCCGAGGCCTTCCTCGGGCCGTTCGAGATGGACCGTTCCCGTGATCCGGAGTTGGCCGCCGAGCAGGCCGCGGCGGCGGGTCTGGAGCTCGTCACCTTGCGGCCGGAGTCACTGCGGGCCGAGTTCTTCGACATCGGGGCCGTGGTGCACTTCCTGCGCAAGGTGGTCTGGATCGTGCCGGGGTTCACTGTGGACGGTTACCTGCCGCAGCTGCGGGCGTTGCATGAGCGTATCCAGGCCGAGGGGCCGTTCGTCGCGCACACGCAGCGTTTCCTCATCGAGGTCCGCAAGCCGTGACCGGTCTGGCCGAGTCCCGCGCCTACTACCTGGATGTGCTCAGGCCGCAGCTGGTCGGCATTCCCCATGCCGCCGCCCGGATCGGCCCCGGTTCCGAGGTGCTCGGCTTCGACACCGACCGGTCCCGCGACCACGACTGGGGGCCGTTCGTCCAGATCTTCGTGCCGGATCCCGATTCGGTGCCGGTCGAGGCGTTTCGGCTGGGGGAGTGGCTCCGTGGTCACCTCGGCTTCGATCCGTTGGCCGGCATCACTGTCTTCGACTGGCTGGCCACGTCGGCGCAGGGCTTGGCCGAGGTCACCGCCGGGGCGGTGTTCCACGACGATCTCGGCGATCTGACCGCGGCCCGGTCCGCGCTGGCCTGGTATCCCGACGAGGTCTGGCGTTATCTGTTGGCCTGTCAGTGGAAACGCCTCAGCCAGGAGGAGGCCTTCGTCGGCCGCTGCGGCGAGGTCGGCGACGAACTCGGCTCCGCCGTGGTCGCCGCCCGCCAGGTCCGCGACGTCATGCGTCTGTGTTTCCTGATGTCCCGCCGCTATGCCCCGTACAGCAAGTGGCTCGGCAGCGCCTTCGCCCAGTTGCCTTGCGCCCCAACACTGACGCCTTTGTTGCGCGGAGCGTTGGCCGCCACCGACCGGCACACCCGCGAGGACCACCTCGCCGCTGCCTATCGGGCGGTTGCCTTGCTGCACAACGACCTCGGCCTCACCAAACCTGTCGACCCCGCCACTCGGCCGTATCACACGCGCCCGTACCAGGTCCTGCACGCCGAACGTTTCGCGGACGCGCTGTCCGCCACCATCGCCGACCCGGAGATCCGGGCACTTCCCTTGTACGGCAACGCTGATCAGGCTTTCGACAGCACGGATGCGTTGGCCTCAAGGATCAACGCCCGCGCCCTGTACTCAGTGCCACCACGCCGTTAGGTCGTCAAGGACCTCCCGGGCCTGGTCGGCGCCGACGGGCACCCACCGTGTCCTGGACTACGCCGCCCAGCTCGGCTACAGCGTGCGCACCTTGACCCGGGCCAGCCAGGCCGCCGTCGGCGTCGGCGCCAAGCGCTTCATCGACGACCGGATCCTGTTGGAGGCCAAGCGATTGCTCATCCACACCGACCTGACCGCCGCCTCCGTCGGCCAGCGCCTCGGCTTCCCCCGCGCCACCACGTTCACCAAG
>DATJJB010000389.1:0-3323 GCA_035492655.1 Kutzneria sp. | reverse complement strand
GTGCAGCGAGTCGGAGGAGTAGATCGGCGCGGTGCAGCCCTCGACGTAGTGCACGTACGCGCCCTCGTCGACGATGATCAGCGTGCGCTCGAACTGGCCCATGTTCTCGGTGTTGATCCGGAAGTAGGCCTGCAGCGGGATCTCGACGTGCACGCCCTTGGGGACGTAGATGAACGAGCCGCCGGACCACACCGCCGAGTTCAGCGCGGAGAACTTGTTGTCACCGGACGGGATCACCGAGCCGAAGTACTCCTCGAAGAGCTCCGGGTGCTCCTTGAGACCGGTGTCGGTGTCCAGGAAGATGACGCCCTGGGCGGCCAGCTCCTCGTTGATCTGGTGGTAGACCACCTCGGACTCGTACTGGGCGGCGACCCCGGCGACCAGGCGCTGCTTCTCCGCCTCCGGGATGCCCAGCTTGTCGTAGGTGTTCTTGATGTCCTCGGGCAGGTCCTCCCAGGAAGCGGCCTGCTTCTCGGTGGAGCGCACGAAGTACTTGATGTTGTCGAAGTCGATGCCGGAGAGGTCGGAGCCCCAGTTCGGCATGGGCTTGCGCTCGAACAGCTTGAGGCCCTTGAGGCGGTGCTCGAGCATCCACTCGGGCTCGCTCTTCTTGGCCGAGATGTCCCGGACGACGTCCTCGTTGAGGCCTCGGCGAGCGCTCGCGCCCGCAGCGTCGGAGTCGGCCCAGCCGTACTCGTAGGTTCCGATCGTCGCCAGGGTCTCTTCCTGGGTCAACGGCTCGGCCTGCGGCGTGGTGGGCGTGCGCTGCTCGGCAGCGGCAGTCATGCGAGTTCCCCTCCGTCCGGGGTGGGTGGTGTGCTGTTCGGGGTCTTGCCTTGGCCTTGGGTCGGCAACAGGGGCACGTGGGTCGTGCACGCTGCGTCACCGCGGGCGATCGTCGCGAGCCGCTGCACGTGTACCCCGAGCATGGCGGCGAACGCCGTCGTCTCGGCCTCACACAGCTGCGGGAACTCGGCCGCGACGTGCGCCACCGGGCAGTGGTGCTGACACAACTGCTCCCCGGCGCCGACGTGCCGTGACGACGAAGCGTAGCCCTCGCGGGTGAGCGCGGCGGCGAGGGCCTTGGCCCGCTCCGCCGGCTGCGCCGGCTCCGTCACGGCCTCCCGATGCCGTTCGATCATGGCTTCGACCCTGCGCTCGGCGAACGCCTTGACCGCCTGCTCCCCGCCGTTCTCGGCCAGGAAGCGCAGCGCGGCCACCGCCAGGTCGTCGTACGCGTGCCCGAAGCGGGACCGGCCCGTCTCGGTGAGCAGGAAGAGCTTGGCCGGCCGGCCCCGCCCCCTGCGGCCACGCGACGGCGCGTCCCTGGTGGTCGCCTCGCCGTCGGCGAGCAGCGCGTCCAGGTGCCGGCGCACGGCGACATGGCTCAGCCCCAGCTCGTCGGCGACGTCGGCCGTGGTGACCGGTCCCCGTTCGAGCAGCAGCCGGGCCACCGCCTGCCGGGTGCGGCCGTCGGCCGGCTGCGGCGATGCCACGGCCAGCTCCTGATCGCTCCCGACGTTTTTCACAACACAAGTGTTGCCTATTTCGATCGGTACGGCAAAGTGGGGGACCGCCTAGCACCACGCTTAGTGACTCGCTTCACACCCATCCTGGTGACGCACCCCCTCGGATGCCACATGCGCTTCCTATGTGGCGCCTGATGCCACATAGGAAGCGCATGTGGCGAAAGGCGGGGTGTGGGGCTTCAGGGGCAGTTCACCGGGGCCTCGGTAGGCTGCCGGGGTGTTGGCCGCCAAACTGCGAGAGCTGCGGGCCGGCTCGGCGGTCAGGATCCGCGAGCTGGTGACCGGGTCGGTCGGCGAGACCGCGCCGGCCGGGTCGATCCCGACGGACGCCACGCCACTGCGGCTGGACCGCACCGAGCGCGGCCAGCTCCAGGTGATCCGACGCTTCGGCACCATCGGCTCGCTGCTGCTGGCCTGCGGCGGCCTCGGCGCCGGCGCGTCGCCGACGATCAACCCGCTGCTGGACACGCCCATCCTCGGTGTGTTCGCCCGCATCCCGACGGTGGCCATGGCCAGCGCCTTCTCCGGCATGCTGATGATGGTGCTGGCCTGGGTGTGGCTGGGCCGGCTGGTCTGGCCGGGCCGTCCGCGCGTGCTGTCCCGGGCGCAGATGGACCGCACGTTGGTGATGTGGACGATCCCGCTGATCCTGGTGCCGCCGATGTTCAGCCAGGACGTCTACAGCTACCTGGCGCAGAGCTCGGTGGTGTCGCACGGCCTCGACCCGTACACGGTCGGCGCGGCCCAGGCGCTGGGCCCGGACAACCTGCTGGCCCGCAACGTGCCGACGCTGTGGCGGGACACGCCCTCCCCGTACGGACCGCTGTTCCTCACGGTCGGCCGGGCCATCACCGGCATCGCCGGCGACAACATCGTGGTCGGCATCCTGTTGGAGCGGGTGCTCGCGCTGATCGGGCTGGGCCTGATCGTGTGGGCACTGCCCCGGCTGGCCCGCCGCTTCCACGTGCCGCCGGTGTCGGCCATCTGGCTCGGCGCGGCCAACCCGCTGGTGATCTTCCACCTGGTCGTCGGCGTGCACAACGAGGCACTGGCCATCGGCCTGATGCTGGCCGGTTTCCAGGTCGCGATCAGCAAGCTGCCCAAGATCGCCCCCGGCGACCGGATACCGCCCTGGTCCCGGGAGGAGATCGTCGGCATCCTGGCCGGCGCGACCCTGATCACCATGGGCGGCGGCGTCAAGATCCTGGCGCTGGTCGCGCTGGGCTTCGTCGGCGTGATGATCGCCCGGCGCCGGGGCGGCGGCCTGCCCCAGCTGCTCAAGGCGGCCGGCGCGATGCTGGTGGTCGGCGTGGCCGTGATGACGCTGATCACCGTCGCCAGCGGCCTCGGCTGGGGCTGGCTCAAGACGCTCAACGGCGGCACGATCATCATCACCTGGCTGTCCCCGGTCTCGCTGGTCGCGCTGGGCGGCGTCGGCCTCGGCATCCTGTTCCAGCTGGGCCAGCACATCGACGCCACCGTCGGCACGGCACGGGCGATCGGCTGGGTCGGCTTCGCCTGCTCCGGCGTGTTCCTGCTCTGGCGGTCCTACCGCGGCCACCTGTCGGCGATGGCCGGGCTCGGCCTGTTCCTGGTCTGGTTCAACGTGCTCGGCCCGGTGGTGCAGCCCTGGTACCCGCTGTGGGCGATCATTCCGCTGGCCACGGCCAAGTGCAGCCGCCGCTTCCGGTTCTGGGTGATGGTCTTCAGCGCGCTGATCGCCCTGGTCACCCCGCCGACCGGGGCCACGTTCGACGGCCGCGCCTTCCTCATCCCCACCGCCGCGGTGGCCGC
>DATJJB010000388.1:0-12843 GCA_035492655.1 Kutzneria sp. | reverse complement strand
CTGGAGACCTACCTGGGCATCGGCGTCTCCGGCTTCCCCAACCTGTTCTTCCTGCTCGGCCCCAACACCGGTCTCGGCCACAACTCGGTGGTGCTGATGATCGAGGCCCAGGCCCGGTACGTGCTCCAGTGCCTCGGGCTGCTCGCCACCCACGACGTCGCCGCCATGGACGTCCGGCCGGCGCCGCAGCGCAAGTTCAACCTGGAGATCCAGCGCAAGTTGCGCAAGGGCGTCTGGAGCGTGGGCGGCTGCACGAGTTGGTACCTGGACTCGGCCGGCGTGAACCGCACGGTGTGGCCCGGTTTCGTCTGGCAGTACGTGCTGCGGACCAGGAAGGTCGAGCTCGCCGACTACGAGCTGCTGGCGGCGACTCGCGCCGCCACACCGGTGGGCTGACCCGGGGCTGTAACCGCCCGCTGTAGTGACTGGGGTGCGAACCGGGAGACGGGTCATCGGGGTATCGGTCTCCCACAACGAAGCCGGCCGTGGTGGGGTCCACGGCCGGCTTCTCGCGTGGTGGGACACGCGTGATTCCTCGCGTGGTGGGACACGCGGGGCCTGACCTGACGCCGGCCGTCCCCTCGAAATCCGAGGGCCACCCGTCACGGTGCGGATCGCAGGGTGACGCGAGTGCGGCGGGTGGCTGGGGCGGGGCGTCAGAAACTCGGTGCTGACCGGTCGCCGGGGAGACGGCGACCGGTCAGCGGGTCATGACCTGGCGCAGCCGCCCCATCAGGTCGACGGTGTCGACCCCGCAGAGCTCGGCCAGTTGTTCCAGGGCGGGCAGGTCGAGCTGGACCTCGCCGGTCCGGGCGCCGGCGGCGCGCAGGCGGTCGCGGGCCCAGCGGCGCAGCGGGAGGAGCTCCGGTTGGCCGTCCTCGACCACGCGGGACAGCTCAAGGCGGATGTGCTCGCCCGGGGTGTCGGTGAAGATCCGGCCGTGCACGCGGGCCAGCAGGTCGTGCGGCAGGGCTTCGAGGGCCAGGCAGATCTCGGCCAGCCGGACCACCGAGCACTGCCTGGTGCCCAGTTCGTAGGTGGCCAGCGTCTGCAGCGAGACCTCGGTCTGCAGCCTGCCCTGCAGCACCTTCCTGGTCCAGCCGCGTTGCTTGCGCAGCTTGCGTAGCTCGTCGCCGAGCACGCGCTGGTATGTCATCGCGTCGATCCGCACGAAGGTGAGAGCGCGTACGGAGCGGTTCATTACGCGGTTTTCCGAGAACTTTTCAGACGAGGGTGTCACCCGAACGGGTCAAGGGCGGCAAGGGTGGGAGCTACCGGGCCGGTGGGGGAGGCCGGTGGGTGCCGGAGCGCGGTGAGCGGGCCGGGTCGGCGGATGGCCGGATGTGGACAACTTGGTGCACGGCCGGTTGGCGGGCTTGTTCCGGCCCGGGCGTGAGTTAGGCTGGATGGCGATGCCATTCAACTTTTTCACCCCAACGCACCTGGTCATCATCCTTCTGGTGATCGTGGTGCTGTTCGGCGCGAAGAAACTGCCGTCCGCGGCTCGCGGGATCGGGCAGTCGTTGCGGATCTTCAAGGCTGAGATGGGCGCGAAGGACGGCAAGGCCGAGGACACGGCCCCGCCGGCTCCGCCCCAGCAGCTCAACCCGGCTCCGCAGCAGCCAGGCGCCCAGCAGCACAACACGACCCAGCAGGGCAACGTCCAGTCCTGAGCCTGCGCGTCAGTTCACGCAGGTGACGCCGTCCGCCGTGATCGGCGCGTCGGAAGCGGTGGTAGGAGCGGCCCGCAGGGCCGAGCCGTTCAGCGCGAGCTGACCAACGCCGGCCCACCCCTGGGCCCCGGGCCCGCGATAGTCGCTGCCCAGGTAGACCTCGACATGGCCACCGGCCAGGCTGGGTTCCTGGGAGATGGCGACGCCGGACCCGAGGTCCGCGGCGACCTTGCGCGCGTCGGCTTCGCCGTCGGTGCCGTAGGTGACCAGGGTGGACGACCGCGTAGCGGTGTTGCCGGTGTCGCCACGCCCGTAGCCCTTGGCCGCGAGCAGGTCCATGGTCCGCCCGGCCAACCCGGCGACTCCGGCCCCGTTGAGCACGTCCACGGTGATCGCGGGCGGCGCCTTCGTGGTGGTGGTCTCGGTGAGCCCCCGCACGAAGCTGCGCACCTTGAACGGGTCGACCTTGACGGCGTCGCCGTCCTGCGGCGTCTCGTACGAGATGGCCTCGATGGGAATGGTGCTGAACTGGGTGCTGCCGCCGGTCAGCCCGCGCAGCTGCTGGGCGAAGCCGACGAGGTCCCAGCCCTGGTCGAGCACCACGGACTTCTTGACGGCGTCGGCCAGCGCGGCCAGCTTGCCGGGATCGGTCAGGGTCCCGGCGGACAGCACCTTCTGCGCCATACCGGCCATGAACGCCTGCTGCCGGCGGATCCGGTCCAGGTCCCCCTCGGGCAGCCCGTGCCGTTGCCGGACGAAGGACAGCGCGGACGCCCCGGACACGGTCTGCTCGCCGGCCCCGAAGTGCGCGCCGGAGAAGTCGTCGTCGACGGGATTGCGCAGGCACACCTGCACGCCGCCGATGGCCTGGGTGATGTCGTAGAACCCGCCCAGGTTGATCTGGGCGTAGTGGTCGATGGTGACGCCGGTGAGGTCCTGCACAGTGCGGATGGCGGTCTTGGCGCCCTCCTGGTTGGACCGGACCTCCAGCTGCGCCCCGGACAAGCCCTGCTGCCGCAGGCTGCCGAGCACGGCGTTCTTGCCCCAGGCGAAGGCCGAGTTGATCTTATGGGCGCCGTGGCCGCCGGCGATGTCGACGTACGAGTCGCGCGGAATGGAGATCGCGGTGGCCCGGGCGCCGCCGTTGGGGATGTGCACCAGGATCATCGTGTCGGTGTTGGACTCGCCGTCGTCGCCGCCGGCGTGCAGCTGGGCCAGCAGGTCCGGCGACAGCGGGTTGCCCTGCGCGTCGGTGCGCGAGTCCATGCCGACCAGCAGGATGTCCTCGGAGCCGTCCGCCGGCGACTCGGTGCTGGTGCCGGACTCGATGACGTCGGCGGTGGTCAGGCCGCTGTTGATCTGCTGCAGCTGGGTCCAGCCGAACCAGGTCAGCACCAGGGTCAGGGCCGACGCCATGGTCACGGCGATCTTGGCGTTGCGCAGGCCGTTGCGCGGGCGTGCCGGGCGGCGGTACGAGCCGCTGTACCGGTACCGGTCGTTCACACCTGCCCCTTCCCCATGTCCGGGGCCACGCCGCGCCCCCGTTGCCAAGACGTGACATAGCGGGGAAGGTTGCCGACCGGCCCGCACCGGTTCTATACCCGGTCGGGAAGATCGGCTACCGGACGCGACCGGTAGCCACCCGGACGTGGGTCCTTGGCCTTACTCCCACTCCCAGCGCAATCCGTACATACCGGCCGGGATGTCGACCAGGGCGACGTGCACGCTGCCGTTGGGCTCGATGCGCTGCTCGGCCTCCTCGCGGCGGTTGCGCCGGCCGGTGGCCGCCGGCTTGGCCTGGGGCTGCCAGACGGGATAGCAGCGCGCGGGCACGGCGTCGGGGTGGAAGACGACCTGGAGCACACATTCCCGGGTCGGCTGCCGGAAACCCAGGGTCAGCTCGGTGGTGCGCACCTTCGGATTGACGCCGCTGATCTCGTACTCGGCCAGGTAGGTCTCGCCCAGCGCCAGCTTGCGGTGGAACAGCAGCTCGGCGGCGGTGACGTCCTCCTCGGCGTCGTACACGGTCCGCCCGAGCACGCAGTTGACGCCTGCGGTGAACACCGGGCTGCCGGCCTCGGGGTCGTCGCCGACGTTCATCACCAGCATCCGGTCGGCCCCGTCGGCCCGGGCCCGCAGCACCCGCCGCACGGCCATCCGATACCCGCGGCCGTCCTCGTCCAGGTAGAGGTCCTGGTGGTGGCTGAGCGTCTCCAGCCGCTGGTTGGTCTCGGGGTCGATGGTGTCGGACAGCATCTGCATCGTGCGGTCGCTGTGCCCGAGCTCGGCGTACCCGACGGAGCCGGGCACGTGGTTGGCCCACCGGCCCCGCGGCCGGGCCGGCCCGAGCAGGCTCATCAGCGAGCCGGCCGGCAGCCCGAGCACGGTGTCCAGGCTGCGCACGGTCTCCAGCGAGCTGGCCCGCTCGGGCCGGCTGCGGCCCCGCTGCCAGTAGCTGAGGCTGGCCACGCTGACCTCGTGCCCACGGGCCTGCAGCCGGCGCTGGATGGTCTCCAGGCTGAGCCCGCTGGCCGCGATGGCGGCCTGCAGCGCGAGGTGGAACGGCCCTCTGCGGAGCACCTCGGCCAGCTCTTCCTCGTGCTCCGGGGTGGCGCCGAGGTCCAGTGCGGTGGCGAAGGTGCGGGTCACGCGGGGTACCTCCCAAGCGGCGACGGTCCGTACGCGACACTGCGCACTCCGAACGGGCAATTCCACCCGTTCGCTCAGTGCCTGCGTCGGACTGGTCTATTTTAGGGGCGCTGAGTGATCGATACCACTCGAAGGAGTGCACGTGGCCCTGTCCCGCCACACCATGGTCGCGATCCTCACCGCAGTCCCCTTGTCGCTGGTCAGCGTGGGGGTGCCCGCGCTGGCCCAGCCGACTCCGGCGTTCTCGCCGCTGGTCGCGAGCGTCGTGCCGGGCCTGGACAGAGCGGTGAGAACCGGGGCGTTACCCGGGTCGCAAAGCCTTTCCGTCGCGGTCAGCCTGAAGTTGCGGAACCAGTCCGAACTGGACCGACTGCTCGTCGACCAGGCCAAGGGCCGTGCCAAGTACGTTACGCCGCAACAGTTTCGGGATCGTTTCGGACCGACCCAGGCCGATGTGAACCGCGTCACCGACTATCTGCGCTCACGGGGGCTGAAGGTCACGGGCGTCAGCGCCAACCGGCTCACGGTGGACGCCACCGGCACCGCCGACCAGCTGGGCGCCGCGTTCAGCACTTCGCTGGCCCGCTGGCACGACGCCGGCCTCGGCCGCGACTTCGCCGCCGCCGACTCCACGCCGAAGGTGCCGACCACGCTGGCCTCGCTGGTCAGCGGGGTGACCGGCCTCGACGAGCACTACGTGCCGCAGCGGCACACGGCCGAGGTGTCCGGCCCCAAGGTCGGCAGTGGTCCGGGCGGTGGCTACACGCCGTCCGAGTTGCGCTCAGCTTACGGATTGTCCGGTTTGGACGCCGACGGCAGCGGCCAGACCCTTGCGCTGTTCGAGTACGGCAAGTTCGACCAGGCCAACATCGACACCTTCGACCACCAGTACAACCTGCCGACCGCGCCGCCGACCGTGAAGAACATCGACGGCGGCAACACCGACGGCGACTCGGCGCAGGCCGAGGTGGAGCTGGACATCGAGGTGGCGCACGCGATCGTGCCCAAGGCGAACCTCGTCGTCTACACCGCGCCGAACACCACGGCGGCCGAAGTGGACCTGTGGAACGCACTGGTCGCCGACAACGTGCCGGTGGTGTCGTCGAGCTGGGGCCTGTGCGAGTACGACCGCAGCCTGGCCTCGATGCAGGCGGTCGACGCGGTGGCCAAGCAGGCCGCGGCGCAGGGCATGACCTTCTTCGCGGCCGGCGGCGACGCCGGCGCCTACGACTGCGAGCGGGACGCCAACACCCAGCACGCGGCCGACCTGGCGGTGGACTTCCCCGGCTCCAACCCGTACGTGACCAGCGTCGGCGGCACGAAGCTGACCCTGAACACCGACGGCACGCGGGCCTCGGAGACGACCTGGAACCAGGGCGGCGGCTGGGCCGGCGGCGGCGGGCAGTCGATGGTGTTCGACAAGCCGCTGTGGCAGACCGGTGACGGCAAGCGGCAGGTGCCGGACGTGTCGGCGGCGGCCTCCGGCGGCGAGTACTCCGTCTACATCCAGGGCGCCTGGGGCCGCAACGGCGGCACCAGCGCGGCGGCCCCGCTGTGGGCCTCGTACCTGACGCTGATCAACCAACGCGCCGGCATCCTGGGCAAGCTGCGCATCGGCCAACTCAACCCGAAGCTGTACGCACTGAGCGGTGTCGCTGTCAACGACGTGACAGTCGGCGACAACCGCTTCTATCAGGCCGGTTCGGGGTTCGACATGGCCACCGGCTGGGGCTCCCCCAACGGAGTCACGCTCGGTGACGCCCTGCTGGGCTGACCGGAAGATCATCGTTATCACTCTGTGGCGCACGGCCGAAGCCGTGCGCCACAGACGTTTACGCAGTGCCAACTTCCGCTGGCGGCACCTGCTCAGACGTTGATGTCGAGGATGTCCGGCCCGCCCTCGCGGGCGAACTCCAGCTTGCCCAGATCCGCCCGGGCGATCGCGACGTTGCCGTCGATGCGCAGCGAGTCGGGGTTCTGGTCGTTGCCGTAGCCCTTGGCGTCCACGGTCCAGCTGCTCACCGCGCGGCGGGTCTTGCCGTCCTTGGACACGGCGTAGAGCGTGCAGTCCAGCGGACCCTTCACCCCGGTCAGCTCGAACGACACCGCGGTGCCGTGGTCGTCGCCGGTCAGGCCGACCTTGGCGGTCACCGGGCCGCTGCTGGCCTGGATGGTCTCCGCGGGCCCGCCGCCGAACGCGCCGGTCACGCCGAGGGCGAGCAGCGGACCGCCGACGATCAGCACGGCCGCGGCGGCCGCGGCCAGCACGAAGGTGCGCTTGCGCTTCCGTCGGGCGTCGGCGATGTTCACCATCACGCCCTGGAGGACCTTGTCCTCCGTCCGCGGCGGCGACGGCAACTGCGGCGCCGGGCGGAAGTCCGACAGGTCGGGCATGCCGCCCAACTGCGAACGGGAGCTGTGCCGTGGCGGCGCGGGCGGGCCGCTGGGGAACGGGTTCGCGTTGCCCGGGAAGGCGCCGCCGGCGGTCGGGAAGGCCCCGCTGTTGCCCAGCATCGGCGGGGGAGTGCTCAGGCCGGTGCCGGGCGCGATGTTGCCGCGTGAAGGTCCGGGCAGGTCGTCGCCCAGCAGGTCGGCCAGCAGGCCGCTGCCGCGGACCTGGTCCAGCAGCGACGGCAGGCCGGACAGCTCGTCCAGCTCCGCCTGGCAGCGCGGACAGGTGGCCAGGTGGCGCTCGAAGAGGGCGTTCTCCGACTCGTCCAGTGCCCCCAGCACGTAAGCCGCGACGTCCACGTGGTCGGTCGGCGATGTCATGTGGTCATCCCCCGATCCTGCAAGGCTCGCCGCAGGGCCCGCAGTGCGTAGTACACCCGGCTCTTCACCGTGCCCGGCGGCACCCCGAGGACCTCGGCCGCCTCGTTCACGGTCCGGTCCTTGAGGTATGTCTGCAGGATAGCCTCGCGGTGCTCGGGCGACAGGCTGCGCAACGCCTCGGCCACCACCATGGCCGACAGCGCCTTGTCCGTGCCGTCGGGCACCGCCACCATCTCCAGCGGCCCGGCCTCGGTCTCCGGCGGCCGGGCGCCCTTGCTCCGCCGGCCGTCGATCACGATTCGGCGCGCGACGGTGAACAGCCACGCCCGGAGCAGGCCGGGGGCGTCGTCGAGCTTGTCGGCGTTGCGCCAGGCCCGGAACAGGGTCTCCTGCACCACGTCCTCGGCCCACTGCTGGTCGCCGCCGGTCAACCGGAGCACATGGCCGAACAGCGCGCCGCGATGTTCCTGGTAGAGGGCGGTGACCAGCGTCGAGTCCCCGCCGGCGGCGTTGGCCGCCACGGGCTGGTCGCGTCTGGTCATCCGGTACCGCACCACGGGAGACATCTTGATGCCACGGACGTGTTTGGGGAAGTGCACTCTCGGTAGTTTTCGGTCACGGTCAACTGTGAATGTGAGCGGTTGCATCCACGAATGAGCCGAATCCGGCCGCGCAGAGTACTTAGTGGCGACCCTTCTCCCGCTCGAAAGGACGCCACCGTGCAGCTGCGCCACCGCCGTGGCCGGATGACGGCCGTCGCCTCGCTGGGCCTGCTGCCGCTGGCACTGCTGTCCGCCTGTTCGGGCGGGTCGCAGGCCGCGACCGCGGCCGAGGCCACCGTTGCCCCGGCGTACACGACGGACGCCGACACACCGGTCAACAACGCCGTGCTCAGCGTGGCCAACACCACCCTGGGCAAGGTCGTGGTGGACGACCAGGGCTTCACCCTCTACATGTTCAGCCACGACTCGGCGTCGCCGCCCAAGGCGACCTGCGACGGCGAGTGCGCGCTGACCTGGGAGCCGGTGTCGGCCCAGGACGGCTCCGTCACCGTGCAGGGCGTCGGCCAGGGTCTGGTCGGCGAGGTCACCCGCTCCGACGGCACCAAGCAGATGACGCTCGGCGGCCAGCCGCTGTACCGGTACGCGCCCGACCAGAAGCCCGGCGACACCACCGGGCAGAACCAGGGCGGGATGTGGTTCGCCATCGGTCCCGACGGCAAGAAGGCGGCGACCACGTCATGATCGCCCGGATCCTCGTGCTGCTCGCGGCCGCCGTGCTCGCCATGATGTCCCCGATCATGGCGGCGGTGGCGCATGCGGCAGCGCCGGGGGATCAGGGCGACGGCTCGAGCGCCAGCCAGAGCGACCAGGACGTGCTCACCATGGTCATGCAGTCGGCCATGTGGGAGATCCAGGCCGGTGGCATGGCCCGCAACCAGGCGCAGGCGGCGGTGGTTCGCACCGCCGCGGCGACCCTGGTGGCCGACGACACGGCACTCAACCAGCAGGCGGCGCAGCTCGCCGGGAAGCTGGGCGTTCAACTGCCCGGCCAACCGGACGCCGACCAGCAGGGATGGCTCTCGCAGCTGCACGACGAGGCGGGTGCGACCTTCGACCACGACTACGTGAACCTGGCTCGCCAGGGGAACGGAAAGGTTTTCACGGCAGTCGCCGCGGCGCGTGCGGGGACCAAGAACGATCTGATCAAGCAGTTCGCTCAGAGCGCGGTCGGCACGGTCATGAAGCACATGACCGTGCTCGAGGACACCAAGTTGGTGGACTCGGCCTCGCTTCCCGATCCGGCCCTTCCTCAGACGACCGATCAGGCCCAGGCCGGCGCAGCCGGCCAGGGCGGCGCCACCCCGACGACGGCGCAGGTGACCCAGCAGTCCAACAGCACGACGCAGCCAACCGACGATCGGCCGTCCCCGGCCGTGGTCCTCGTCGGCGTGCTGCTCATCGGAGCGTTGGCCTGGGGCACCGTGATGATCATCCGCAGGGTCGTCAACTCCGCATGACGAGGTGAGAATCAGTGTTCGGAAAAACTAGGACGCCCTGGTCCCGCGGGATGCGGCTGACCGCGGTGATCGGCGGCCTCGTGTTGGCCGCCGGATCGGCCGCAGGCATCGCAGTCGCAGCCGGCGCGGGCGATTCGTTCGCCGCCACCGGCGACTCGCCCGAGATGAAGAGCGTGCAGGCCCTGCTGGCCAAGGCGCCGAAGCCCGGTTCGGACAAGATCGGCCCGTTCGCCAACGACTTCATCGACATCAAGAAGGTCCAGCCCAACAACAACACCAAGACGGCAGGCGCCAGCGGCACCTTCACCGAGGACTGCGGCACCAACCAGAACAACCACCACAACTCCGACAACTTCATCGTCACGCCGGGCCTCGACCACGGGGCCCTGCACGTGCACGACTACGTCGGCAACCGGACCACCACGGCCCGCTCCAACGACCGCAGCCTGGACGCCGGCGGCACCACCTGCGCCAACGGCGACAAGTCCACGTACTACTGGCCGGTCATCCGGATCAAGCAGGAAGCCAACGGCAAGCAGAACACCCAGCAGGGCCCGGACAAGGGCAACATCGGCCGGCTGGTCGAGCCGAGCCAGGCGACGATCAAGTTCACCAGCGGCGGCGCCAGCAAGGTGGTCGCGTCGCCGAAGTTCCTGCGGTCGATCATGGGTGACGCCAAGGAGGTCACCAACGGTCCTGCCAACGCCAAGGCCACCTGGACCTGCACCGGCTTCGAGAACCGGCTGACCAACAAGTACCCGGTGTGCCCGCAGGGCAGCTCGGTCGAGCGGATCATGAAGTTCGCGTCCTGCTGGGACGGCAAGAACACCGACTCGGCCAACCACCGCACGCACATCGTGTTCCCCAAGGCCAACGGCCAGTGCCCCAAGGGCACCAAGGCGGTGCCGGCGCTGGAGTACGACCTGGTGTACCAGGCCATCCCCAACGGCTCGGTGTTCGCGGTCGACGGTTTCGACGGGCAGCTGCACAACCCGGCGACCGACCACGCCGACACCGAGAACGTGATGAGCGCTCAGCAGATGAACGGCGTCGTCAGCTGCATCAACAACGGCCAGCAGTGCGTGAACCAGCCCCAGGGCGGCGGCAACAACGGTGGCGCCAACAACGGCGGTGGCGCCAACAACGGTGGCAACGCGGGCGGCGGCAAGAACAACGGCGGCCAGCCGGCGGCCAACCAGAAGGTGACCTGCCCGGACGTGCGGCAGAAGATGCCGGCCATCCCGGCGTCGGTGAAGTCCTCGGTCACCCAGGACCTGGACCAGATGGACAACTTCCTCAACGACGCCAACAACCGGTTGCAGGCGGCCGGCGACCAGGCGACGCAGGACTTCGTGAACAACTCCATCATGGGCCCGCTGCAGAACAACCGGCAGTTCCTGATCAACCAGATCCTCAACCTGTTCAACCAGGCCAGGGCTCCGCAGCCGCAGGGCAACCTGGTCTCGATGGCGGGCTGCTCCCTGGCCGACAACCAGTAGCGAGCCACCTCGGGGCGCCGTGCCGCGTATGCGGCCAGCCAGCACGACGCCCACCCTGCGGACACCCCGCCCGGCAGCCAGCCGGGCGGGGTGTTCGCCGTTTTACGTCTATTTCGGCCGCGGGTCCGCGATGAACGCGGCGTAAACCGTCTGCCAACATCCGCAAGGGCTTCGGTGAACACGACAGGAAAGCGATAACCCATTAACTGAGAGAACGCTGAGATACGCGAAGATCAACTGTCATTCTGAAACCTGATCGTGACCAAAATTGAATGTGATCCGCATCACACACGATAGTGTGGGACGCCACGCGGTCGATCCTGTCGGTGGGCTGTCGGCCGGCCGGTACGGTGCCGCTGACCGGGGATTCGCCGAACAGGCTCGCCTGTCGAGGGCCTGTCACCTGCGCCTGGTGGTGTTCGGCCCGGCCGGTTCGGGGGTTTTCCCCACCGTCGAACCAGGGGTGTCCCCCATGGACCCGTGTGTGCGGATGAGGTGAGAATCGACGCCGTGAGTGACCAGGCGGCCGGGGGCCGAGCCAGGGACGGGCGGCGAACGTGGGCGCTGCTCGCGATCGTCAGCTTTGTCGCCGCGTTGCTCCCGATGGTCTACCTGCACCTGGAGTCCAGCGGGCAGCTCAATCCGATCAAGCACACCATCAGCGACTATGTTTTCGCGCAGCAGGGGTCCCGGTATTTCGACACGAGCCTGGTCGCGTTAACCATAGGCTCCGTCGCACTCATGGTCGGACTGGCCGGCGCCGGCATTGTTCGGGGTACGGTTCTCATTGTTCTCGTCACGGTCTGGTGTGTCGGTCTCGCAGTGGCGCTGGTTTTTCCGACGGATCCGACCGACGGTGTGCAGTCCCTTTCCGGCGCGGTGCACCGGTGGGCCGCCATCTTCTTCTTCCCGTGCCTGTCGGCGGCGGGATTCCTGCTGGCCAGGCGGTGTCAGCTGACCCGGGGGTGGGAGCGGTTCGCCCCGGTCGTGCTGCGGCTGGCCATGGCAAGCACAATCGTGCTCGGCACGTTCGCGCTCATCCAGCTGGCCATCAACGAGCCCGAGATGCTGCCATTTCTGGGATTCGTCAAGAATTACCTCGGATTGGCCGAGCGTATACTGTTCGGTATCGACATGGCGCTGCTGTTCGTGCTCGGAGCGGCGTTGTGGCGGGGCACGAGCCCGGCGGCTCCAGGCGTGACGGCGCAGGGTAGGACGGCACACGGCCTCGTCGAGGGTGGTGCCCGATGATCCCGCTGGCGATCATGCTGGCCGTGCTCGGGGCCTGCTGCAACGCCGTGTCGGCGAGGCTTCAGCACGGCGGCCTCAGCGAGTGCGCCGACGAGCGCGGCCTGCGGCTGGCGGCGCTGTTGCGACTGGCCCGACAGCCGATCTGGCTGGCCGGTATCGCCGTCGCCGCCGCGGGGGCCGGCCTGCACGCCACCGCCCTCGGACTGGCGCCGCTGTCCGTGGTCCAGCCGATCGGCATCCTCGCGTTCGCGCTGACCACCGTGATGTCAGTGCGCATCGAGCACATCCGGCTGGACCGGGTGGCCATCGGCGCGGTCGGGGCCAGCACCGTCGGCACCATCGCGTTCGTGCTGCTCGCCGCGACCGAGGCCAAGGCCACCGTGGTCGCCGCCGACGTCGAGCTGCGGGCCACCGTGCTGGTCGTCGGCGTGGTCGGCGGGCTGGCCGCGATCGGCGCGCTCAACACCGGCGCCACCCGCTGCCTGGCCTTCGCCACCGCGTCCGGCGTCAGTTTCGGCTACGTGTCCCTGCTGATGCGGGCGACGCTGCAACAACTCACCAACGGCGGCGTGTTCCCGCTGCCCGAGGTCACCGGCATCGCGGTCGGCATCCTGGTCGGCGGCTGGCTCGTCCAGCACGCCTACGCCAGCGGGCCGCCCGAGGTCGTCATCGGCTGCCTGACCGTGATCGACCCGTTGGTCGCCGTCGGGCTCGGTGTCGTGCTGCTCGGTGAGGCCACCGACACACCGCCGATCGTGGCCGCAGCCGCCCTGCTCTGCGCGGTTGTCGCCGCCGCGGGCGTGGTCGTGCTCACGCTGCGTCGGCCGGCGCCAACACCCCCAGCTAATACAGTCGTCGACGGCGACCGGCAGCTTGTCGCGCCCGGGATGACCCAGCACTACGACGGGAGTACGAAATGACCTGGTCCCAGGTGCCCGATCGGCACGAGGCGGCCTCCGGACTGCGCATCGTGATCGGC
>DATJJB010000387.1:0-8204 GCA_035492655.1 Kutzneria sp. | reverse complement strand
CGCTCAGCCGTGCAGGGCGACGTCGCCGGCACCTTGCAGCCCGGCCTGATCTGCCTGGTCATCGGCCTGATCTGCGGCGCGGTGGCCACCTTCCGGCTGGCTCACGGCTGGGGCCGCAGCCACCTGGTGTGAACCGTCCACGACGGAACGGCCCGGCGGAGTCCGCCGGGCCGTTTTCCGTTGCCGGTCACACCAGGTGCGGTCGCAGCACGCGGCTGATCAGCTCCAGCGTCTGCTCGGGCTGCTCCAGCACGGCGAAGTGCCCGCCGGGCAACGGGTGCAGGTGGAAGTCGGCGGTCGTCTGGTCGCCCCAGCCGTGCATGGAGTCGTACGTGGCCTGCTGGTCGTCGACGCCGCCAAGGGCCATGATGGGCACGTCCAGCTCGGGTCGGGGCATGTAGCGGTAGGCGACCTTGGCGGTCAGGTCGGCCCGGAGCGGCGGCATGATCATCTTCAGGATCCTCCGGTCGGTGAGGTACTGCTCGGGGGTGCCGCCGAGATCGCGCAGCAGGGCGATGATCTCCTCGTCGGTCACGGCGTCGTCGGCGAAGTCCTCGGTCTGCGGGGCACTGAAGCCGGACACGATGAGGTGCACAGGCAGCGGGCCGCCCAGGTCCTGGATCACGTGCAGCAGCTCGAACGCCGTCAGGGCGCCGAAACTGTGGCCGTACACGGCATAGGGCGCGTCCTGGGCGTCGGCCAGCAGCGCCTCGGCCAGCTCGGCGGCCAGGTCGTTGACGCTGTGATGCGGGGTCTCGCGGAGACGGGTCTCCCGGCCGGGATACTGCACGGGCAGCACGCTCACGCCGGGAATCCGGCCGATCCACGGCCGGAACGCCGACGCGGAACCGCCGGCGTGCGGCAGGCAATACAGCCGAAGGCCGCCCTCCGTGTCGCTGAAGGGCAGCCAACGGCTGTGACCGACGGTGGCGGTCACTCCACCACCTCCATCACGACATAGCCGGGCGGCGGCTGGATCTGGCTCAGGTCGGCGGCCAGCACCACGTGCTTGCCGTCGCGGGACGCCTCGCGGAAACCGCTGAAGGCGTAGGTGATCTGCATCATCCGGTTGCGTCCGGTCTCCACGAAGTCGGCCCGCAGCCCGGCGCCGGCCGCGCGGGCCAGCCCCATGATGTGTCCAAGCAGGACGGTGCCGACGCCGCGGGACATCACGCGGCACGACATCAGCATCATGTTCAGCTGCCAGTCCGGGGTGCCCTTCTCGACCAGGGCCAGGCCGATCTTCCCGTACGAGCCGAACCGGTCGGTCAGCGACGCCACCAGCAACAGGTGGTCGGGCGACTCCCGCAACGCGTTCAGCTCGTCGTAGGAATAGGTGCGGCCGGTCGAGTTGAGCTGATTGGTGCGCACGGTCAGCTCTTCGGCCCGTTGCAGGTCCTCGGTGCGGGCCGGCGCGATGGTGAACGTCATGCCCAGGCTGGCCAGGAACTCCTCGCTGGTGCCGACGAAGTCGGACTCGATGTCGTCCCGCGCCAGCTGGCTCTGGTACATGCCGCGCCGCTGGGCCGACTCGTCGGTGACGAACCGCGGCCGGAACTCGGGGCGCGCCAGCACGTCATCCATCACGGCACTGTCCACACAGGTCACCGTGGGCAGCGCGTGCCCGACCTCGGCCAGTTCGAACTCCTGGTCGTCGACGAAGGCGAAGGCGTCCAGGCCAAGGTTGAGCTTGGTCGCGATACGCTCGATCGACGAGGACTTGGCGTTCCACGAGATCTGCGGGAACAGGAACATGTCGGCCAGGCCCAGCTCGGTCAGCTTGGCCATGGCTGCCTCATGGTCGTTCTTGCTGGCCACGGAGTGCAGCACGCCCATCGCGTCCAGCCGATGGATGTGGTCCACAACGGACGGTCGGACGGCGACGTCGCCATCCTCCAGCAACACGCCGTCCCACAGCGTGTTGTCGAGGTCCCACACCACGCATTTGATTTTTCCCTGTGCTGACTTGCTCGGGCCAGGCTTGGCCAGTACAGCGGTCACGGCTCCCACTTCCGGTAGGCCTCGGCAGCGATGGTCATCCGCTGGATCTCGGTGCTGCCCTCGATGATCTCCATGACTTTGGCGTCCCGGTAGAACCGCCCGACCGGGAACTCCGGGCTGCACCCGTTGGCGCCGTGGATCTGCACCGCCTCGGACGCGTGCCGCGCGGCGGCCGTGGAGGCGAAGTACTTGGCGATCCAGGTGGCCATGATCGTGGCGGCGTCGCCGCGGTCCTTGAGCCGCCCGGCCTCGGCCAGCAACAGCCGCGCGGCGCGGACATCGGTGACCATGTCCGACAGCTTCGCCTGGATCAGCGGCAGATCACGCAACGGCGTGCCGCCGACCCTGCGCTGTGCGGCGTAGTCGGCACAGGCGTCGACGCAGGCCTGGATGATGCCGACCGAGCCGGCGGCCACGCTGTAGCGTCCGAGGTCCAGCGTGCCGGTCAGCACCATGCCGGAAGCGAAACCGCTGGGCCCCAACAAGGCCTCGGGTCCGAGCTCGACGTCCGAGAACGCGATCTCGGCCAGCATCGACGACCGGGTGCCGAGCATGTCGTCGATCGGGTTCACCAGCACACCGGGCGCACTGCTCGGCACCAGCAACGCGATCGTGCTGGCCGGCCCCTTGGCGAACACCAGGAGCAGGTCGGCCCGCTGGCCGTTGGTGGTCCACTTCTTGACGCCGTTGAGCAGCCAGCCACCCTTGTGCGGCACCGCGGTCGTGGTGATCGCCGCGGTGTCGCTGCCGGCGCCCGGCTCGGACAGGCAGAACGCGCCGAGCGTCCGGCCGGCGGCCAGCTCCGGCCCCCACTGCTGGATCTGCGCGTCGGTGCCGAAGCGTTGCAGCGCCCAGGACAGCATGGTGTGCACGGTGAGCAGGCTGCGCACCGACGAGCAGCCGCGGCCGACCTCCTCGTGGATCTCGCCGAGCGTCACCATGTCGATGCCCGAGCCGCCGAGCGCGGCCGGCAGGAACGGGGCCCACAGGCCGGCGGCGGCGATCCGGTCCAGCAGCTCCTCCGGGATCCGCCCGGCCCGGTCCCAGGCGTCCGCGTGCGGCCGGATTTCACTGTCCACAAAGGACCGTGCATAGGCCCGGTCGATGGCGGGGGCCAGTTGCTGGGTCATGTCACGCTCCTCAGACGACCGCGGACCGCAGGCCGTCCACCAGCTCGGTCATCGCCTTGGCGGTGCGGAAGTTGTCGATGCGCAGCTCGTCGTTGGGGATGGTGACGGTGAACTCCTTCTCGATGAACATCACCAGCTCCATGGCGAACAGGGAGTTGATGTAGCCCAGCGAGAAGATGTCCTCGGTGTCGGTGATCTCCGCCTGCGGGAAGCGGTTGGTGATGAAGGAGAGAATGCGTGCCGTCGTGTCCATGTCGCTGCCCCTCAGGCGTTGTAGGTGTAGAAGCCACGACCGCTCTTGCGGCCGTGCAGTCCGGCGTCGGTCATCTGCTTGAGCAGCGGGCACGGCCGGTACTTGCTGTCGGCGTAGTGCTCGTAGAGCACCTCGACGCTGTACAGGATGGTGTCCACGCCGATCAGGTCGGCGGTCTCCAGCGGACCCATCGGGTGGCCGAAGCAGCCGCGGAACACCTCGTCCACCGACTCGGCCGTGGCCACGCCCTCGTGCACCAGGTAGGCCGCCTCGTTGATGGTCAGCATCAGCACCCGGTTGGACACGAAGCCGGACGCGTCCTTCACGTCCACCCAGCGCTTGCCCATGCTGGACAACAGCTCCCGGGTGCGCTGGAGGGTCTCCGGCGTGGTGTGGAAGCCGGGGATCAGCTCCACCACGGGCTTGGCCGGCACCGGGTTCATGAAGTGCACGCCGACCACGCGCTCGGGATGCGTGCCCACGGAGGCGATCCGGGTGATCGGGATGGCGGAGGTGTTGGCCACCACCACGGTGTCGGCCGGCAGCACGCGGTCCAGCTCGGCGTGCACCTCCCGCTTGACCTCCCAGTTCTCGGTGACGTTCTCGATCACCAGCTCGGTCTTGGCCAGTGCCTCCAGGCCGACGGCGGTGGTGATGCGGGACAGCACCTCGTCCGGGTCGAGGGTGGGGCCGCCCATCATCCGGGACAGGCGGCAGTTGCGGTAGATCGCGGCCCGGGCGTCGGCCAGGACCTCCTCGGTGGTGTCCACGAGCACGACGTCGTGCCCGCCGGTGGCCACGTTCTGCGCGACGCCGATGCCCATCACACCCGCGCCCACCACGCCGATCACTGCCATGACTGCTCCGTTTCCGTTTTGGTGTCGAGGACCTGCGCGGCGAGCGCCCGCACGGTGGGCCGCTCGAACAGCGTCGCGGTCGGGACCGCCACGCCGAGGCGTTCCCTGACCAGCGCCAGCATGTGCAGCGCGATCAGCGAATTGCCTCCGAGGTCGAAGAAGTTGTCCCGTGCCCCGACCGGTTCGACACCGAGCACCGACGACCAGATGTCGGCCAGCGCGCGCTCGTTGTCGTCGCCGGGCGCCACAAAGGGCTGCGGCAGCTCGGGTCTCGGGTATCGCTTGGTCGTGGTCTGTTGCCGCGGCAGGGTCTGCACGCTGCTCCGGACCGGCAGTCGGTCGTCGAGGCCGCCGGCGGCGACCACGAGCTGGCCGCCGTGCTTGAGCACCCGATCGAAGGCGTTGAGCGCCTCGGCGCGGGTCATCGCGTGCTTGGCCATGGTGGCACCGATCCGGCCGTCCAGCCGGTCGAGGGTGCCTGGCCAGGTGTCCCAGGCCGCGCAGGTCCAGTTCTCGTTGCGGGCCAAGGCGGTCAACGCCGCGTTGGCCGCCGCGTAGGCGCCGAGCGTGATGCCGCCGAGCACCGACGAAGTGGACGAGAACAGCACGCACCAGTCCGGGCGGTCCACCTCGGGCAGCGTCGCGATCACCGTTGCCAGTACCCGCGCGCCTTCGACCTTAGCACCGAAGTGCTGCGCCACAATGGATTCGCCGCTTTGTGCCAACGGGAGGAGCTGGTCGGGGCCGACCGATGCGGCGGCATGCACGACACCGTCGATCCGGCCTTCCTCGAACAGCGCGCGCATCGCGTCGACATCCGTCACGTCGACCCGGCGCACCTCGGCGTTCTCGACCTCGCCGCCGCTGCGGCTGGTCAGGATGACCTTGGCGCCGGCGTCGAGGAAGTGTTGCGCCAGTTGACGTCCGACCGTGCCGAGGCCGCCGGTGATGAGATAGGTCCCGCCGGGCTTGATGGCCTGCCGGGCGGTGGTGGTGGCCGGCTCGTAGTCGGGGGAGTAGCGGCGGTCGCCGCGGTGGGCGACGAGCACGGCCTCGGTCGGGTGGGTCAGCTCGGCGGCAAGCGCTTGCGCCGCCTCGGTGATGGTGTACGTGGGGTCGAGGTCGACACTGCGGGCATCGAGGTTGAGGTACTCCTGGTTGGCGACAACCGGTAGCGCGGCGATCGCCGCCTGGATCGGCGACACCGGTTCACCGACGGGTTGGCCACCGCGAGTCACGAGGAGCACGGTCAGGTCCTCGCCTGTGCTCAACGTCCTTGCCGCTGCCGCAACCGCCGCAACCTCGTCGACGGCGTCCAAAGCGGACAGATCGACTACCGTGCCGTACAGGTCGCCGCAGCTCAGCTCGGCGTCGAAACCTTGCTGGCACAGCAGCTCGGTCAGCGTCTCACCGACGCCGCCGGCATCGGGAATGATCACGAACTGCGCCGGTTCGGCCGGCTGACCGGGCCGGGTCTGGGACCAGACCGGCGTGAGCAGCTCGACGTTGTCCCTGATCACCGGCTTGGGGGCGTCGATCCAGTAGCGCTCGCGCTGGAACGGATAGGTCGGCAGACCGACCCGGCCGAGCTCGCGATCACCTTGGTAGCCGGCCCAGTCGATGGCCACACCGGCCAGCCACAGCCGGCCCGCGGCCTCGGCCAGCACCGACTCGCGACGGTCGTCTGCCGCCGGCAGCGTGGGCACGATCAGCGGCCAGCGGTCGGGCGTGCAGTCGCGGTGGCCGCGGATCATGGCGCCGAGCGACTGGCCGGGGCCGATCTCCACCAACGCCAGATCACCATGGGCCAGCACGGTTTCGATCGCCCGGTCGAACTGCACCGGGGCACACATGTGCTCGGCCCAGTACTCCGCCGTCGGCGCTTCGGTGAGCAGCTCGCCGGTCACGTTGGAGACGTACGGGATGGTCGGGGCGTGCAGTGCGATGTTGGCCTTGATCCACTCGGTCAGCTCGTCGCGGACCGGGGCCAGCATGCGGGAGTGGAACGCGTGCGTGGTGGCCAGCGGGCGGCAGGGGATCGAGTCCGCGGCCAGCTTCCTTCGCAGGTCAGTCAGATCCGCACCGGAGACGACCGTGAGATCCGGTCCGTTGATCGCCGCGATGTCCACACCGTCAAGCCGGTCGCGGAGTTCCGCGGCCGAGCGGGGGATCGCGGCCATGGCGCCGCCGGGCAGGGCGTTGATCAGCTTGGCCCGGTGCGCGACCAGCCGGAGCGCGTCGTCCAGCGACAGCACGCCGGCGATGCAGGCGGCGACGTACTCGCCGAGGCTGTAGCCGACCAGCACGGACGGCTCCACGCCCCAGGACCGGATCAGCTGGGCCAGCGCGTATTCAACGGCGAACAGCGCCGGGTGCAAGCGATCGGTGGCGTCCTGCGGTGACGTCTGCGTGCGGCCCATGAGCTGGGCGAGGCCGTTGGAGGTGGCCCGGCGGGGCTGGAGCAGGTCTTGCAGCGGCTCAAGGCCGACGATCTCCATGCAGGCGTCGATGGCCATGGCGAACACCGGCTCGGTCTCGTACAGGTGCCGGGCCATGCCCGGGTACTGCTCGCCCGCGCCGGCCAGCAGGAAGCCGACGCCGCGGTCGGTGCGGCCGTCGTGCCTGGTCAGGAACTCGCCCTCACGGATCTTGTCGGCGGCCTCGGCACCGCTGTTGGCGACCACGATCCGCCGGTGCCGGAACACCGACCGGCCGCGCTGCAACGTGTTAGCCGCATCGGCCAGCGAGTCTTCCGTGACGGCAAGGTGATCGGCCAGCTTGGCGCCCATTTCGTCGGCGGCCTGGGCGGTTCGGGCCGACCAGACCAGCAGCTCCTGCCGTGGCGACGGGTCGCGGACGACAACCGGCGCCTCTTCGACGATCACGTGGGCGTTGGTGCCGCCGATGCCGAACGCGCTGACCCCGGCCCGGCGCTTGCGTTCGCCGCGAGGCCAGTCCTTCGTGGAGGTCACCACGTCCAGTTCCGCACTGCCCGCCGCGAGCTGCGGGTTCGGCGTCTCCAGATTGAGCGTCGGCGGGATCTCCTCGCGGTGCAGGGAAAGCGCCGTCTTGATCAGGCCGGTCACGCCGGCCGCCCGGTCGAGGTGGCCCACGTTCGTCTTGATCGAGCCGATGCTCAGCCGCTCGCCGTGGAATACCCGTTGCAGGGCAGCGATTTCCGACGCGTCACCGAGCGCGGTGCCGGTGCCGTGCGCCTCCACGTAGTCGATGTCCGACGGCTCCAGTCCGGCCGCCGCCAGCGCCTCGGCGATCACCGCGGCCTGGCCCTCGACGCCCGGGGCGGTGAATCCGACCTTGCGGCCGGCATCGTTGTTGACCGCCCAACCGCGCAGCACCGCGTACACGCGGTCGCCGTCGGCCAGCGCATCCTCCAAGCGCCGCAAGGCAACCACGCCGACACCGCCGCCCAGCGGCGCGCCGAGCCCGGCCGCGTCGAACGCCCGGCACTCGCCGTCCGGCGGCGCGATCCCGCCTTCCTGGTACAGATAGCCGACCTCGTGCGGCACGGCCAGCGAGACGCCGCCGGCCAGCGCCAGGTCGCACTCGAAGTTGGCCAGGCTGCTGGCCGCCACGCACACCGCCACCAGCGACGTCGAGCACGCGCTCTGGATCGCGAAGGCCGGCCCGGACAGGCCGAGCAGGTGGGCCACGCGAGTGGCCAGGGTGTCCTTCTCGTTGGCCAGCGCCACCGCCATGTCGCCCATCTCGCGGGCGGCCCCGGCCGGCGCCAGGTTGTTGATCAGGTACGTGCTCCAGGCCGTGCCGGCGAACACGCCGACCGCGCCGTCGAAGCGGGCCGGGTCGCAGCCGGCGTCCTCCAGGGCGTGCCAGCAGTGCTCCAGCAGCAGCCGGTGCTGCGGGTCGAGGATCTGTGCCTCTTTCGGCGTGATGCCGAAGAAGCCGGCGTCGAACTCGGCGATGCCGTCGATCACCGCGCCCGCC
>DATJJB010000386.1:0-12622 GCA_035492655.1 Kutzneria sp. | reverse complement strand
GGGGTGCGGCTGCTGGTGTTGTTCCTGCCGGCGTGGTGGGTGTGGGTGGGCTCCACCATCTACACGAATCTGACGGCGCAGGTGGGGGCGGAGCGCCGGCTGGATGTGCTGGGTCAGATGGCGATCGTGCTGGTGATGGCGGCGTCGGCGGAGCAGGCGGCGGAAGGGCATCCGGCGCTGTTCGCGGGCACCTGTGCGGCGTAGAGGCGACTCCTCGATCAGGCAACGGCTGATCGAGTGGCGGATCGGGCTGAGTCACCTGGTGGAGCGGTTCGGCGGGTTCATGATGATCGTGTTCGGGGAGGGGATCGCGCAGATCGTGGCGGCGGTGGCGACGCCGGCCATGCGCTACAAATCCGGCGCGTCCTCGGCTGGCTCATGCCGAACCTGATCGTCCTCGCCGTCCTGACGGTGTTCGCCGACGAACTGCCACCGGCGAACCGCTCGGGAATCAGCCGCCCAAGAGGGGTAGATAGCCGAGCCGCTGACCGGCCGCGTTGGGGTGGAACGACCCCGACACGTCCGGGAACAGCACGCCGTTGATCCACGCGTCGTCAGAGCAGTACCCGTGCCCGGCAAACGCCGGCCGGGCGTCCACATAGGTCGCCCCGGCCTGGGAAGCCCGATCCCGCATCACGTCGGCCAGCTGGTCCGCGCCCTCGTTCAACGCCTGCCGTTTGGTCCTGCTCAACGAACACGGGCCGTCTTCCTCGACCACGTGCGGATATCCCAACACCATCACCCGCGCATTGGGCGCATGAGCGTGGATCGCCTGGAACATCGACGACAGGTCTCCGCCGAGCGGCCCGTGCACGACGCCCTCGGCTTCGCGCACCCGGGAGACGCAGGCGTCATCGCCGCTCAGCACACACGTCGTCATCACGTCCGAGAACCCGACATCCGTGCCGCCGACGGTGATGCTCACCAACGACGTCGCCGGCGTCAGATCCCCGAGCTGCGAGTTGACGACATCGGTCGTGCTGGCCCCGCTGCACGCCTCGAAATGCGCGTTGACCAGGTCGTGCTGCGCCGCGTACAGGCCGGGGTAGGCGGCCGGGCTCCGTCCACAGTGGCCACTGGACCCGACGGTGCCCACCCCGGCCGCGTACGAGTCGCCCAACGCCACGTACTCGGGCGCGAACGAGCCCTGCGCGCCGGTCACCAGCAACGACCCGATCAGCAACGCCGTCAGTCCGGACATGGAATGTGAGTACCACACACCATGTCAACCGATCTGATGAACCATCCGATCGAGGTCCCGCAGCGCGTGCAGGAAGGACTCCGAGAACGTCGGGAACGGCTGGATCACGTCCAGCATCACCGCCAACGGCACCCGGGCCCGGATGGCGACGGTGGCCTGCTGGAGCCATTCCCCGGCCTCCGGCCCGAGGGCGTACGCCCCGGTCAGCACCGAGCCGTCGGAGATCAGCGTCAAGAAGCCCGGAGTCGTGTCGTAGGCCCGGGTGTACGTGGCGGTCCGCGGCACACCGGAGAGCTGGATGGTCGACTCGAAGGCGCCGGCCGCCTCCCCGACGGCGGCGGCCTGCGGGTCGGTGAAGACGACGCGAGGCACAGCGGAGTAGTCGACCGACCGGGGATGGCCGTGGATGTTCGAGGCGACGACCCGGCCGTGGTATTCGCCGACGTGCGTGAGGTTCCACTGCCCGGTGACGTCGCCGATGGCCCACAGCCCCTCGCCGGCCGACATGCGCGAGTCGACGGGAATGCCGTGCGGATCCGCCGAAACACCAACGGTCTCCAGCCCGATGTCGGCGACGCGCGGTCGCCGGCCGGTGGCGATGAGCAGCTTGTCGGCCCGAAGCTGGGTGTCGTCGGGCAGATCGAGCACGTACTCGCCGTCCTCGAACCGGGCACCGGTGGCGTGCTGACCGAGCACGAGCTCGACGCCGTCGGCGATCAACGCGTCGGTCAGGCCCTCGCCGAGCGCCTCGGGCTCACGGGGGAGCACCCGGTCGGCCCCGTCGACCAGGGTGACCTGCGACCCGAAGCGGTGGAACGCCTGGGCCAGCTCGACGCCGGTCGGCCCGCCGCCCAGCACCAGCAGCCGGCGGAGGATCTCCTTGGCCCCGGTGGCCTCCCGGTTCGTCCATACGCCGGGCAGGTCACGGAACACGGGCGGGATCACCGGATCCGAGCCGGTGGCGATCACGATGTGCGAAGCGGTGTACGTGCGGTCGCCGACGGCCACGGTGTGCGGACCGGCCAGCCGACCCGTGCCTCGTAGCACCTCGATGCCGGCGCCCTCGGCCCACTTGCGCTGCCCGGCGTCGTCGTAGGACGAGACCATGAAGTCCCGCCACGCCAACGCGGCAGCCGCGTCGACCGGGCCGGTCACGGCCTCCCGTGCGCCGGGCACATCCCGCGTCCCGGCAACGGCTTCGCCCGGACGCAGCAGCGTCTTGGACGGGATACACGCCCAGTACGAGCACTCGCCGCCGAGCAGTTCCCGTTCCACGATGGCGACCCGCAGGCCGCCGGCGGCGATGGCGGCCGCGCAGTGCTCGCCCGGCGCGCCACCGCCCAACACGATCGCGTCGAACCCGTTCACTTCGACTGCTCCTGGACCATGTACTGGGCATACCACGAAGGCCAGTCCGCGTCCTCATGGCCGAGCGCCTTCTCGTGCTCGCCGTGGGCCGCCGCGGCCCGCCGCAGCGCATCGGCCAGCTCGGCCGCGTTCTCGTACGTCGCGCTCATGGTCACTCCCGTCCGGGCAGGCGGGTGGTGATCTCCTGGAGGACCCACTCGTTGCCGTCGGGGTCGCTGAACCGCGCGAACGAGGAGTAGCTGCGACGCTCCGGGTCCGGGCCGGCCACGTCCTTCTCGCCGTCGGCGTGGTGGAAGACGCCGTCGGCGTCGTGGAACACCTCGCTGACCTCGATGCCCCGGTCGACCAGCTCGGCGCGGGCCTTCTCGACGTCGCTGACGATCAGGTGCAGGCCCTGCGTGGAGCCGGGCCGCGCGCCGCTGATCTTGGACCCGAAGATGACCGAGGCGGCCGAGCCGGGCGGGGTCAGCTGGATGACGCGGAAGCCGTCCTTGCCGGGGAAGTCGGCGTCCTCGCGCCAGCCCAGCCGGGTGTAGAAGGCCTTGGCCCGGTCCACGTCGGAGACGGGCAGGACCACGACCTCGAGCTTCATGTCCATCGTCGAACTCCCTGACTCGGGGCCATCCCGTGATGGCCGCTGGACCAAGGTTGCGCCGCGGACCCCACCCGTCGAACCCGGGTGACACCCTGGTGTGCGCGACCCCAGGGTCCCAGTGCCCTAGTCCGCCAGCACCTGTTTGAGCAGATCCCGCAGGTTTTGGCGCTGTTCGTGGCTCAGTTTGGCCAGCGGGTCGCGGGCGAACGGCATGGTGGCGTCCAGGTCGGCGATGACGGCCAGGCCGGCCTCGGTGGCGGCGACGAGCTTGCCGCGGCGGTCCTCGGGGTTGGGGCGGCGTGCCAACAGGCCGGACTCGGCCAGCTTGTCCACAATCGGCGTGACGTTGGAGGGCTCGGCCTGCAGGGTCTCGGCGATGCGGCGCATGGGCACCGGTGCGCGGGCGGCGCGCAGGGCCTTGGCCTGGGTCGCGGTCAGCCCGTGGCGGGCGGCCGCGGCCTGGGCTTCGACCATGTAGCGGCGGGTGACGGCAGCGATCAGGCCGACCACCTCGGCGGTTGTGTCCAGGGCCACGTCCTCCTCCAGGTAGTTATGAAGCATAATGGTTATGGAAGATAACTAGTAGAGAGTAGGCGACATGACCACCACGGTGCTCATCACGGGAACATCCTCCGGCATCGGCCTGACCACCGCGATCGCCGCCGCCAAGGCGGGCTGGCAGGTCGTGGCCACCATGCGTGACACCGGCAAGGCGACCGCCCTGCGCGACGCCGCCGCGACGGCCGGCGTCACCGACCTGATCGACATCCGCGCGCTGGACGTCATCGACGCCGCGGCGGCGGCGGCCTGCGTGGACGGTGTGGTCCAGGACTACGGCCGACTGGACGCCGTGATCAACAACGCCGGGGCCGGCCACCTCGGCACGCTGGAGCAGGAGTCGATCGACGACGTCCGCGCCGTGTTCGAGGTCAACTTCTTCGGCGTGCTCAACGTGAGCAAGGCGGCCTTGCCGCACCTGCGCGCCTCGGCCGGCCGGCTGCTCGCCGTCACCAGTGTCGGCGGCGTCGTCGGCCAGCCGTTCAACGAGGCTTACTGCGCGGCCAAGTTCGCCGTCGAAGGCTTCTACGAGTCCCTCGCGCCGCTCGCCGCCGCGCACGGCGTCCGCGTCAGCGTGATCGAGCCCGGTGCGGTGGCCAGTGAGTTCGTCGGCAACGTCGGCTTCGACCCGGCGCAGACCGAGGCTTTCGGCCCGTACGCGCCGCAGCTGCGCAACTACCTGACCCGCACCGCCGGCGCCTTCGCCAACGCCCAGACCTCGGAAGGGGCGGCCGACGCCATCGTCGCCGTGCTGACCGATGAGAAGCCGGCGTTCCGCGTGCAGACCTCGGACGTCGCCCGGACCTTCAGTGGCGCGAAGCTGGCCGACCTCGACGGCTCGGTGGTGCAGAACCTGACCGCGACCTGGATCTCGTGAGCTTGTCCGCTTTGGGCAACGGAAAGCGGTATTCGCTGTGACGGTCGTCGTACCGTGCTTGCGGAAATGACAGAACGTCGGGTCTACTGTGTCAGCGATCTACGTGAGGAGGTGCACCCGGATGACCGGCGACGGAAGTAGTCCCCGCAGCGCGGCGACCCGGGTGCAGTTCACGTAGTCCCCGGGGCGGTCGCGCCTGCGACCATGTCCGCCCCAGTGACAGGACCGCTCTCATGGTTCGTACGTTTTCCGCGCAGTTGCGCCCTTTTTCCGTGCCCAAGCCCTATCGGGGCGTGATCGACCTGGTCGTGCTGCTCGGCGCGGCCGGGCTGGTGTGGGTCGTCGTGCGCCTGTGGCACGGCGTGACCGTGCCGTTCGACCAGACCACGGCACCGTCCACAGTGTCCACCGATCCGGCCGAACTTCCTTACTACGCGGCGAGATCGCTGCTGCGGATGTTCGCCGCGCTGGCGCTGTCGGTGGCGTTCACGCTGGTCTACGCGACGGCGGCGGCCCGGTTGCGGCGGGCCGAGAAGGTGCTGCTGCCGGTGCTGGACATCCTGCAGTCGGTGCCCATCCTCGGCTTCCTCTCGGTGACGATCACCGGCTTCATCGCGCTGTTCCCGGGCTCGCAGCTGGGCCTGGAGTGCGCGTCGGTGTTCGCGATCTTCACGTCGCAGGCATGGAACATGACCTTCGCGTTCTACCAGTCGCTGGTGTCCCAGCCGCGTGATCTGGACGAGGCGTCGCGGCTGCTGCGGTTGTCCAAGTGGCAGCGGTTCTGGCGGGTGGACGTGCCCAGCGGCATGATCCCGTTGGTCTGGAACGGCATGATGAGTTTCGGCGGCGGTTGGTTCTTCCTGGTGGCGTCCGAGGCGCTGAGCGTGAACAACCACAGCTACGCGCTGCCCGGCATCGGCGCGTACGTGGCCAGTGCGACGGCCAACGCCGAGCTGGGCCGGGTGCTGCTGGCCATCGGCGTGATGATCGTGCTGGTGGTCGGCGTGAACGTGCTGTTCTGGCGGCCGCTGACGGCGTGGGCCGAGCGGTTTCGGGTCGAGGACTCGGAATCCGCGCAGGCGCCGCGCAGCCTGGTGCTGGATCTGCTGCGCCGGTCCCGGATCCCGCGCCTGCTGGGCCGGGCGCTTGGCTGGCTGGTGACGCCGATCGACCGGACGATGGCGGTCTTCGGCCTGGCCGAGCACCCGCTGCGGATCTCGCCGATGAAACGCCGCGTCGGTGACGTCCTTTTCACCACAGCCGTGCTGGCGGCTGTCGCTTACGGACTGTCCACAATGGTCACCTTCATCGCCGACACCGCGGGCTTCGCCGAGGTGGGCCATGTGTTGCTGCTCGGGCTGGTGACGTTCGGCCGGGTGTTGGTGCTGGTGGCCGTGGCGACCGTGGTCTGGGTGCCCGTCGGGGTCTGGATCGGGCTGAACCCACGGATCTCCCGGCTGGCCCAGCCGGTGGTGCAGGTGCTCGCCTCGTTCCCGGCCAACTTCCTGTTCCCGCTGGTCACAGGCGTGCTCGTGGCGACAGGCATCAGCCTGGACTGGGGCGGCATCGTGCTGATGGCGCTGGGCGCGCAGTGGTACATCCTGTTCAACGTCATCGCCGGGGCCAGCGCCATCCCCAACGACCTGCGCGAGGCCGCGGCCAACCTGCGACTGCCCCGGATCCTGTGGTGGCGCAAGCTGATCCTGCCGGCGATCTTCGCCAGTTACGTCACCGGCGGCATCACCGCGGCCGGCGGCGCGTGGAACGCCTCCATCGTCGCCGAGGTCGTCAGCTACGGCTCGACGACACTGACCGCGACCGGGCTCGGCGCTTACATCGCGCAGGCCACCGGCTCCGGCGACGCGGCGCACATCCTCATCGGCGTTGCGGTGATGAGCCTCTACGTCGTCGGCCTCAACCGCCTGTTCTGGCGCCGCCTCTACGCCATCGCCGAGCGCCGCTTCAGCCTCTAGGAGTTTCCCGTGCAGGACAACCTGATCACCGTGGACAAGGTCGGCAAGAGCTTCGACGGGCGACTGGTGCTCGACGAGATCACGCTTGAGCTGCGGGCCGGCGAGATCGTCGCGCTGCTGGGCCGTTCCGGCTCCGGCAAGTCGACGTTGCTGCGCACGATCGCCGGCCTGATCCCGCCGACCCGGGGCGCCGTGCGCTACCGCGGCCGCGAGCTCAACGGCGCAAACCCTGGCACGGCAATGGTGTTCCAGTCGTTCGCGCTGATGCCGTGGCTGACCGTGCAGGACAACGTTGAGCTCGGCCTGGCGGCGCAGGGCGTCCCGGTGGCGCAGCGGCGGGAGCGGGCGCTGGCCGCCATCGACCTGATCGGCCTGGACGGCTTCGAATCGGCCTATCCCAAGGAGTTGTCCGGCGGCATGCGCCAACGGGTCGGCTTCGCGCGGGCGCTGGTGCTGGAGCCGGACGTGCTGCTGATGGATGAGCCGTTCTCCGCGCTGGACGTGCTCACCGCGGAGAACCTGCGCACCGAGCTGATGTCGTTGTGGGCCGGGCAGAAGTTCCCGACCAAGGCGGTCTGCATCGTCACGCACAACATCGAGGAGGCGGTGCTGCTGGCCGACCGGGTGATCGTGCTCGGCGCCAACCCCGGCCACCTCCGCGCCGAGGTGCCGGTCGACCTGGAGCGCCCGCGCGACCGGAAGTCGCCGACTTTCGCGGCGCTGGTGGACAAGCTGTACGACCTGCTGACCGGTCGCGAGCCCGATCGTCCCGAGCCGGTCGAGGCCACGCCAACGGCGCGTCCGCTGCCGGCGGTGTCGGTCGGCGGTCTGGCCGGCCTGATCGAGATCGTCCACGCCCGCGGCGGCCGGGTCGACCTGCCGGACATCGCCGCGGACCTGAATTTCGAGATCGACGACCTGCTGCCGCTGGTCGACGCCGCGACCATGCTCGGGCTGGTCGAGGTGACCGGCGGTGACCTCACGCTGACCGGTGTCGGCAAGGACTTCACCACCGCGGACATCCAGCGCAGCAAGGAGTTGTTCGCCGCCCAGGTCCGCGACCGCGCCCCGCTCGTAAGGACGATCTGCCGGGCGCTGGCCGGCGCGGACGGCCACCTGCGGGCCGGGTTCTTCCTCGACGTGCTGCGCCGAGGCTTCTCCGCGGCTGATGCCCAGCAGCAGTTGGACATCGCGGTCGACTGGGGTCGCTACGGGGAGCTGTTCGACTACGACGCCGGGACCGACCAGCTGACCGCCGACCCGGCGGCGAAACTGGTGGCGTGAAGGAGAAGGGGAGGCCGCGGCCTCCCCTTCACCACATCAGCTGTTGATGGAGTACGAGTCGCCGTAGACCTTCCAGTTCAGCGGCGGGTCGAGGGCCAGGTTGCCGGCGTTGAGGAACACTCGCTGCTCGGTGTCGACCCGGGAGGTGTCGCTGTGCGCCTCCTCGGTCTTCATGGCCGCCACGCGGGCGTCCAGGAAGGCGTTGAGGTACGTGGTCTCGTCGCCGCCCTGGGCCGGCGTCGCGGCGTTGCGCATGGCAGTGGCCCGGATGCCGCCGAACGAGGTGCCGTCGCTGCCGGGGCCGTGCATGACGATCGCGTCGTAGTACGCGAACTGGCCCAGCGCGCCCAGACCGTCGGCCTTGGCCTGGCTGACCGACGGGTCGAAGTAGACGCGGTCCCGCTCGTCGTTCTGCGCCTGCTGGAACACGGTGTCCGTGGCCGCGGTGGCCCAGTCGCTGGTGAAGGCCGAGCCGAGACCGGTGTGCGAGTCGGTGCCGTTGACCTGCCGCAGCGCCGGCAGGTACTTGGCCAGGATGTTGCCCGGCTCCAGGTCGGTGTAGTGCTCGACCAGGTCGAGCATGTCACCGGTGCCGGAGCAGAAGCCGATGATGCCGGCGGTGTAGCCACGGCCGTCGCCGATGTCCTCGATGTACTTGTACTGCGCCTTCCAGTCCAGCGAGGAGTTCTCCGCGCTGGAGACGAGCTCCATCGCGATCTCCTTCTTCTGCGGGTCGTTCAGGTCGCCGCCGGTCGAGGCGATGGCCGACGGGGCGAGGGTAGCGCACAAGGCGATCGCGGCGACGGCAGACAGGATGCCGCGCCGGGTGTATGCAGTTGACACCGAAGCATCTCCAATGGGCAGGGTTTGGAGTTTCTGCTGCGGCGGCGGAGTTCATATGTTCATAAAGGAACCTTACGATGTCAAGGCCGAGCGGTCCTCGGAACTTCGGTGGCGGCCGAGCGCCCGCCAGCCGACCGCCACTGTGGTCAACACCGCGACACCGGAGGCGGCGAAGCCGGTCTGCGGCCCGAGCCACTCGGTGATGCCGCCGGCCAGCACGCTCGTGACCGGCAGCATGCCGGGCAGCGCCATGGTCCACACGCCCATCACCCGGCCACGCATCGCCGGATCGGCGTCGAGTTGCACGAGCGTGTTGGCGGTGGCGATGAACCAGATCGAGGTGAAGCCGGCCAGCGCCATGCCGGCGTAGCCGAGCACGGGCTGCGGGGCGTAGCCGACCAGCAGCGCCGACAGGCCGGTAGCCACGGCCAGCGTTCGTACGCGTTGCCCCGTCGGCCACGTCGTCGCGGCGGCCATCGCGGCCCCGGGCAGCGCGCCGATGCCGAAGGCGGCCATCAGCGTGCCGAAGCCGGCGCCGTCGAGATGCCAGACCGCGGTGGCCAGCACCGGCAGGGCCACGCCGAGGTTGAACAGCATGCCGGCGGCGGCCGCGAGCACGATGCACGCCAGGATGGCCGGTTGTCCGGCGACGTACCGAAGTCCGGCCAGCACCGCGCCGGGTTCCCTGGCCGGGCGATCGATCGCCTCGGACCGCGTCACGGTGAACAGCAGCACGATCAGCGGCGCCACGAACGAGAGCCCGTTGACCACGAAGCACCACGTGATGCCGGCCGTGGACAGCAGCACGCCGCCGAGTGACGGGCCGAGCACCCGGGACACGTTGACCACGACCTCGTTGAGGCTGACCGCGCCGGCCACGCCCTGCCCGCCGACGAGGTCGCGGACGAACACCTGCCTGGCCGGTGCGTCGACCGCGGAGATCGTGCCGGCGAGGAAGGAGATGGTGAACAGCATCCACAGCCGGATGGTGTCCGTCGCGACCAGCACGGCCAGCAGCAGCGACAGCGTGGCCAGCAGGGACTGGGTCAGCATCAGCAGGCGGCGGCGGTCCACGTGGTCGACCAGCGAGCCGGCCCACGGCCCGAGCGGGATCAGCGGGGCCATCGTGCACACCGTGACCAGGGACAGGAACAGGGCGTTGGAGTTCAGCCGCAGCACCAGCCACGACACCGCGACGCCCTGGGTCATGGTGCCGGACGCGGACAGCACCTGGGTGGCGAACCACCACCGGAAGTCGGACCGGCGCAGTGCCCCGAGCATCTCGCCCCCTCGTAGCTGAACTAAGAGAAGGCTATCAACGCGGTTCAATAGTTTATTCTGAACGAATGGAGGCGGAACAGCGGCTGCTGGCCCTGCTTGGACGTTCGGTCGGCCTCACCCGGGCCCAGCTGGCGCGTGAGCTCGGCTTGTCCAAGGCGACCATGTCGGGCCTGGTCGGTGACCTGCTCTCACGCGGCGTCGTGGCAGAGGCGGAACAGAGCGCCGGTGGCGTCGGACGGCCCGGCACCGTAATCCGGCTGACCGGGCCGGACCGGGCGTTCGCGGTGCTGCGGTGGAGCGGCCACCACCTGTGGTCCACCTTGTCGGACTTCGGTGGCGGCATGCTGGCCAAGCAGTTCGGCGAAGGGCCGGTCGATCTGGACCAGACCGAGCTGCTGGCCGACGTTGCCGCCGAACTGGCCGAGCTGCACCGGCTCGCCGACCGGGATCCGGCGCACACTCTTGGCGTGGTGCTGGCGGTGCCGGCCCCGTTCCAGCCCGGCGTGGGCATTCCGCAGCCCGGGCCGTCGGCCTGGGCGGCGAAGCCCGAGGAGTCCCCGATGTGGGCCCACGCCGGCTGGCTGTCCACCGATCCCGTGCCGGCGCTGGAGAACATGCTGGGCCTGCCGGTGATCGCCGAGAACGACGCCAACCTGGCCGCCCTCGGGGAAGCCACCGCCCAGGGGCAGGACAGCCTGGTGTACATCAAGGTCACGCCGAACACCATCGGCATGGGCATCGTGCTGTCCGGGCGAATTCACCGTGGTGCCAACGGTTTCGCCGGCGAGTTGGCGCACCTGCAGGCCGATCCGCAAGGGCCGCTGTGCTACTGCGGCGGTCGCGGCTGCCTGCGCGGGTTGCTCGGCCCCGCCCTGCTCGACGCCGTCCGCCCGGCCTACCAGCGGGACCTCACGTTCCAGGACGTGCTGACGTTGGCGGCTGCGGGGGAGCCCGGCCCGCGGCGGATCCTCGGCGACGTCGGATTGACGATCGGCCGGGCACTGGCCGACTTCTGCACGCTGCTCAACCCGGCGGCGATCGTGGTGGACGGGTCGTTGGGCGGCGCGGGGGAGATCGTGGCCCGGGCGGTGCGGGAGTCGATCAACCGGCACAGCGCCCCGCAAGCCGCGGCGGCGGTGCAGGTGTCGTGCGGGGAACTGGGGGACAGCGCCGAAGTCGTCGGTGCGCTGGCCCTGCTGCGACAGCCCTAGACGTCCCGGTCGAGCAGCTGTGCCGTTTCGGCCAACACCCGGTGCGAAATACCGGGATCCTTCTGCTCGGCGGCGGCCACCCCACGCCACTTGGCCAGCAACACCCGGGTGCTGGTCAGATCCCCTCGGGCCTCGCGGCGGACGATCTCGTACTCGTTCTCGAACTCGGCGCGCAGCAGCACAGGCAGCGTGGGACCGAGGTCCGCCAACTCGGCGGTGAGTTCGGCGTCAGTCATGTCCAAGGTGGACGGAAGCATGCCAGGCACGGTAGTACGCAAGGAAAAGTGGCGCTACCTGACCGGTGACGGCGAGTGCGCTCAGGCAACGGATCCGGACCGGACGGTCGCACCGAACACCGGTGCAGGGAAGGACGCCTTACCTGCGTTGAACGCAGGTAAGGCGTCCTTCCCCGCATAACGGGACTCAGCCCTTGCTGATCGCCTCGATGATCCGCGGCCGCAGCTCGGCCGCGCTCACCACGGCGTCCACCGAGCCCACCTCGACCGCGCGGTGCACGCTGTGCACCCGGTCGAACACGGCGGCCACCTCGGACAGCTTCTCCGTGCGCACCGACGACCGGACCTCGGCCAGCTTGGCGCTGAGCTCGGCCCGCTCCGCGCCCGTGGTCTCGGCGATGCGCGCCTCCAGGTCGGCCACCCGCGTGTCGGTGGAGGTGCGGCGGTTCACGTCAGCGGTGAAGACCACGGCCGCGGCCGGCGCGCCACCGATGACCGAGGCGAACGAGCCCTCGACCGCGAGCACGGTCATGTTGGGGTTCAACGCCTTCGAGAACACCACGAACGCGCCACCGTGGTACCGGGAGATCACGCAGAACACGATCGGGCCCTGGAAGTTGACGATCGCCCGGCCGATCTCGGCGCCGTACTCCAGCTGCAGCTTGCGCATCGACTCCGGGGAGCCGTCGAAGCCGGACAGGTTGGCCAGCACCACCAGCGGCCGGTTGCCGCTGGCCGAGTTGATCGCCCGCGCCGCCTTCTTCGACGACTGCGGGAACAGCGTGCCGGCGGTGTAGGTGTCCGGGCCGTCGGTGGGAGGGAAACCACGGCGCTGCACGGACTTCGACTCGATGCCGAGCAGACACACCGGCTGCCCGCCCAGGTGCACGTCCTGCACCACGGCGGTGTCGGCGTCGGCCATGCCGGCCCATCGCTCCAGCACCGTGTGGTCCTGGTCGGCCACCGCCCGCATCACCGTGCGGATGTCGAACGCCTTCTTGCGGTCCGGGTTGGCCGACGGCGAGAAGATCTCGCCGACCGTGGCGAAGTCGGTGCCGAAGGTGTGCGGGAAGGACGAGATGTCGCGGTCCACCGGGTCGGTGGTGGTGGCGGCCCGCGGCGTGGCCTCGCCCGGCGCGACGTAGGTGTGCTCGTAGTGCGCCATCAGCACGTCGCGCGCGCCGGCCAGGTTCGG
>DATJJB010000385.1:0-6328 GCA_035492655.1 Kutzneria sp. | reverse complement strand
CCGGACCTGATCCGCCCGTGGGTGCCGACCGACATGGTGTCGCTGGGCACCGACGGCTTCGGCTTCTCCGACACCCGGCCGGCGGCCCGCCGCCACTTCCTGGTGGACGCGCCGTCGATCGCGGTCGGCGTGCTGACCGCGTTGGCCCGTCGCGGCGAGATCGACCACGACAAGGTCGTCGAGGCCACCCGCCGGTACAAGCTGGACGACCCGCAGGCCGCGGGTCCCTCCACGACCGACTCCGGCGCCGCCTAACCTGGTGCGACCAACGCCGAGGGAACCGTTGGTTCCCTCGGCGTTTTTCGTGTTCAGGGGGTTCGAGTGCTGCGGGTGGACGGGCTGACACGCGGCTTCAGCGGACGGCTGGTGCTGCACGAGCTGAGTTTCGAGCTGGCGCCGGGCGAGGGCGCGGCGGTGGTGGGGCCCAACGGTTCCGGCAAGACGACGCTGCTGCGCTGCGTGGCCGGCACCGACGTGCCCGACGCCGGGCGGATCACGCTGAACGGCTTCCCGGTGTCGGAGACCTCGCCGGACACCCGGGCGGCGATGGCCTGCGTGCTGGACGACGTGGACTTCTTCCCGGACCTGTCGGTCGGCGAGCACCTGGCGCTGTGCGCGCTGGCCCACGGCCGGCCGGCCGACGTGGTCGAGGCGGTGCTGGCCGAGCTGGGCATCGTCGAGCAACGCGACCAGCTGCCGGCCACGCTGTCGTCCGGTCAGCGCCGTCGACTGGCGTTGGCGTCCTGCTTCGTGCGGCCACGGTCGCTGCTGGTGCTGGACGAGCCGGAGCAGCGGCTGGACGTGGAGGGCCGGGCCTGGCTGGCGTCGCGGCTCAACGCCGAGAAGGCCAACGGCGGCTCGGTGCTGATGGCCTCGCACGACCCGGACCTGATCGAGGCCGTGGCCGACGTGTACATCGAGGTCGGGCTATGACGGTGGTCACGGCCGGCCGGATCCGGTCCGAGCTGCGGGCCATGCGGCGGCGGCGCAAGCCCTTGTCGTTCTTCCGGCGGCTGTACGACCTGTCCGACACCGCGTTGTACGTGGGCATGGCCGGCGGGCTGGTGACCGAGGCCGTGATCAAGACCCGGGCGGTGCCCGCGCTGTCCGTGCCGCCGACGCCGCACACCGCCGCATCGGTGTCGTGGATGGCCGTGGCGCTGGCTGTGGCGGCCGTAGCGGCCTTCGGGCAGGCGCTGTTGGCTGTCGGGCCGATCTGGGCCGGTGCGGCCGCTCAGACGTGGATCCTGGCCAGTCCGGTGGATCGGCGGTCGGCGCTGCTGCCGACGTTCGTGCGGACCCTGGTGATCGCCGGCATCGGCGGGACGCTGCTGGCCGGCGGGCTGACCGCGATCTACCCGCCCTGGCAGGTCAACCTGCCGTGGACGGCAACCGCCGGCTTCCTCCTGGCGGTGTTCCTGGTCGGCTTCACCGTCGATTCGCAGGCCCGCGGCCTTGTGCACCGGGTCTTCCCGGTCCTGCTCGGCGTTGCCGTGCTGCTCGGCGGAGTCGTGGCGTTGCAGCTGGATGTGCCGAACCTGGCGCTGCCCGTTCGGAATGCGCCGCTGCTGGCGATCTTGGCCGTTCCGTCGATCGTGCTCGGGTATCGGGCCTTGTCGCAGCTGCATCGGGGCGCGTTGTCGGCCGGCGGCGATCTCGTGCAGGCCGCTGCTGTCACCTCGGCGTGGCTGGACCCGTCCCATGTGTCGGCGGCGTTGGTGCTGCGCCGAGCCCGTCGCATCGGCCGCGTCCGTTCCGTACGCCTGCGCGGCAGCCGGTCCTTCGCCTTCGTGCTGGCCGACATCGCTCGGCTGCGTCGCTACCCGGCCGCCGTCGCCGTGTGGGCGGCCCTGCTGCCGGTGCCGTTCTTCGCCGCCGTGTCGCTGCCGCCCATCGCCGTCGGTCCCGTGCAGCTGCTGGCCGCCTACCTCGCCGCCGACCGTCTCGCCGGCGGCCTACGCACCATCGCCGGTTCCGCCGCGCTGCGCCGTTCCCTCGGCGGCACCGACGCGTCCCTCAAGGTCATCCACCTCGTGTTGCCGGCCGTCGGGGCGATCGTGTGGTGCGCCCTCACCTCCTTCGCGCTCCCGTTGGCCCCGTCCGTCACCGTCGTCATCTCCGCTGCCGGCGCCGTGCTCGTGGTCTACGCCATGGCCACCCGGCCACCCATGGACTACGGCGGCGGTGGCGCCATCTTCGAGACCGGCTTCGGCGCTGTCCCGGTCAACCTCATCCGCCAACTGCTGCGCGGCCCCGCCCTGCTCGTCGGCCTGGGCGCGCTCCAGCTCATCGCCGCGCACTGACCTTCAGCGCAGGCCAAGGCATCTGAGCCAGCGCCGGTCGGCACCTCGCACCGTCAGCAACGCCGCCAGCACACCGCTGCCGCCGCGGAGCAGGGTCTCGTCCAGCTCCGGCACCAGATCCAGGCGTTCCACCAGGTACGTCTGCATCAGGTCGCGCAGTGTCGCCGCCCCCGACACGCCTTCACGGGCGAAGGCATCGGCGATGAGCAGCACACCCGCCGCACCGTGACAGATCCCGAGCCGGTCGGCCGGTTCGCCGTACAGGTTGAGCTCGGGATCGAAGGTCTGGCACAGAATCCGCACCAGCCGCACGGCCTCGGTCCGAGCACCGGCGGTCCACAGCGCCCAGGCGATGCCGGGAATGCCGTAGCACCAACCCTGCCGCCTTTGGTCCACAAAGGACTGGTTGAGCAGCCAGGAAATCAGTTCCGGCTCGGGCGACACGAGGAGGACACCGGCGGCGCCATGGGCCAGTCCGGTGTCCTCCCCCTCGAACCAGACCGGCTGGCGATATCCGGCCAGGCAAGCCCCGACCGTGCCGCCGATCAGGTCGAACTCCTCGAACCGCCGCTCCCCCAGCCAGCTCTTCACCCGTTGCGCCAGGCGGGAAACCGGCGGGTGGAGCCCGCTCACCAGCTCCAGTCCGAACAGCGTGCCGGCCATGCCGCCGTGCAGGCCGACGCTTCGCATCGGCCGCACGGCGGCATCCAGCCACTCCGGCACCGCCGACCGCACGGCGGCCCGCACCTCACGGTCCACCGAGCCGGCCAGCAGCGTCGCGAGCACGCACGGACCCAGCTCCGGCGAACCCGCCGCCCGCCTCAGCAGTCCCAGCGACTCATCTGACAGCCGACCAGCGAGCAGATCGCCGAGTCCGGCGCCCGACCCGCCGGGGCGACCTCGGTCATCCGGGTGTCCAGTTCCTCGATGAGACGGTCCAGTTCGGTGACGGCCAAGACGGATTCCATCCACTGTCCCCTTCCTGATTCCCCACCGCTGCTGCGGTGGTGGCTCGTCGGTGCGGCAGTCGCACCAGCAGCTGCCCCGCCACCCGGTCGCCGCGCTCGTCCTTGAGCGGCAGGTGATCCGGGTCCGGCAGCATCTCCTCGACAACGATCTCGTCGCCCAGCCGGGCAAGGTCCCTGACCGCGGCCAGGCTGTGCAGGTCCACCGGCCGCGGCTTACCCCCGTTGCGGGCAAAGACAAAGCGTGGCAGATCGAGCGCCACCAAGTCGCGAAAGGACTGCGGGGCCTTGATTCGCCAGTGTCGCCCGGAAAGCATCAGCCCACCCAGGATCTCTATCCGCGGCAGGAAATCCCGGTCCGGGAAGGCGGCCATGCGGTTGCCGAAGGAGATCGAAGGCCCGCGTGGGGCGGCGGCGGTGAGCAAGGTGACGACCAAGCCCCAAGGGCCGATGGGAGTGCGGGTGGCGTGGTGCATGGGCCACAACACGGTGCCGGACGGGTCTTCGGCGACGATGCGGTTTCCCAGGCGGCGCAAGGTGATGCGGTCCAGCGGAAGGTATCGGCCGGCGGTGGGTAGGTATCCGGAGCAGTCGGCGTCGCCGGTCCATAGTGGACAATAAGCGGGGCGGCGGACGGCATTGGCGGCGCGGTCGTCGAGAGGTGGAGCGAGGATCTCGATGGGTTGGATGCCCTCGGAGGATGCCTTGCGGGACAAGAAATCTCGGTAAGAACGGACCGAAGAGGGCTCCCCGCCGAGGGACGTGAGGGCAGTGGCGAAGCGGGAGTCGATGACGCCGGCGGGGGCGATGGCCTCGAGCACGGCACCGGTGGCCATGGGGCGGATCAAGCAGTCCAAGGGCCACTCGGGCAGCTCGGCCGGGGGCAGGCCCAGCTGGTCGAGCAGCTGCGGGGTAAGGACTTCGGGCAGCTCGGGCGATCTTCGACGGTGGGCGGGCTCGACCGGGTCGGCGGCCAGGTAGGCGGCGACCAGCTCGGTGACGGGGCGCGGGGCGGAGCCGATGAAGGACAGGATGGGGTGGTCGGCCGGTCGAGGTAGGACGTCGACGAGGCGGAGGGCCTGCAAAGCCAGCTGGGTGGTTCGGGCGACGAAATCGGCGGGCACGGCACCGGAGACCTGGCGATAGACGTCGACGAAGCCGTCAACGGGAACGGTCCAGCTCGATCGCGGCGGCCGGGAGAGCTGGAGAACGCCCAGGTCGACCAGGTGGTGCAGGAAGCCGCGCAGGACGTCGGCGGCAGCAGGGGCCAGGCGGCGGACCAGCTCGTCGACCTCGTGCACGCCGTCGGTGATCACGTTGCGGATGGCGTCCAGCAGCGGCGTCCGCCGGACCTCGACCACGCGGCCCGCGGACCAGCAGCGCAGCCGGTCGCCGTCGAGCCAGTTCAGACCGTTCAGGGTGATCGTGGCCCCGTCGAGGTCGGTCGGTCTTCGGTCGGCGTTGATGTTGCTGACCCACTGCGTCGAACACGACCCGAGCGCCGGCCACGACGCCGTCTCGGCCACCTCGGCCTGGGCGACGTGGGCGAGCCAGCCCCGTGGCGTCGGCTTGGCCGCGCCGCGGGCGATCATGCGCAGCAGGTACTCGGACCGCTGCCGCAAACGCTTGCTACCCCAGTTCTCGCCGGCCTCGACCCGCCGCGAGAGTTCGCCGACGAGGTCCGGCACGGCCCGCGCGACGGCCTCGTCGACCTGCGACCAAGGCAGCTTTCGTAGCCGCTCACGCTCCAAAAGCAGGGTTTCGTTCACCGCGGCTTGGCGCAGACCGAGTGCGGTCGACCAGCCGGTGGCCCGGGCCAGCTCCGGCAGATCGCTCGACACCGGACGGCCGTTGTGCAGGTCTCGGCGCAGCGCCAGCAGCTCGGCCCGGTCCTCGAACTGCGGGATCACGGTGCCCAGCCAGTCGGCCAGCTCGCGGGCGTACGCCGCGTACGCCGCCTCCTCGGCCATCAGTTCCCGCAGCTCGGCGACCAGTTCCGGGTTGCCGGCGGCGGTCCACAGGCGCATCGGCAGCCCGCCCACCCTCAGCAGCACGCTCATGCGCCCGCCAACGCTTCGGTGATCAGGGCCTGCCGGACCGAGCTCAACCGCGCCCGGTTCCAGTGGAAGACCACGTAGTAGGCCGCCGCCTCGGCCGCGTCGACGCCGACCCGCTCCAGCGCCACCCGCCAGCTCCGCGCCGCCGGCTCGGCCGGCGCTCGCGTCGTCTCCCAGACGGCCCGCAGCTCCGCGCAGGCCATCGTGACGGCGTCATCCTTGAGCGTCACCCGCCGGCCGCAGTTGTCCCGGACGCGCGACCACGCCTGGCAGCACAGGCCGAGCCCGCCGAACACCGATCGCAGCAGCCGCATGGACAGCAGCCACACCGGCAGCGTCGGCCGCACGTGATGATCGAGCCAGGCCAACGAGTCCACCGTGAACAGCCGGTGCACGTGGTGCATCGCCGCCGGCCCGCCGAACAGGAACGCCTCGGGCTCGTACACGCCAGGCACCACGCCGTCGATCAGGCCGTCCTCCTGCCACCGCCGGGCCAGCCGCGTCGTTTCCGCCCGCACCCACGACTCACGGCCCGGCGCCGCGGCGAACCTCACCCGCAGACCCGGCGGCTTGTGCATGAAGAAGAAGTCGGTGATCCGATCCTGTGTGAGCATCTCTCGCACTGCCAGCGAAATCTCGCCGTACAGCCCGGTTTTCGGCCGCACCAGGCCCAGTTGCGTCCACGTCGGCACACCGCCGTCACGCAGCGCCGCGATACCGCCGGCCAGAAAGGTGAGACGTTCTTGCTGTGACAGCACGGTTTCACCTCCGTCGCGGGCGGGCCTTCCCCGACGTTAGGCGAACTCAGCGCGTTGTCCACACTTGGTCAGTCGAAGGTGTGAACAGTGTTGTTGCCGCGCGTTCCGCGCGGGGCTCGGCCCCTCGTGACCCCTGCCTCGCCCTTGCCGGATTTTCGAGGGCCGCATCCGGCTCGGTGGTGGGGCGCGTCGGGTGGCGGCCCTCGAAAATCCGCCAACCGGGCGAAGCAGGGGCGGGGCCGAGC
>DATJJB010000384.1:0-47261 GCA_035492655.1 Kutzneria sp. | reverse complement strand
TCCTCACTGATGGCGTGCGGCGCACCGAATGGATCGCCTCCCCGGAATCGGTTCTGGTCGACTGGCCCTTTCCCCCGCTCACGTCCCGAGAACGCGCGACGGTGTCCATACGGGTCCGTGGGTCCGACGGCATCGTCAGCGACTGGAGTCCGCCGCTCCATCTGGAGACCGGCCTGTTAACGCACACGGACTGGACCGCGCACGCCATCTCACCATCGTGGCCGGACCGGCGACCTCCTGTGCTACGCAAGGAATTCGGGCTCGGCAGCGAGATCGAACGGGCCCGGCTGTACGTGACGGCGCACGGGCTGTACGAGATCGAGATCAACGGGCAACGAGTCGGCGACCACGTGCTCAGCCCCGGCTGGACCAGCTACGCCCACCGGCTGCGCTATCACACCCACGACGTCACGAGCCATGTGCGCACCGGACCGAACGCCATCGGCGCCTGGCTGGCCGACGGCTGGTATCGCGGCCGGCTGGGTTTCGACGGCGGCCACGCCAACGTCTACGGGGACCGGCTCGCCCTGATCGCCCAGCTCGAAATCGTCCACCGCGACGGAACCGTCAGCATTGTCGGCACCGACACCTCCTGGCGCGCCGGCCACGGCCCGATCGTGTCCGCCGGTCTGCTCGACGGCGAGACCTACGACGCACGGGCCGAACGGCCGGGCTGGTCGAGCCCCGGCTTCGACGACAGCGACTGGTCACCGGTCGACATCGTCGACCGGGACCCCGCGACCCTGGTCGCCCCCACCGGTCCCCCGGTTCGCTGCACACAGCAGCTCACCCCGGTTCAGATCACCAGTCTGGACGCCGACCGTCTCCTGGTCGATTTCGGACAGAACCTTGTCGGTCGAGTCCGCATCACCGTCACCGGACCGGCCGGGCACACCGTCGTGCTGCGCCATGCCGAGGTGCTCCAGGACGGAGAGCTGTGCCTGCGGCCGCTACGCGGCGCCCCCGCCACCGACCGCTACGTGCTGCGAGGCAACGGTCCGGAGACCTGGGAGCCACGCTTCACCCTGCACGGCTTCCGTTATGCCGAGATCACCGGTTGGCGGGGCGAGGACCCGCACCGCGACATCGTCGCCCGTGTCCACCACACCGACATGGCGCGAACTGGCTGGTTCGCCTGCTCCAACGAACAGGTCAACCGCCTGCACGACAACGTGGTGTGGAGCATGCGCGGCAACTTCGTCGACCTGCCAACCGATTGCCCGCAGCGCGACGAACGGCTGGGCTGGACCGGCGACATCCAGATATTCGCCCCCACCGCGGCCTTCCTGTACGACTGCCACGGCATGCTCGCCTCCTGGCTGCGCGACCTCGCCGCCGAGCAGCACGACGACGGCACCGTGCCCTGGTACGTGCCGGCGGTCCCGGGCGGTCCACAATGGACTCCGGCCCGGCCCGGCGCCGGTTGGGGCGATGTCGCGGCGCTGACACCGTGGGCGCTCTACCAGAACTCGGGCGACACCGGGCTGCTCGCCGCGCAGTACGACAGTGCCCGACGATGGGTCGACCTCATCACCGAGATCGCCGGCCCCTCCGGTCTGTGGAACCGTGGACACCAGCTCGGCGACTGGCTCGACCCCGCCGCGCCCCCGGATGACCCCGCCGCCGGCCGCACCGACCGCTACCTGATCGCGACCGCCTACTACGCCTGGTCGGCCCGGCACGTGGCGAAGATGGCCGCGGTCCTCGGACACGAGAAGGACCGGTACCGCTACGGCGCGTTGGCCGAGCACGTACGTCGGGCGTTCATCGACGAGTACGTCCGGTCCGACGCTCTCATGACCAGTGACACGCAGACCGCCTACTCGATCGCGATCCAGTTCGACCTCCTCCCCGGGCCGCACACGCGGGCACGCGCCGGCGACCGGCTGGCCGAACTCGTCGAAGCGGGCGGGCACACCATCCAGACCGGATTCATCGGCACGCCCCTGCTGGCGCCCGCGCTCAGCACCACGGGCCATGTCGACGACGCCTACGCCCTGCTCCTCCAGCAGGAGTGCCCGTCCTGGCTGTACGCGCTCAAACACGACGCCACCACCGTGTGGGAGCGCTGGGACAGCATGCTGCCCGACGGTACCGTCAATCCCGGCGAGATGACCTCCTTCAACCACTACGCCCTCGGCGCGATCGCCCAGTGGCTGCACACCACCGTCGCTGGACTTTCCCCCGCGGCGCCGGGCTACCGGGAGGTCGTCTTCCGGCCCCGGCCCGGTGGAGGACTGACCTGGGCCGAGGCAGCCCACGAATCGCCGTACGGGCGAGTGGCGATCCGATGGGAACTGCACGCCTCGCAGCTCCAGGTGCACACCACCGTGCCCACCGGCGCCAGCGCGCGAATCGAGTGGCCCGACGGCCACGTCACGAACCTGCCGACCGGCACCACGACCACACGGCGGCCGACGCAACACCGGATTCGATCAGCCCGGTGACCGACACTGTCGCCACGCCCGGACGTGGTAGCCCGGTTGAGTCAGCCCAGCGTCCACTGCTGGTTGCTGCCGCCGTTGCAGGTCCACAACTCGACCAGAGCGCCGTTCGCGGTCGAAGCGCCGGTCACGTCCAGGCACAGGCCTGACTGCACGCCGGTGACCGTGCCGTTCGAGTTGAGCTGCCACTGCTGGTTCGCCCCGCCGTTGCAACTCCACGTCTGCGCCTTGGTGCCCGGGGCGGTCTGGTTGTTGTCGGCGTCCAGACACAGCATCGTGCCCCCGACCGTGAGAGTCAGTTGGTTGGACGCCGTGTGCGTCCAGGTCTGGTTCGCGCCACCGCCGCAGTCCCGGATCTGCAGCTGCGTGCCCAGCGTCGTGGTCGAGTTCGGGTCGTCAAGGCACTTGCCGGCGCCAACCGCGTGCAGCGGGCCCGAGCCGGTTCCGCCACCGCCGGACGAACCGCCGCTGACCCGGTAGACGACCGTGCCATGAGCGGGCACGGTGGCGCTGATGGCACCGCTGGTGGTGGAGGTGGCACCGGTCCACTGGTCGGTCAGGGTGTAGCCGCTCGCCCCGGTCTTGCCGATCGCGCCCGCCGTGGTGGAGATCGTGGCGGTGGACCCGGTCTCGTTGAACAGCACGACGGCGACATCACCGTTCGACAAAGGCTTCGCCAGCACGTCGCGGCCGCTGCTCGAGGACACCTCCGTGCCCTGCTTGCCGAGCGGGTCCTGGTCGATGGCGATGAGGTTCTTGTTGGTCAGGATCGACAGGGTGGTGCTGCTGGCGTTCGCGATGTTCGTGCCGGAGATCAGCGGGGCGGCCATCACGGCCCAGAGGCTGAACTCGGTCCGGTCCTCGGTTGCCGACATGCCGTTGCCGATCTCCAGCATGTCCGGGTCGTTCCAGTGCCCGGGGCCGGCGTACGAGGCCAGGCCCACGTTGCTGTGGAAGATCGAGAGCATGCTGCCGAAGCTGGCGTTGATGTCACCGGTGGTGCGCCAGGAGTCGCCGACGCCGGCGCCCCAGGTCCACACGTTCTCCTGGCCCCAGTTGCACAGGCTGAACAGGATCGGGCGGCCGGTGGCGGCCAGGGCATCCCGCATCGTGGTGTAGCGGGTCTGGGCGCTGACTCCGGTGTTGTTGCAGTTGTCGTACTTGAGGTAGTCCACGCCCCAGGCCGCGAAGGTGTTCGCGTCGGTGCTCTCGTGCCCGAGGCTGCCGGGGAATCCGGCGCACGTGCTCGTGCCCGCGTCCTCGTAGATCCCCAGCTTCAGGCCCAGGGAGTGGACGTAGGTGGCGGTGCCGGAGATGCCGTCGGGGAACTTGCTCGGATCGGGCACCAGCTGGCCGGCGCTGTTGCGGCTGGAGGTCATCCAGCAGTCGTCGATGTTCACGTACTGGTAGCCCGCGGCCTGCATGCCGTTGTTGTGCATGGCCAGCGCGGTCGACTTGATGAGCGACTCGGACACGTTGCAGCCGTAGGCGTTCCAGTCGTTGAACCCCATCTGCGGGGTCAACGCGAGGCCGTTGCCCAGGGCATGCGCGGCGGGCGCGGCAGCGAGGGAGAGGAGCGGTGCCGCGACCATCGCGACCGCTGTGGCGACGACGGCGCGAAACGCGCGCCGTCCCGGACTCGAACTGATGGGCAGGGTCATCGTCGACCTCATTCGTGGTTTCGGTCACGAACCCGCGCCACCGGATTGCCGGTCACAGGGACGATGGCGCACTGGCACAGGAAAGCGCCCCATGTCCGGTGATGTCAAGGTTTGGTGAATTGGTGTCGATCGCCGTCGCATGAAAGTTTCTTCGCGGAGTCCCGTCCGGACGGAGAGTGGAGCCGTCCGACCCGCCATCGGGCGAAGGCGGGCCGGACGTCGTTGGTCAGACTCCGGCGATCTGCTGGATCCAGGCCCGGCTGTTCGCGACGCTGGCGTAGTTCTGGGTGCCGTTGACGTCGGAACCGCTGTTCTGGCCGGTGGAGCAGACACCGACCTGCACACCGCCGGCGATCTCCGGACCACCGGAATCACCGTGCCACGCGGAGCCGTCCACACCCTGGCTGGCGATGGCCGGTCCGCTGAAGGCGTCCGTCGAGGTGCCGGTGACCGTCACATTGGCGGTCTTGAGCACCGGCGACGGCGGGTTGGAGCCCTGCGTGCGACCCCAGCCGTAGATCTGGTTGGTGTCGCCGACAGCCGGGTCGGCGCTGCCCAGCGTGATGTACGTGGCGTTCACCGGGTTCACGAGGTGCAGCAGCAGGATGTCGCCGCTGGGCGCGACGGCCGCACTGTCCACAGTGGCCTGCGTGCCCTGGCCCAGATTCAGGCTGCCGACCCGGACGTACATGCCGCTGGTGTTCAGGCAGTGCCGCGCGGTCAGCACCCACTGCGCCGCGATGATCGTGCCCGAGCACGCGAAGCCCTGGGTGCTCCAGTAGACCTGCGCACCCCACGGCGCGTCGGACGCGGTGCTGCCGCCGATGATGTGCGGGCGGGCGGTCGCCGCCTGGGCCGCGGGGGCCGTGATCAGCCCGGCGGCGAGCACCGCGCCGGCTAGGGCGGTGACGGATTTGAGCATGGCTTAGGTCCCTTCGGGAATGTGGCAGGGATTCCCCTCCGTGGAGCGGCCTGCCGAAGCTAACCCGGGCAATCCGCCCCTCGGCACCCGACGAACGTAGGGGCGTGCCATATCTTTTTGCGAGCTCGGCTCAATTCGACGCATTCGAGAAACGTTCGCCACGAGACCGGCGGAAGTCAGGCGCCGTCGCCGCCCGGATCCGCCCTGCCCGACGACACACCACCGACCCGGCAGCGGGTGTGGGCCGCGCCCGTGGCCCGGCGATGCGAGGCATGTCACTGTGAGGCAGGACGCGGCCGCGTGGTAGCAATGGTGCACACGTCGTCGCTTGAGTGGATCTTGTGGCCATGACCGCCTTCCCTATCGACAAATTCGAGGCTCGATGGAACCGACTGGGCACCCGGCAGCGAGAGCTGCTCCTCGACGCGGCGGCGGTGGTGATCTGGGGCGGCTTGACCATCGCGCTGTCCGAGGGCGCCGAGAGCCGGTGGTGGGCGGTCGGCGCCACGGCCCTGCTGGCGGTCAGAAGGCTGGAGCCGTCGATCGCGCTGATCGGCGTGACGTCGATCCATCTTCTTACGGTGAGCAATGTCCCCATGGTGCTGTGGTGTGCCGCGTACACGGTCGGCGCGCGTGGCCGCGCGATCCCGGGCGCACTGGGGATCGCGGCCGCGTCGCTGATCTTCATAGACCTGTCGTGGGATCCGGCCGATATCCTCGACGGCGCCTCGGACGCGGGCTTCCAGGTGCTGTTCCCCGCATTGCTGGGGGTGTACGGCCGCCGCTTCCGGCAGTTGTCGGCGATGCACCGTGACCGGGCGGATGCGTTGGCCCGCGAGCAGAAACTGGTCGCGGAGCGGGCCATCGCGCACGAACGCGACCGGATAGCCCGCGAGATGCACGACGTGCTGGGGCACAAGCTGAGCCTCATCACGTTGCACGCCGGTCGGCTCGAACTCGGCGGCAAGGCGGACGTGCGGACCGCGGAGCTGCTCGGCGCGACCAGCCGCGAGGCCATGCAGGATCTCCGGCAGATCATCGGCGTGCTGGACGCCGATCCAGCCGGTGACGACCCACGTCCGACGACGGTGCCGGAACTCGTCGAATGCTCACGCCTGGCCGGGATGCGCGTCGAATCCCGTTTGGACAGTCGGCTGGCCTCGTTGCCCGCGGCCTTGTCCGACGCCGTCCACCGCGTCACGCAAGAGGCCCTGACCAATGTGCACAAACACGCCGGCCCGGTCGATGTCCTCGTGGAGTGCCAGCTGACGACACACCAGGTGCGGCTGCTGATCAGCAACCGCCCGGCAGCGAGGCCACCGAGCACACACGGCGTCGGAACCGGCCGCGGCCTGCGATCGCTCGCGACGCACGTCCAGGCACTGGGCGGCCACTTGTCCTACGGACCAACCAACGACGGCGGTTTCACGGTGCACGCCGTGTTCGCGACGAGCGAGGGGGACGAATGATCTCGGTCATCGTCGCGGACGACGAGCCACTGGTCAGATCCGGCATCCGGGGTCTGCTGGAGATCGCGGAGGACATCAAGGTCGTGGCGGAAGCGGGCAGCGGAACCGAGGCCCTGCTGCTGACCCAGCGCCATCGGCCGGATGTCCTGCTGCTGGACATCCACATGGCCGGCGGGGACGGGTTGTCCACGGCGGAGCTGGTGTGCCGGCACGTGCGGTCGACGGCGGTCGCCATGCTGACCACATTCGGCTATGACAAGTACGTTCACCGGGCACTGCGCTCGGGAGCCGTGGGCTTCCTGCTCAAGGACATGCCACCACGGGCGCTCATCGACGCCGTGCGGTCGCTGGCCGCCGGTGACGCGTTCCTGGCCCCCCAGGTGACTCGCTCGCTGCTGGCGACCTTCACGGACCGGGATCCGCACCGCGTCGACCGAGCCCGCGAACGGCTGGCCGTCCTGACCGCGCGGGAACGCGGTGTCCTGGTCATGCTGGCGAACGGCTTGTCCAACGCGGAAATCGCCCGTTCCTCCGACATGAGCGAGGGCTCGGTCAAAGCACACGTCAGCCGGATGCTCGTCAAACTGGAGTGCGGCAACCGCGTGCAGCTGGCATTGATCGCCTACGACGCCGGGCTCACGTCCTGACTCATCCGGCGCCACCGGCAGCATTGACGTTCACGTAGCCCATCATTCCGTTGTCTTCGTGCCCAGTGATGTGACAGTGAAACATCCATTTTCCGGTGAAGTCCGCGAAGCGGATCCGGATCACCACTTTTCCGGCGACGCCATCGACGGCGTGCGGAACGGTCACGCCATCCAGGTAGTCGGCGGGCGGCTGGGCTACGCCGTTCACGCTGAGGACCTGGAACGGTGCGGTATGGATGTGGAACGGATGATTCTGGCCGCTCGTGTTCGTGAGCGTCCATTCTTCGACCGTGCCGAGTGTGGCCGGTTCCTCGAACGTCGCTTTCATGTCGAACTGCTTGCCGTTGATGTAGAAGTTGTTGCCGCCGTCGTCGTTCAGGACCACGCTACGAGACCGGGCGACGGGTTCACCGGACAGATCAGGCAGGGATCCGGGAAGCGGCCCGGCGATCTGGGGCGAGGCGGTCATGCCCGCCGGTCCCCCAGCCGGCCCCGCACCGTCGCCCTGGTGGACATCGACCTTCATCAGGGCGGTGTCGGGGTAGTTGTCGGCGGTCGGTCCGGTCGAGTAGGCGAGGGTTCGCAGCCAGGTCGATCCGGGGGCTCCGGCGGTCACCAGGACGTCGAAGCGCCCGCCGGGCGGCAGCAGGAGATGGTTCACCTGAGCCGGCGCCGCGGAGGGATTTCCGTCCTGGCCGACGATCGTGAAGCTGCCGCCGTCGAGCTGGAGGTCATAGGCGATGGCGTACCCCTCGTTGGCGATGCGCCACAACTGGGTTTCCCCGGCCGCCAGGGTCAGCGTCGGCTGGTGTTGGCCGTTGACCAGGCGAACCGTCGGCGATGCGGGCTCGAGGACCCCGTCCGGGTAGACGATCGATGATTCCTTGATCTGGGCGTCCTTGAGCGCCAGGGTGTGCGCGGTGATGCCGCGGTAGGCCGGCGGCAACGATTCGCGACTGTCCCCGACGATGATGGTTCCCGACAGTCCCGCCCCGACCTGGCTCTCCGTTCCATCGCAACGACCGTTCGCCTGGTCTGCGGCCATCGTCATCCCCGGCATCGACTGGCCCGACCTGGGGCACATGTCGTGGTCGTGGTACCAGTACGTCCCCGGCGGCTGGTTCGCGGGGACGTCCAGCTGGTAGGTCAGGGTTTGACCAGGCTTGCCGGACAGGAAGATGTTGTCCGCGTTTCCGTCCGGGGACAGGTGCATCCCGTGGAAGTGCAGGTTGGTCGACGTGCCGAGCTTGTTGACCAGTCGCAACGTGACCCGCTGGCCGGGAACCGCATGCAGGGTCGGCCCGACGAGGCTCCCGTTGTAGGTCTCCGCCATCACCTTCTTGCCCGAGATCATCACCTCTTGCTGGACCGCCGTCAGCTGAACCGTCTGCTCGCCGGGGGTTGCCGGATTGAGGTCGGGCGGCTCCACCAGCGCCGCGCCGGGAACCATGCCGGCCGCCTGCGCCGCGGCAGCCGGCACCTTTCCATTGGTCGCCGGCTGCGATTTTGCGCTCTCGCAACCTACGAGGCAGGCGGACAGGAGCACGACCCCGGCAGCGAGGGCTCCGCGGCGGGCGATGCGTGATCGAGGCGCGGTCGAGCGTGCGGCCAAAAGACTATTCCTTTCCGGGCGTCGGAACAGACGTATTCCCGCTGAATAGACGAGCATAAGGTGCCGAGTTGGGCCACGTGGTTTAAGCCACCTGGCTCCACTCGAAGGTGTGAGGGTCATGAAACCGGTCGCTTCAGGACCGCGGCAGGAGGTTGAGGAGCACGCCGGACAGGAGGACGACGTAGGACAACAGCGTGACGATGCCGGTGGAGGCCAGCGTGGCCTTGACGGGCTGGCGGACCAGCTGGTACGCGATCAGGCCGGGCACGATGAAGCCGAGCGTCCCGTGGGAGAACAGGAACGGGTTGTCCCGCAACAGGAAGAGGAAGACGGTCAGTTGCAGGAACACGCCGAGCAGCAGCACGGCGGCGAAGAGCCGCTTGCCGTAGAGGATCACCAGTTTCTGCAACAGCCGGGTGCCGAAGTAGGTCGCGACGGTGACCGCGGCGATGATCCACAGCCGGCGCGGATCGGTGATGATGGCCAGGGCGAGCCACCCCGGTGTGATCATCCCGCCGGGCGAGAGGTTGGACACCAGGTAGCAGCCGAGCGAGAACACCAGGCCGATGGCGATGCCGAGCACGGCCACCTCGGGCGTCACGGTGGCGGTCAGCACGGCCTTCCCACCTTTTCCAAGTGGTGCAACAGGTTTTCTCCTTGGCCGTGAATGTTGCCGATGGCCACCAGCGACGCGTCGTGGTCGATCTGGTCGACGACGGTGCGCAGGATCTGGTCGACCGGGCGGTTCGCGCCGCCGAGGTCGAAGACCGGACCGGACCAGCCGGCCGGCACCTTGGCCAGCGCCGACTTGGTGGGGTGGCCGATCACGAAGAGCTTGTCGGTGAGCAGCTCGGGCACGATCTCGCCCATCTGGCCGTTGCGTTCGACGCGGTCGGGCCGGCAGTTGACGAGGGTGAAGACGGGCGACTGGATCCGTCGTTGCTCGATGAGCTGCTGCACGTTCATCACGGTGGAACGGGGATCGTTGGCGGCGAACACATTGGCGAACCGCAGCGTCTTGCCGCCGAAGCGGTAGGACTCCACGGTGAGGACGCCGGGATCGGGTGGCGCCTGCCACATGCCTTTCAGCGCCAGCTCCCGGGGAACCCCGAGCAGACGGGCGACCTCGAGGGAGATGGCGACGTTCTCCTTGAAGCTGTGATAGCTGAACCCGGCCATGTCGTCCTCGGTGACGTCCTCGGAGTTGACGGCGATCAGGTGGCAGGACCGTTTGTCGGCCTCCTCCTGGAGGACGTCCAGCAGTTCGCGTTCGGCGGTGACGCAGATGCCGCCGACCGGCATGGACCGGGAGAGGGAGCGGGCCACGTCCTGGAGTGTCGGGCCCATCTCCTGAAGGTGGTCCTCGCGTACGTTGCTGAGCACGCCGATGGTGGACTGGATGAGTTTGGTCTGGTTGATCTCCTGGAGCGCGGGCATGACGGCCATGCACTCCATGACCAGCACGTCCGGCCGGGCCGCCGCGGCCTGCCGGACGATGCCGATCTGCTCGACGACGTTGGCGATGCCGAACTTGCGGTGGACCGGCTCCTCGGTCGCGTCGGGGTGGATGAACCGGGCCGCTGTGCCCGTGGTCTTGGCGACAACGGTCAGCCCGCCGGCGCGCAACGCGCCCGCGCACAACCGGGTGACCGAACTCTTGCCGCGGATGCCGTTGACCAGGATCCGGCTGGGGATGGTGTCGAGGTGACGTTGGTGTCGGCGCTGTTCGACGATCCCCGCGATGAGCAACACCCCGAGCGCGAAGCTGAAAACCCCGTACAGGAAGGTCATCGGTTCCTCCCGACCAGATCGCGTCGGATCCGTTCCAGGTCGCGTGCGATGAGACCGAGACGGTCGTAGCGCCGGACGATCACCGGGTCGTGGGTGTCGCCGCGAAGGAGTCGTCCCGCCGCCCGCGCCAGCGCGGACATCGGACTGATGATCACCACGTAGAGCCAGCCGAAGATGACGATGGTGAGCGCGGCGATCAGTGCCCCGAGCAGGATCAGTTCCCGCTTCTCGTTCGAGTGGGGCAGCGTCAGCGTGCTTTCCGGCCGGTCGGTGACGACCGTGAGGCCGGTCTGCCGGGTCGGTTGGGTGCTGGTGACCGGCGCCCAGCTGACCACGTGCTGCTGGCCGTCCACGTCGTGCAGAGCGTGGCCGGGCCCGCCGGCGGCGGCCTTGGCGGCCTGCTCCAGATCCGGGCGGGTCAGCGGTTCGAACGCGGTGAAGCCGCTGGTCGCGCCGATGACCTTCCGATCGGCGTTGAGCAGCCGGGTGTTGCCCGGACCCGCCAACGACAGCGGCCTGATCAGCGCGCTTGGTGTGAACTCGGCGATCAACCGGCCGTTTCCCTCGCCGGCGACCGGAGCGGACACGAATACGCGCGGTGCGACGCCCTGCGCCGGGCCGACCACGAGAGATGGCTTGTCGGCCGGCTTGATCGCCGCGACATCCACGTCCTCGCCGGCCTTGGCGCGGACCTCGCCGGTGGGCGCGAGGTACACGACGCCGCGGTACCGATCACGCGTGGACGTCAGCTGTGCCAACAGCTTCGTCGGTGTTTCGGTGTCCTTGAGCACTCGAATCCCCGCGGCGACCGCGGTCAGGTCGGACACGCCGCTGTCCAGCGAGCGTTGCAGCTGGCGGGCGGCCAATGCCGTTCGTGTCTGTTGTTCGACGGCGACACTTTGCGGGATCGGGTCGACCAGCCACGAGGACGGAGCGGTCGTCACCGTGACCGCCGCGCCGAGGAAGAGGGCAGCGCCCAGCGTCCAGGCGAGCACGGCCAGTGGGAAGTAGCGCCTGTGGCGGCCCTCGGTCGAGCGATCCCCGCTCGGCGGCGCGGCGCCGCTGCCCGGCGAAGATTGGCGGCGAGTGGGTGTAGTCATTGCCCCTCAGTCAGTTTCGGATGGGCTATGGCGCCCGACGTGTGCGAACGCCGCCGCAATCTGTCCTGCCTCCCCGCGCTTGGGCGCCCGTGGCCCGTCGCCGCCGGCTGACGCGGCGACTCGCCGAAGTACCCGAATCGGGCGCAACAGCACGAGATAGAGGACGCCGAACACGACCACGGCGAGCACGGCGAGCACCGTGCTGACCGTGATGGCACGCCGGCGGGAAGCATCGCTGGGCGCGACCGTGTCGGTGGTTGCCTGGCTCGACACCACGGTCCAGCCGAGTGCGTTCGACGGCGGCTTGCCGCCCAGGGACGCCCACGCGATGACCTCGGCTCGGTCGGCGGTGTGCTGAGCCCGGCTGCCCGAGGAGTCCTCGCCGGGCTCCTTGCCCGGGTCGACGACCCCCTGAGGTGGCGTGCGGTTGTTCGGGCCGACGATCACCGAACCGGACTTGTCCAGCAGCCAAGCGCCTTCCGCGCCGGCCACCGCGAGCAGATCGTTGAGCCGGGCCGGATCGACGTGCCCGACGAGGAGGTACTTCGCCTCGGCCGGCTTGCCGACCGGTGTGTACTCCACGATCTGTTGCGCGGTGCCGACCTGAGTGAACCTCAGGCCGGCCTCGCTCGGCGTCGGCTCGCCCAGCACGGCGGGCTGTGCGGGTTCGCCGACCTGGGCCACCACCACGTGACTGGCCCGGTCGACGACGTAGAGCGACTTCCAGATCCGGCTCTTGAACGGGAGCAGCAGGGCCTTGTCCCGCTGGCGCATCGATTCGTCGACGACGGTGGCGATCTCGGCCAGGCTGCTCAGTCCGCCGTTGAGTGACCGGGCGATGGCCTGTCCGGCCGCCACGGTGCTCTCCCGCCTGCTGTCGAGCACGGACTGGGGAACCGGGGACAGATCGCGGGGCCGGGACATGTAGATTCCGGCGGCAGCCGCCAACGTCAGGAACAGCACCAGTCCGACGATCCACGGCGCCCCTACGCCGGGCACCCGTCGCCGTGCGCTCATCGACCGACCGCCTGCTGCGCGAGCACGGACACGACCCGATCGCTCAGCTCGGCTGTGGACCTGGCGTCGTGGGACACCTCGACGTGCGCGAAGTCGCCACCGTGTGCGGTGATCCACTGCGCCTGGACGTTGGTGGTGGCCTCCAGGCCCTCGCATCCGGTGACCCAGGGCTCGCACACCGAGAGCCCGGCTTCCTTGAGCCGCTGGGCGATCCGATCCACGTACGGGCTGTGGAGTGCGGGGCCGGCGGAGATGACGACATCGCTGTCCGGCGCCGTTTCGTTGCGGAAGCCGTGCAGCTGCATGACCGGAAGCTTCCGCTGTGCCAGTATTTCGTGCACTGTCTCGAACACGCTTTCGTTCGTGTGGGCCATGTCGGCCTGCTTGTCCGGCGCCGCGCGGCGGTGCGCGCCGGCGATCACCAGCACCGAGCCGGGCACCCGCTGGAACAGGTCGACGCCGAGTTTCTCGCTGTCCTGGTCCGCTTTCGGATGCGGGACTTCGATGCCCAGCCGGGCGGCGCCGGTCGTGTCGATCAGTATTCGGCCCCATCCGCGTGGCCGGCTCGTGCTGTCGGACACCTCGTAGAAGGTCCGGTGGGTCGCGGTGTCGACCCGTTTGGCGAGCGTGTAGCCGACCGAGGTCAGCACCTTCTTCGCGTCGAGCGGGTTTCCGTCCAGTGCCTGCCGAACACCGTCGCCGATCGTCGCGCGGTCGGCCGGGGACGGCTTGGTGTAGCCGGTTTCGGCCGACATCTGCTGCGCGAACCGCTGGGTCTCGGACGAGAGGTCGATCTCACTGCTGTCGAGCTGGTCGGGCTTTGTGGTGTTGTCGGGCAACAGGAACAGGACGAACGCGACGACGGCGATCGCCGCCACGACACTGGTCGCCCCCCACATTGCCGTGCGGGAGTGCTTCACGAACTCGACACTCCACGATCACGCGTCCCGACGCCGCTGGATGTAACTATCATCCAGCCGGTACCCGACACCTGGCTGGCCGAACCAACCGTTGTGCTCATCGGCTCGCCGCCTGGGCCGCGAGCGCGGCCACGACGAGGCCGCGATACGAGGCGGTGCCACGCAGGGTGCTGGAGACCTCGATGTGCGCGAAGTCGGCGCCGTGCTCGTCGGACCACCACGCCTGCACGTTGGTGGTCGCCTCCAGGCCGGGGCAGCCGGCGATCCACGGCCGGCACACCGACAGACCGACCGACTCCAGCCGCTGGGCGATCGCCTCCACGTACGGGTTGCGCAGCTGCGGGCCCGCGGACACCAGGACGTCGCTGTCGGGGGCGATGACGTTCTGGAACCCGTGCAGCTGCATGACCGGAATGTGGCGGTCCACCAGCAGGGCGTGCACTTCCTCGAAGACGCTGTCGGTCGTGTGTGCCATGTCGGCCTGCCGGTCGGAGGCGGCCCGGCGGTGTGCGCCGGCGATCACGAGGATCGAGCCGGGCACCCTGCGGAACAGTTGGACGCCGAGCGACTCGCTGTCCTGGTCGTCGTCGGGATACGGGATCTCGATGCCCAGGCGGGTGCTGGTCGCCGCGGGGTCCACCATGATCCGGCCCCAGCCGCGCGGCGTCGTGGCGGTGTCGGAGATCTCGTAGAAGGTGCGCCGAGTGCCGGTGTCGGTCTGCTCGCGGACGGCGTAGCCGACCTTCGACAGCACCTCCGCGGCCTCGTTCGGCCGGTTGTCGAGCAGCCAGCCGACGCCGTCGCCGATGGCGGTCCGCTCGACGCTCGTCGGTCGGGCGTAGCCGGAATCGGCGGACATCGTCAGCGCGAACTGTTGCACCTCAACGAGAAGGTCGCTCGTCCGGCCGTCGAGCGGTTGATCGTTCCGGCCGCACGGCAGGACGAGGATCACGACGCCCACGAGCATGATCGCGACGGCGGCCAGGCACACGGCCCGCGGCGTCGGACGATAGCTGATCACGGGCACGAAGTTGACACAGTCGCGGTCGCGACCGCCCTTCGATGTGACTATCGTCCAGCCGGTACCCGACACCCGGCTGGACCTCGGCGGTCAACGGTCGCATCGTAGGCGATCACGGCCAACTCACGACGGTTCCGGTGTCCGCTACCCGGGGCGAACCTTCGACGCCAGCACCGCCCGTAGGCCGGGCTGGAGGCGGTCGGCGTGGGCGGTCACCATGTCGTCGCACAACCGCCAGATCGCCTCCACCGGCAGGGTCGCGGCCGTGGCCGGGTCGGCCATGGCGGCGTGCCGGATGTGCCGGGGCTCGTCCTCGACGGCGGCCCGCACCACCAGGTCGGTCACGCTCAGGTAGGCGCGGTTGAGCGCGGCGAGCTGTGGCGGCAGCGGGTCGGCGCGGGTGGGCTGCACGCCGGTGGCATCGACGAGGCAGGGCACCTCAACGGCGCCGCTGGCGGGCAGGTTGGGTATCAGCCCGTGATTGGGCACGTTGCCGTACACCGTCCTGGGCACGCCGGTGGCGATGCTGTGGATGACCTGCGGCGCGTACTCCATCGTGCCTTCGACCGCGGGCGGCTGCCCCATGGCGAGCGCGGACCGCGTCCGCTCGTAGTCGGCTTCGTTCGCGGCGACGATGTCCAGGTAGTCCCCGATCGGCACGCGCAGCCGCTCGATCTCGCTGTCGTGGCGCAGATACCACGGCACGTACTCGCAGGAGTGCTCACTGGTCTCCGTCGGGTAGAAGCCCAGCCGCCGGAACATGTCGAACCGCACCCGCCGCCGCAGCTCGGGGTCCCGCTCGGCGAGTTCGGCCAGCCGTGGATACAGGTCGACGCCCTCGTGTTCGAAGCGCAGGATCCACGCCTGGTGGTTGACGCCGGCCGAGCGGTAGACGATCTCCTCGTACGGCACGCCGACCAGGTCGGCCAGGCCGCGCATGGTCCAGTACACGGAGTGGCACAGGCCGACGACCCTGGTCAGCCCGGTGGCCTCGGCCAGGTACTGCACGTTCATGGCCATCGGATTGGTGTAGTTGAGCAGCCACGCCCGCGGACACACCTCGGCCATGTCCGCGCCGAGGCCCCGCAGCAGCGGAAAGGTCCGCAGCGCGCGGAAGATCCCGCCGATGCCGAGAGTGTCGCCGATGGTCTGACGCACCCCGTGCCTGGCCGGCACCTCGAAGTCCGTGCGGGTCGCCTGGCCCATGCCGACCTGCACGATGTTGATCACGAAGTCGGCGCCGTCGAGCGCCGGCCGGCGCTCCAGGTGCGCGGTGATCGCCGGTTTCGCCCCGCGGGCCAGCGCGATGTGCCGCGCCGCGGCGAGCGCGGTGGCCAGCCGGTCCTGGTCGATGTCGTGCAGCGCGATGTGCACGTCGGCGAACTCGGGGAAGGCCAACAGGTCGGCGAGCAGTCCCTGGGTGAACACCACACTGCCGGCGCCGACGAAGGCGATCTTCATGGTTGGTCCGTTCGGTAGCTTGGAAGATGGCCGAGCGCCTCGGCGAGGGTGGGTTGGGCGGCAGTGCCACCGGTGGCCCTTGTGGACAGTGCGCCGCAGGCGACGGCCAGCGCGAGTCGTTGGCGCGGCGGCATGTCGTGCAGCAGACCGGCGATGAAGCCGGCGTTGAAGCTGTCCCCGGCGCCAATAGCGTCCACAGTGGACACTGTGATGGTCGGGCACTCGAGGATGTCGGTGCCGTCGTGGGACAGGGCCCCGGCGGCGCCGTTCTTCACGGCGACGAGACGACCGTCCACGGCGAGCGCCGCCGCGGCCTCGCGGACGGTGGCGCGCCCGGTGAGCTTGATCGCCTCGGCGGCGTTGGGCAGCACGACATCCGTCTCCGCCAGCACGGCGCCGATGTCCCATCGCCCGGACGGGTCGTCGTTGGTGTCCAGGGAAGTGGTGGCACCGTGCCGGCGTGCCTCGCGGAACAGCGCCGGCACCGCCAAGTTGGGCATGAGGAAGTACGACGACACGTGCACATGCCGGCTGGCCGCCAGCACCTCCGCCGGCACGTCGGCGGTCTCGGTGCGGGCGAGCGTGCCGGACGCGGTGAGGATCGCACGGTCGCTGCCCCGGGTCAGCACCGTTGTCACGGGCGTGTTCGCGTCGTCGTCCAACCGCAGAAAGCAGGCCACGCCGGCGGCGGTGAGGAGGTCACGGACCATGGCGCCGGCGTGATCGCGGCCGACCCGTCCGGCGAATGCCACGCGCAACCCGAGCCGGGCCGCGCCCAGCGCCGTGATGGCGCCGGACCCGCCGAGCACAATCGCGCCGGTCGGCACGAGAACCTCGCGCTGGCCGAACTCGATCGGATCGGGCACCGGGCCGAGGACGACGTCCGGGTTGGCGTCGCCGACGACCAGCAGGTCGAAATCTCCAGGCATGGCTCAACCCTTGAGGCCGCTGGAGGTGATGGACCGGATGAACGCCCGCTGGGCGCCGAGGAACGCCAGCAGCACCGGCAGCACGGTGATCAGATTGCCGGCCATCACCGCGGACCACTGGGTGTGGTGCAGGCCCTGGAACGTGGTCAGGCCGAGCTGGAGGGTGTAGCGGCTGTCGTGGTTGATCGCGATCAGCGGCCAGGTCAGATCGTTCCACGTGCTCAGGAACGTCAGCACGGCCACGGTGCTCAGCGCCGGCCGGGACAGCGGCAGCACGATCTGGAACAGCACCCGCAGCCGGGAGCAGCCGTCGATCCAGGCCGCCTCCTCCAGCTCGCGCGGCAGCGACAGGAAGAACTGTCGCAGCAGGAACACCGACAGCGGCGTGACCAGCGACGGCACGATCAACGCGCCGAGCGAGTCGATCAGGCCCAGCCACTTCATCACCAGGAAGGTCGGGATCATGGTGAGCTGGAAGGGAATCGCCATGGTCGCCACCATCGTCGCCAGCAGCGCCCGCGAGCCGGCGAACCGCATCCGGGCGAACGCGTAGCCGCCGAGCGCGCCGAACAGCAGGTTGGCCAGCACGGTCACCGCGGACACGATCAGCGAGTTCATGAACCAGGTCGGGAACAGGGCATTGGCCAGCACGTAACGGAAGCCGCCGAGGTCGACGGCCGACGGCCACAGCGCGGGCGGGAACCGGTTGATCTCCGCGTCGCTCATGACCGAGCTGAGCACCAGCCACAGCAACGGGACCACGAACAGCAACGCCAGCGGCGCCAGCAGCAGGTGCCACGGGTCGAACGGCAGCCGCCACGGGCGTTTCGCCTTGGCCTCGACGGTCGTGCCGGCGATCGTGGCGGTCATCGCGGAGCTCCCTGTACGCCACGGCGCCGGGCCACGCGCAGGACGACGGCCACGGCCAGCAGCACGACCGCGAGCACGTAGGCCGCCGCGGCGCCGTAGCCGGCGGTGAAGTTCCTGAACGCCTGCTCCCAGATGAAGTAGACGATCACGGTGGTCGAGCCGAGCGGGCCGCCCCTGGTCGTCACGTAGACCAGGTCGAACACCTGCAACGAGTTGATGGTCTGCCACAGCACCAGGAAGACCGTCACCGGCGCGATCGCCGGCAGCGTGATGTGCCGCAGCAGCTGCCACCGGCCGGCCCCGTCCAACCGGCCGGCCTCGAGCAGGGTCGCCGGCACGTCCTGCAACGCGGCCAGGAAGATCACCACACAGAATCCGGTGCCACTCCACAACGTGATGGCCACCAGCACCAGCAGCGCCTGCGCCGGATCGGTGAGGAAACCCTGCGGCGAGACGCCGAGGTGGTGCAGCACCGAGTTGGCCACGCCGAACTGGGGATCGAGCACGAACGAGAACAACACGCCCTGCGCGGTCGCGGAGATCACGAACGGCACCACGAACATCGTCCGGTACAGGCCGACGAACCGGATCCGGCGGTTCAGGGCCAGCGCCAGCGCCAGCCCGAGCACGATGCTCAGCGGCACGTAACAGACCGTGTAGAGCAGCGTGTTGCCGACCGACTGGGCGAAGTTCGGATCCTTGGCCAGGGCGGCGTAGTTGTCCAGGCCGACGAAGCGGCTCGGCGTCACGAGGTCGCTGGCCCGGAACGACAACAGCAGCGACCAGACCACCGGCACGACACTCAGCCCGATGATCACCACCACCGACGGGGACAGATAGGTCCACGCGGTCGCGGTCTCGCCGTGCCTGCGCCGGGCCGCGAGCGTGATCGGGCTCGGCAGGCGCTGGGGCATGACCTCACCTCCTCATCGGGGAATGATCAGCGCCGCGTCGGCCGCGTCGGCGCAGGCCGCCATCGCCTGCGCCGGCGTGCTCCGGCCGAGCAACATGGACACGATCGCGGTGCCGACGGCCTGGGAGACCTGCGGATACGCGGGATGGGCCGGCCGGACCCTGGCCGAAGCCAGCGCGTCGACGAAAACCGCCAGACCCTCGCTTTGCGCGGAGTTGTCCTGCCATTCCTTGAGGTTCTCCGCGTCCTTGCTCAGCGGCAGGCTGCCGGCGCCGATGTCCCACCGCACGTCCTGGGCCGGCCGCGTCAGCCAGCGCACGAACGTGCGGGCGGCCCGGACCCGGGCCGGGCCGTTGTCGAACAACGTCCAGGCGTCGGGCCCGGAGATGGTCACCGGCCGGCCGTCGAACGTCGGCATGGGCACCACCTGGTAGTCCACACCGGACTGTCGGATGTCCGGCAGCTGCCACGGTCCGGTGAGCAGCATGCCCATCCGTCCCGCGTCGAACACCTGGTACATCTGCTCGCTGCCGGTCTTGGGGTCGATGTAGACGCTCCGGTCCGCGGCCAGTTGCCGCACCACCCCCAGTGCTCGCTCCCCCGCCTGCCGGAAACCGATGCCGGTGCCGTCCGGGTCGATGATCTCGCCGCCGAGGTTCCACACCAGCGGCCACAACCGCCAGACGGTGTCCTCGTCGCCGGCTCCCGGCCAGCCGGTGCCGAAGACGCCGGCGGCCGGGTCGGTCAGCTTCTTGGCCGTGGCCAGGAAGTTCGACCAGGTCCAGCCCGGCTCGGGCAGCTCGATGCCGGCCCGGTCGAACAGGGACTTGTTGCACACCACGGCAAGCGTGTCGACGACCGCCGGCACCGCGCGCACGCGGCCGTTGACCGTGACGGCGTCGCGCGCCGGCTGCCAGTAGTCGGTCCACGGCACCGACCAGGAATGCACCTCGTCGGTCATGTCCACCACCTGTGGGCTGCGCGCGACACTCGGCAGGTCGGCGCCGAAGATGTAGGCGATGTCGGGATGCGAGCCCGAGGCCAGCGCCGTCATCACCTTCTCCAGCAGGCCGTCGGCGAGTGCGCCGCCGCTGGTGTCCACCACGATGTCCGGGTGGCCGCGCTGGAAGTCGGCGATCAGCGCCTCGATCACCTTGCGGCCGTTGTCGTTCTGGCCGTGCCACAGTTCGATCGTCACCCGGCCGTCCGGGCCGACGCCGTCGTCCGTGCCCGCGCAGCCGGAGATCGCCCCAGCCAGCGCCGTGACGCCGAGGCCGCGGAGCACGTCGCGGCGGGACAAGTGCGCGCCCATGTCGATTCCCTTGCGGCTCAGCAGGTGCGACGGACGTAGCTGCCACTGCCGGGCGCCGTCACGTCGACATCGCGCTCCACGACGCTCAGCGTGCTCCCCCACTTCGAGCACGCCTTGCTCAGGCCGCTGTCGGTGTACTCGATGACCTCGACGTGGTTGGCGAACGCCGACGCGTAGTCGCCGCACTCGTCGTATTCGGCGCATTCCTCGGCGACGGCGAAGTCCAGGCCGTTGGCCTTGGCGTTGCCGGCCAGCTCGGCGGTGTTCTTCTGCGCGATCGCGAGCCCGCGGCGGTGCGCGTAGGCCGAGAGCAGTCGAATGTAGGACTGCGCCTGGTCGGCGGTCAGCAGCTTCTTCGACCGGGTGTAGCTGTCGTAGTTGTCCGGCTCGACACCGTTGAAACCCTTGCCGGCGCACTGGTCGATCCAGGTCTCGACCTTCGCGGCGACCCGACCGCGTTTGTCGGCGGTGCGCAGGTCGAGCAGCGCCTCGTTCCAGTCGGGATCCTTGACCACGTTGCCGTTGGCATCCCGCAGCAGCAGATCGGCGTCCCAGCTCCCCTCGGCGCCGGTCTGCGCCTGGAAAGCGTTGACATAGCAGACGTTGTAGAGGCCGGCCGCCGGTGCGGCGTCGTGGTCGCGACTGACCACGCGCACCCCGGACGGCGGCGAGTAGGGGCTGCCGATCTGGTAGTCGAAGCCGGCGTGCACGGGCGGCGTGGCCACCGCGTTTCCGTCCGAAGTGGACGGTGAAAGCAGGCCGCCGGCCAGCATCACGATCGCGCCGAGGGAAGGCAGAACTCGCAGGGAAGTCAGGGCCATCGTCGAACTCCGACTGCTGGCGGACACGTCCCCGCCTCGGACACCGAAGCGTCCTGGCGACTCAGTCCGGGCTCGCACAATGCATACCGGCTGGGCGTGCCATCTGCCACCGAGGGCCGCGGCCCGTCGGGGTGCACCCGAGTAAAGGGCCTGGCCGCGTGTCTGTCAAGCGTCGCAACGAGAATCGTCCGATCATGACGTTTCCTCCGTGCCCTGACGCCCCTCGAAGTGGTGGACGAGCGCGGGGTCGAGTCCCGGCACCGCCGTCGGAGTCCCACCCGAACGCAGCGACGTCGTCGCGGCGACGGCCGCGGCTACCGCCTCCCGGGCCGCGATCGGCGAGGTGTCGGTCGGCCCGCCGTCGGCGGCGAACCGAAGGAACTCCGTGACCAGCGCCCGGTCGGCGCCGCCGTGCAGATCCTGCCGCGGGATCGGGATCGACCGGTCCGCGTCCCGTCGGTAGCCGGACCGCCGCCGGTTCCAGACGTTGACCACCGCCGGGTCGCCGTCGAGCCCGTCGCCGAAGTTCTCCAGCCGGCCCTCGTCGCCGATCACCGTGTAGTTGCGCCAGTAGTCGGGCGTGAAGTGGCACTGCTGGTAACTCGTGAGGACTCCGTTGTCGAGCCGGGCCAGCATCATGCTCAGATCCTCGACGTCGATGACGGGGTGCAGGTCCCGCAACCGCGACGGCGGCCAGACCGCCGGGTCGAACCAGTCCCCCATCCGCCGGCCGGCCGGGTCGTCCGTCCGCCGGTGCGGGTTGTCCCCGTACACCCGCAGCCCACCCATCGCGACGACGTCACGGGAGTAGCCGCCGGCCAACCAATGGATCACGTCGATGTCGTGCGCGCCCTTCTGCAGCAGCAACCCGGTGGTCTTGGCCCGCTCGGCATGCCAGTCCTTGAAGTAGAAGTCGCCGCCGTGCCCGACGAAGTGCCGGCACCACACCGCCTGCACCCGGCCGATCGCCCCCTCGTCGATCAGCTCCCGCATCCGGCGCAGCATCGGCAGATGCCGCAGGTTGTGCCCCACGTACAGCCGGCTGCCGGTGCGGGCCGCCGTCGCCAGCACCGCGTCGCAGTCCGCCAGGCTGATGGCCAGCGGCTTGTCCACGAACACCGCGACCCCGGCGTCGAGGAAGTGCAGCGCCGGCCGGGCGTGCAGATGGTCCGGTGTCAGCACGAACACCGCGTCCAGCCCGTCCGTGGCCAGCTCCTCGTACCGCTCCCGCACCTCGACGTCGGGCCCGAACAGCTCGCGCGCGTCCGACCGCCCTCGCGGGTCGATGTCCGCGCAGGCCACGACCTCGGCCACGCCGACCTGGTTCGCCAGGGTGGCCATGCGCGCCCGCTGCCCCACGCCGACGACCCCGATCCGCAGCATGACACCGACCCTAGACGCTCGATTATGAGCGTTCAAGGGCTGAATCGAGCAGTATTGCGCATCGCGGCGACGCCGGCAGCCTGCCCCAGTCCGCTCACCTCGACGACCGCTCCGCCGATCCGCACCCCCGGCGTCGCCGCGGCTGATCAAGCCCCTCCGTATACCGTCCAAGAATTATAGGAATCGGCCACGGTGAAACTCAGCCGCGGACAGAAGAAAGGACCCCCGGTCGACACGTACGACGAGTTCGATGCCGTCGCGGCAGTGTTGCTGGTGCCGTCGAGCAGTCTGATGTTGGTGCTGTCGAACCGGGTGTTCGCGAGCGAAGCGCAGTAGTATCCGTCGCCGGTCTGCGGGTCGACGGTCGAGTAGGCTTCGAATATGTCCCAACCCAGATCGGGGTTTCCGTTGGGATCCGGCGTGCCGGAACTGGTGTAAAAAAGGTTCCAGACGGCCGTCTTGTAGTTGAAGAGCGATGCCGTCCATGTGTTCGCGGCCGGATTGGTGCGTTGGATTCGCACCAGGTAGGCACGACCGTTCCCGGTCGGCGCGGGTTTGGTATAGACCGGAAGGAACGACGAGTCCGCCACCACCGCCGTCCTGGCCGGCCCGGGAGTCGACCGGCACCAGTCCCAGGCCCAGAGGGAGGCGCCGGCCGGCTGGCCGTAGACGGTTGTCATCTCGATGCAAGAATGTGCCGGCTTCATCGTCGGCGCGTACAGGAACTCGCCGTGTTCGGTGCCGATCCCCAGGTTCGGATACACGGTGTGGAGCGAGATCATTCCGTCCTGACCTGCGCCGGAATTCGGCTCCAGCCCCCATGTCGCATGATTCAGGTCGGTGGGACGCGGCTGTTCGACCCCGACCGGCCGCGTGTCGGGCACCGTGCCAGAATTCGGCGCGTTCATGTCCACTTCAGTGGCGCTCGATAAATGCGAACCGCCCAGGCCTGCTGCCGCCGACGGGCCTGTCGTCACCGAGGCCAGAACTAAGATTGCACTTGCGGCGAGCGTGACGGAACGACGTTTGAGCATCATTTCCATACCTCAATCCCCATCAAGGCAAGTGCCTTCAAGGAAACCGTATGTCACCGAGTCCGCATACCGCCGATCATCCCATCCGTCGTACGGGGCGTCACGGCCGCGCGCGTCCAGCACGCGGATATGAGCGGTTGTCACGGATCGATGATCTCCACGACGCCGTCGGCGGCCCCGGCGACGAAAACCCGGCCGGTGCCGCTGTCCACGGCGACCGTGTTGGGCTGGCGGACCGTCGGGAACCGGGCCGCGATCTTCGGTTGCGGGCCGGCCAGGTCGATGCCGACGACCTCGTTGGCGCCGGTCAGCGTGACCCACATCCGGTCGCGGGTCCGGTCGAAGGTCGCGCCGTACGGGCTGCCGGGCAGCGGAAGCGAGCCGGTCTGCTTGAGATCCTTGAAGACCAGCAAGGCGTTGCCACGCGTGTCCACGACAACGAAGCGGCCCTCGTTGTCGGCGACGATGTGGGTGGGTCCGTTGCCGGCCGGCGCGGTGCCGAGCTGCGTGAGCTTGTCGGCGTCGTAGGTCGTCAACGTCGCGTCGCGGACGTCGACCATGGCCACGGTGTCACCGATCGTCTCGATGCCGCCGGGCTGCTCGGGCATGGCGAACGTCTGCACGACCTTGTCGCCGCGCACGGCGACGACGCTGTGGCCGTGCTCGTTGGAGACGAACACGGTGCCGTTGGCGGCGGCGGTCGCGTCGTGCGGAAAGGTGCCGACCGGCACGCTCGCGGTGATGTCGCCGCCGGGCAGCGCGACTTCGATCAGCCGCCCCGACCCTTCGTCCGGCACCAGTACCGGACCACCCTCGGCCTTCAGCTGGAGGTGCCGCAGCTGGCCCGGCAGCGGTGTCCGGTGCACGACCTCGCCACTGTTCGCGTCCAGCAGGACCAGCTCGTACGGATTCCTGGTGGCCACTGCCACCACGTGTGTCGTCGCGTCGGCCACGATGCCCTCGGCCTGGTCGCCGACGTGCACGATGCGGCCGGCCGGTGGCCGGTCGGTGGTGGGCGCGGCGGCGGGCTCCGCGGCCGGCGGCCGTTGGCCCGGCGTCGAGCAGCCGGCGAGCAGCACAGTCACGGCAAGTCCGGCCACCACGCGTCGCATTCCGCCACCCTGCCCTCTCCGGCGGTTGATCAGCCACATGGGTAAGCAATCGGTAATTATTGGCACGCGCCGGGGCACCCGGCGCTCTTCGTTCGACGAGCACCGAGCGCCCCGGCTCCGGACAATCAACTCCCTTTGTCCGGCGCTACTCCGCTCAGCACTTGCGGCCGTTGTTGACGCAGCTGACCACCGCGTTCATCTGGGCGGCGGTCATCACGTTCTCCCAGTCGCCGTGGTCGGTCGCCGGGCTGTGGAACTGTCCGGCGAAACCGTCCACGGCGAACAACGAACCGGCCGGGACCGGATACACCAGCTGGTACTCGAGCTGTGGCACGGCCTTCGTCGACTTCGGGCAGGCGCCGTTGGCCTTGGGAAACACGAGATGCGCGCGATGATCGGCCGAATCCAGGTGCTTGCCGTCCCAGCAGTTGGGGAAATCGATGATCCGCTCGACCTGGCTGTTCCGCGGACAGACCGGGTACTTGTTCGTGACGCGATTGGTGAAGCCGGTGCATGTCCAGGTCGGCCGGGCGTTGGCCGGCCCGTTGGTGGCCGCCTTGGCGTCACCGGTGATGGAGCGCAGGAATTGCGGCGCCGGCGACACCCGGCTCGCGCCACCGCTGCCGAACCGGATGGTCACCGATGCCGGCTCGATCACCCGGCCGATATTGCCGGGAGCGTCGGCGGTCTGCTGGTCGTCGGCCTTGCCGTTGGCCTCCTTCTGGATCCGGAGCACCGGCCAGTAGAACGTCGACCTGTCGCCGTTGGCGCAGGTCGTCCCGCCCGCGGCCAGGCTGCGGTCGGTGGAGCGGGCCGTCGTGGTGCGGTTGCCGACGTAGTCGTGCACGTGCGCGGCCCCGTGATCCACGCCCGGCGTCACGATGAAGTTGTCGGAGTTGTGGTGGTTGTTCTGATCGGTGCCGCAGTTCTCGGTGAGGGTGCCGGCAGCGCCGCTCGTGGCCGTGGCGCGGTTGGGGGCGACCTTGGTGATGTCGATGAAGTCCTTGGCGAAGGGTCCGACCTTGCCGGCAGCGGAGGTCGCGTCGGCGGCGAGCTGGGACAGCACGCTGGCCATCTGGGGCGAATCGGCGTCGGTGGCGGCGTGTGCGTCACCGAGTTGGGCCGCGACGCCGACCCCGACGGCCGAACCCGCGGCGAGCACGAGACCGCCGATCACCGCGGTCAGCCGCCTACCGCGCGACCATGGAGTTCTGAGTCCTGCGAACACTGATTCTCACCTCGTCCTGCGAAGTTTGACGCCCGCCTCGACCGCAAGGTCCGACGCCGGGCACCATCGTCGAGAAATAGGGAAATGCGATCCACGTCCGGATCGGCAATAGCCACCAAGGACTATCGCACAGACGGAACGATAGCGCCCACACCGCCGAAACGGGCAACCATAACCACACCCGTAACACTTCTTTCCAGATCCTTACGGGCACACAATGAATGAACCGCAATCAACTCCATCGCGTAAGCGGAAACGCCGAAGCATTCGAGAAGGCATCAGAAACAAGGTCAATCGAATACAGCGCTGAAAGCCGGCCCTGAGCCGGCTCATGACCGCGCTCCGTGACCGGCTCTCAGCGGGGATCCCGGCGGTCGGACCCGATGTCCCGACGGCCGCAGGCGTCAGCCGAGACTCCACCGTTGGTTGCTGCCGCCGTTGCAGGACCAGAGTTCGACCGGGGCGCCGTCGGCGGTGGAGGAGCCGGTCACATCCAGGCACAGCCCGGACTGCGCGCCGGTGACGGTGCCGCTGGTGTTGAGGTTCCACTGCTGGTTGGCCTGGCCGTTGCAAGGCCAGACGATCACCTTGGTGCCAGGGCTGGTGCCGTGGCCGTTCGCGTCCAGGCACAGCGTCGTGCCGGCCAGCGTGACGGTCAACTGCGCGCCGGTGGTGTGCGTCCAGGTCTGCCCGGCCTGCCCGTTGCAGGTGCCGATGGTCACCTGCGTGCCGGGAGCGCCGGACGAGGGCGCGGCCAGGCACTTGGCCGCGCCGACCGCGTGCAGCGGGCCGGTGTTGCCGCCGCCCGGTGCGCCGCCGCCGGGCACGTACGGGCACTTGGGGGTGTAGACCGAGATGGAGCTGGGATCGGGTGGCGCCGGGCACAGGAACGGCGTGTACCGGGTGTCGTTGTCCAGGAAGGTCTTCAGCCAGGGGATCAGCAGTTTCATCTCGACGTTGTTGGGACGGGTGTAGTAGACGTGGTCGGCGCCGGCGATCTGGGCGAAGTCGCTCTGCGTCGAGGAGGGCATGGTGGCGTAGAGGCCGCTGAGGTAGGACGGCGTGACCACGGCGTCGTTCTGCCCGCCGATCACCATCGTCGGCACCGTGTCCGTGGCCAGCGACAGGTTGCCCACCGGTGAACCGGGTGCGAGACCGACCGCGGCCTTCAGCGTGGGCTGCCGCTCCGCCGCGAGCATCGCCCCGGCCCCGCCCGCGGAATGGCCCAGCACCGACAGCCGGTTCGGATCGACCCGGTCGCGAACCGGGCTCTGCGTGGTCAGATATTTCAGCGCCGCCAACAGTTCGGTGCCGCGGGCGTCGGCGCTGTCGGTGCGCGTGGTCGTCTCCACGCCGATCACCACGAAACCGAACGAGGCCAACCACGGCCCCATCCACGCCTCCTCGTCGGCGAACAGCGCGGAATAGCCGGGGACGATCGCCAGCGCGCCCCAGGTGCCCGCGCTGGTGTCGGTCGGGTAGTACACCATTCCGCCGTTGAACCCGTTGCCCGCCGGCACGCTCATCGACGCCGTCGCGAACGGGCCGGTCCTTGACTCGATCATCGCCACCGTCGGATCGGGGCCCCGCTGGTACGGATTGTCCGCCGTGATGTCCGGCGACTGGGCGATGGCGGGTCCCGCCGCGAGCACGGCCGCGGTCAGCATGGTCACCACATCCAGGATCACCACGGCCAGGATCACCACGACGATTCCGGTCACTCGGCCCGTTGTCCCGCCTCGTCGCATGATCGCCTCCACCGCCGCGGACATTCCACCTGAGGGTGACGAGACGATTCCGCGACCTCAACAAGCGCCGCACACCGGTGCGCACCGCCGCCTCGGCACGCCATCGGATCGGCGCTGGACAGCACCCTGTTTCGACCCGTTCGACGCGGCCGTCCGCCGGGCCGTCGACCGGCGGCGTCCCGAAAGTTTCACCGGTGGGCCCGGATTCTTCAGGGCCGCGACGCCGCGCCGTTGACAGCGGCGGACGGTTCACCGCGCAATGAACGCCGACGGGCAACCTCCGGGAGGGCGTCATGCGCGGATCGCGCGGGACCAGATTCGTGTTCGGCGCCAGGATGCTGGCGGTGGCCGCGTTCGCGACCGTCGTCGGACTGCTGCTGTTTCAGACACCGGCGGCGGCGCTCGACGTCACCAGCACGCCGTCGCCGGTCACCGGCAACGCCACGTACTTCAGCGGCCTCGGCTCGCCGTACGGCGGTTGCGGACTGCCGCAGGCCAGCCTGGACAGCCAGGACTTCGTGGCGTTGAACGTGTTCAACACGCCGGGCAACTACGGCACGTTCCCCCGCCCGGTGCCGCCGTCGCAGTCCACCATCCTGGGCATGTTCGACAACGGCCTCAACTGCGACCGGTACGTGCAGGTCACAATCGGCGACTACTGCACCGGCACCAATGACGGCGCACAGAGCCAACCGTTCTGCCGCAACGGCTCCTGGGTCGGCGACAAGTACAACGGGGCCACGCTGACCATGGTGGTGGCGGACAGTTGCGCCGACTCCAACGCGTGGTGCCGTGACGATCCGTACCACCTGGACCTGCACCAGGACTCGCTGAACCGGTTCGTGCTGAACGGCGCCCCGGTCGGCAGCGGGCTGGCCGACCACTGGAACAACCGACACATCTCCTGGCAGTTCGTGCCGACGCCGAACTACACCGGCGACATCAAGATCGGTTTCCTGCAGGGCGCGCAGACCTGGTGGGGCGCGACCGCGATCTCGCATCTGCCCAACGGCATCCACGGTGTGCAGTACTTCGCCAACGGCGCGTGGGCCAACGCCACAATGGACGGTGACATGGGGCAGGCGTACATCCTGTCCCCCATGACCACGGGTGGCACCCAGTTCCGGATCCGCGTGCTGGACGCCAACGACACCTTGGTCAACAACGGCCGGGTGTACACGTTCTCACTGCCGGCGTCCTGCGGCACGCAGTGCGCAGCGGCCTACACACAGGTCAGCTACACGACCAGCGACGGTGGCGGCGGCACCACGACGACCACTCCCCCGTCCACGACCACCACGACGTCGACCACCACACCGCCCGGTGGGTGCACCGCGACCGAGTCGATCACCAGCACGTGGTCCGGCGGTTTCCAGGCCAGCGTCACCGTCACCAACACCGGGACGGCGCCGACCACCTCCTGGACCGTCAACGGCACGTTCCCCGGCAGTCAGACCGTCGCCAACTCGTGGAGCGCCACGGTCACCCAGTCCGGCGCGCGACTGACCGCCGGCAACGCCGGCTACAACGGCGTCATCCCCGCCGGCGGCAGCACGAGTTGGGGCATGACTGTCAACGGCGCCAATCAGCCGCTGACCAACCTGACGTGCCAGACCTGAACCACGGCAACACCGACAACGTGATGCTGGTTCTCCGGGGCCAGTCCATTGTGGGCAGTGGTAGGCCGCGCAGCATGCTGGCCGCGAGGATCGCGCCGGCGACGGGCGACGGCCGTGGAACGGGAGGGCCGGGCGGGATTCCAGCCCGGCCCTCCCCGCTGCTACTTGCTTCTCTTCATGGTGTCGGTCAGGTACTGCCGCGTCTTCTCGGTGCTGAAGGCGCTGTTGCCGTTGAGCTTGACGTCGGTCGTGACGGTCTCGCCCTTCTGGATCTTGACGATCCTCATGACCGGCGTGAAACCGTCCTTGGCGAAGATCACCTGGAGCGGGTTGTAGCCCTTGTTGAGCCACAGTTGGTAGCGGCCCTGGCCGTCGGTCTTCAGGGTGAAGGTGGTCGGCCCGCAGGTGCCGGTCTTGGTGTTGTACATGGTGCAGACGGCCACAGTGGCGCCGGCGATGGGCACGCCGGAGCCGGTGCTGACGGTGCCGTCGATCTTGCCCCAGGCCGCCGGCGGGGTGGCGGTCATGGTCACCTTGACCGGACCGACGGTGGCGTAGGGGGAATCGGTTCCGACGAACAGCAGACCCTGGTAGGTGCCGGGTTGCGACACCGCTGAGGAGTCGGCGGTGATCCGGACGCTGACGGTCTTGCCCGGCGCCACGTCGAAGTCGGTCTTGTTCTCCGACAACCAGGTCACATCGCTGCCGCAGTCGCCGTAACCGGGCAGGTTCTCGGTGAACGGGGCGGCGCCGAAGCCGCCCGTGGAGCCGCCGACCTTGTAGATCCCGCAGGTCGCGCCGCCACGGTAGGTGGCGTTGTTGGCGTTGGGCAGGGCGGTCCACGCGTTGCTCGCGGGGTCGTACTCGTAGCCCTGGTTGGTGATCGCCGCGCCGTTGTTGACGGCGCCGCCGATGACCTCAAGGTGCCCGTTGGCCGAGGCGGCCGCCGCACCCCACGCGTCGACGGGGAGGTCGGCCCGCTGGGTCCAACCGCCGGCCCCCGGCGTGTACGAGTACGTCTTGGTCAGGCTGCCGTTGGCGATGCCGCCGGCGCAGACCACGGACGCCGCCACCCCACCGCAGGCGGGGAACGCCGCCCCGGTCGGGTAGTCAGGCTGCTTGGTCCACGAGTTGCTGCCCGGCTCGTAGCTGTACACGCTGGTGGACATCGGCGAGCACTGGCCCGTCGTACAGCCGCCGACGATGTACAACTGCCCGGCCACCACCGCGCTGCCCGCCGCCGAAACAGCCGCCGGGAGGTCCGCCACCCTGGTCCAACTGTTGCCGCTCACGCTGTAGGCGTAGGCGTGCGCGGTGGTGTTACCGAGCTGGTCCCAGCCTCCGACGACGTACAGCGTGTCGCCGACGAACTCCGCCTTCGCCGCGCTGACCGCTTCCGGCAGCGGGGCAATCGCGGACCACGCGTTGCTGGTGGGGTCGTAGACGTAGGCGTTGTTGGACGGCTCGAAGCCGTCCGTGCCGCCGACCGCGTAGATCTTGCCGTTGTGGTTGGCGACGGCGTCGTCCATCACCGCCGACGGGAAGTCGGCGACGTCGGTCCACGGCGCGTTGGCCGGATTCGCTTGCCGCAACACGGGGTTGGTCGCCTTGCTGCCCGCCGAGGCCGCGATGCTGGTGCTGGCCTTGACAACGGCCTTCGGCGCGCCCGCGGCCTTGGCCGGTGTCACGCCGCCGTCGGTCTCGCCGAGGTGCACGTGGACCGGAGACTTGCCGGTGTTGCCGAAGGTGACGGTCTGCTCCTTCGAGGCGCCGAGTTCCTCGGTGACCCCGACGGCGGTCGTGTTGACCGTCAGCCGACCCGCGTTCAACGCGATGTCGTTCTCCTGCACGGCATCCGGACGCACGGTGACCTGCGCGTCGTTCGCCGTGTACCGGCCGTCGGCCGTGGTGAAGCCGACCTTGCCGGTGTGGGAGCTGAACAACCAGTAGTAGCCGTCGCCGATGTTGGCGTCGTCCGGCGTCGCCGCCGACACGCCGAAGTCGGTCTTGGCCGCGTCACTGGTGACCGTCGCGCCGTTGAGCGGCTGACCGGTGTTGGCGTCGGTCACCGTGCCGGCCACGAGGCCACCGGGCAGCGGCGCGCAGGAACGCGAGCCGACGAGGACGTTGTCGACCTCCCAGCGGCGGCTCCACCCCGCCGTGTAGTGGAAGCGGATCCGGACGTTCGACCGGCCGGCGGCCTGCGGGACCGGGATGTCGACGCGGTCGATGAGACCGCTCATCTCCCGCACGGTCGACCAGGTCTGGCCGCCGTCGAGGCTGAGGTCGACGGTGCCGGTCTGGCCGGGGAAGCCGATGTAGGCGGTGTCGAAGCCGATCTCCGGGTCGGCGCGGCCGGTCAGGTCGATGACCGGGGACACCAGGGAGGTGTCCTGCTGGCCGCCCTCGCCGTAGGCGTCGGAGTCGACGTCGGCGAAGTAGCCGTCGCCGCCGGGCGGCGGGGCCCAGCCGCCGACGTTGTCGAAGCCCCAGGTCTGGCCGTTTCCGACGCCGTCGGTGACCGTCCAGCCGTCCTTCGTGGCCTTGCCGCTCCAGTTGGTGAACGCCTCCGTCGCGCCGTCCTGGTGGTAGGCGTAGCCGGGCGCGGTGCAGGTGCTGGCGTCGACCTTGAGCGCCAAGTCCTGCGTGACGTTCTGGTCTTCCAACGCCACCGTGACGTCCTGCGTGCTGTAGCCGGACAGGTCCGCGGCGGCCACATGCAGCTTGTAGCTCGTGCCGTTGGGCAGGGCCACCGAGTAGCGGCCGGTGAACGGGTCGGAGTAGACGGCGCCGTTGGGGTAGCCGTCGATGGTGATCTTCGCACGCAGCGGGTAGCCGTGGCCGGAGCCGTCGGTGACCCGGCCGGCGATGGTGCGTGTCGGCTTGGCCGTCAGGGCGAAGTTCTGCGTCACCTTGCCGCCGGCCGTGACCTTGACACCGGAGATCTTGGCGTCGCCGTAGCCGAACTTGGTCGCGGTGACGTCGTACGTGCCCTCGGGTGCGTGCAGGTCGTAGCCGCCGTTGGCCTGGGTGGTGGCGGAGAACCGGTCACCGTTGGCCGCCGTCGCCGCGACGGTCACGCCGGCCAGTCCCGCGCCGGTGCCGTTGTCCGTTGCGGTGCCGGCGATCTCGCCGGTCTTGCCCAGGGTCAGCGCCCCGATGCCCTTGGGCGAGCCGAAACCGGTCGGGCCGTCCCAGCCGGGGCCGGCGTTGCACAACACGGTGCCACAGGAACCGTTGGCCCCCTGGGTGACGTCGTTGAGGTCGGCCGGGTCGCGATACGGGTAGGTCACCGGGTAGGTGCCGGGGGTCGGCGTGCCGGCGAGGGCGTACATCGCCGCCACCAGCGGCGAAGCCAGTGAGGTGCCGCCCCACTGGGCCCAGCCGCTCTGGCCGAGTGTGTTGTAGACGGCCAGGCCGGACGCCGGGTCGGCGTCGGCGGAGATGTCCGCGGCCGCCTTGTTGTTCGGACAGTTCGTGGCCAGGCCGGCCTGGTAGTCCGGGTGCGGCTCGTACAGCGAACAGCCGGAACCGCCGGAGTCCCAAGCGGTTTCGGCCCAGCCCCGGGCCGAGCCGTCGGGCGTCAGCCGGGTGCCGCCGACGGCGGTCACCGCCGGGCTGGTCGACGGCCAGCTCTGCACGTTGCCGGCATCGCCGGTGGACACCGTCACGGCGACGCCGGGGTGGTCGTAGTACTGGTCGTAGTCCCGCTCGGCCGGCGTTTCGCCGTCGACGCCATAGGAGTTGGAGATGGCGACCGCGCCCATGCTCGCGGCGGTGTCGACCGCCTGGCCGAGGTCGCCGAGCCCCGAGGTGTCGCCTTCGACCAGCAGGATCTTGCACTTCGGGCAGGCTGAGGACACCGCGTCCAGGTCGAGCGCGGTCTCGATGGACCAGCCGCCGTCCTCCGGCGGGAAGTTCGTGCCGCCGCGCTGGTCCACCTTGGTGAAGCAGCCGTTGTCCGTGGTGCAGGCCGGAAGTCCGTAGTACGAGCGGAAGACGCCGAGGTCGGCCTCGGCGCTGCCGTAGCCGTAGGCGTCCACGATCGCGACGGTCATGCCGGCGCCGGCGTCCGGCAGCTGGTAGGCGGACCGGATCTGTTGCGGGCCAAAGGCGGTTGACGGCGGGCCAGCCGCGGCCGACCGCGTCGCCGGACGTCCGGCGCTGTCAGCGACGCCGACCGCGAAGCATCTCGCCACCGGAACCACGGCCGAGCGCTGGGCGGCGGTCAGCGCGTTGCACGCGGCGGGCACGTACTTCGGCGCGGCCGCCTCGGCGGGCCCGGCGAACGCCACCGCGACGCTCGCGGTGGTGATCGCGGTCGCGAAGACCGCGACCGTTCGGGCTAACCACGACGTTGGTTTCATCGATGTTTCCCCCTGTTTCCTTGGGGTGGCAACGGATTCAGGCAGGTCCGTCCCACCGAACCTGTCATAGTTGCGCCAGAATGGACAAGTACTGGAAGGCAGCGGCTTTACGACACGTGTCACAAATACGCCAGGGAGTTCAGATGTGGGAAGCGGTCGGAATTCCGGACGTCGAGGCCCGGGTCTACGAGGCGCTGATCCTCCAGGGACGGTCCACAGTGGACACTCTGTCCGGCCGGACAAACCTGACCACCTCGAAGATCAACCGGGCGCTGGGCAACCTGATCGGCCGGGGCCTGGCGACCCGGACGCCGGGCCGCCCGGCCCGGTACCACGCGGTGCAGCCGTCGCTGGCCGGCGCGGTGCTCATCGCCAAACGGGAGCACGAACTCGGGCAGCTCCAGCAGCACCTGAACAAGCTCGACGACGCCTTTCACGTGGAAATGGCGGCGAACCAGTCCGTCGAATACGTCGAACGCATCGAGGGCGCGGCCCGGATCTACCGCACCTTCGTCCGCATTCAGCGCTCCGCGCAGCGCGAGGTGCGGGCGTTCGACAAGCCGCCGTACTTCGTGTCGCCGGGCGAGCACGGCGACGAGGGCCCCAATCTGGAGGAGCGGCACTCGCTCGCCGCCGGCACCGTCGGCTATCGGGTCGTCTACGACCAGGAGTCCGTGGCGCAGCCCGGCCGGCTGGACAACATCTGGGAGGGCATCCGCAGCGGCGAGCGGGCCCGGGTCGGCTCCACCCTGCCGGCCAAGATCGTGATCAGCGACGACCAGGTGGCGATCGTCAGCTCCGCCGCCGACTTCCACGACGGCGTCGCCTACCTCGTGCACCGGTCGTCGCTGCTGGACGTGATCGCCGGGCTGTTCGAGGCGACCTGGGACCGCGCGGTGCCGCTCAACCGCGGTGAGTCCCGCGCCGGCGAAGCGCCGCTGTCGCACCGCGACCGTCAGCTGCTCGGCCTGTTGGCCAGCGGCGCCACCGACACCGTCATCGCCCGCACGTTCAACTGGAGCATCCGCACCGTTCAGCGCCACATCCACGAACTCATGCAGCACGTCGGCGCGCGCACCCGTTTCCAGATCGGCATGGAGGCCGCCCGCCGCGGCTGGTTGTGACGCCGGACGTCACCGGGTGCAGACGAAACTCGAGGCGCTGTCCGGATCGCCGGCGCGATACCTGGGCCAGTCCGGGTAGTCGCAGAGCGGCCGAGCGCGGTTGTGGTTCACGTCGGCCACGACCGGATTCGTCGGCGGCAGTCCCCTTTCGACCCAGCGCTCCAGCGCGGAGAGCGAGTCCCAGCCGGCGGCGAACGCCGGCGTGCCGAAGTTGGCGTGGTTCGCCCCGGGCACGACGTAGTACCGCATGAACGCGCGGGTCGATCGGGGCCCCACCGCGTCGAGCACTCGCTGGTAGAAGTCGCTCGTCGAACGCGACGAGACCAGCTCGTCGGCCGCGCCGTGGAGCAGGATCAACCGGCCGCCGGCTCGGGCGAACGGCCGGAGATCGGCGTTGTTGCGGTCCTCGATCGTGGACAGCTGACTGATCCGGTCGAGCCATTTCCCGGGCTCGCGGGGATCGACGGCCAGGGAATTGTGTCCGGGGTCCCGGGTCAGGAAGTACTTCACCCACTGCGCCCAGTACTGCATCCCGTAGCCGCTCGTCACCGGCATGGGATCGGCCGGCGCGGTGGAGCCGAAGCCGAGGAACGGGGTCCTCATGTCGGCCCCCGACAGGAACGGGAAGCCCGGGTACCCGGTCTCGCCGCTGGCGATCCGGTACGGCCACCTGAACGGCGAGGACATAGCGGTCACGGCGTCGATCTGCGGATCCGAGAGGCAGGTCGGACCGGTGTCGACACCGCCAGGACAGCGGAGCGCGTGTGGATCGAAGTGACAGGCCCTCGGGTTGGAGACGACCTTGTCCCTGACGCCGTCCAGACCGTCACAGGCGTCGATGACGCTGTCGTACAGGAGCGTCTGCTTCTCGGGACCGGGGAAGGCGCCGGGACGGGACAGGACCTGCGCCAGGTACCCGATGTCCAGGATCTCGCTGAGGTTGTTCCAGGCGGGGAAGGCGGAGATCACGCCGTCGAACGCGGTCGGCCACCGTTGGGCCACGACGAGGGCTTCGCGGCCACCGGTCGAGCCGCCGGCGAAGTAGACCTCGGTGGTCGTCGTACCGTAGGCGTGCCGGATGAGGAACAGGCTGGCGTCGCGTGTCTTCTTCAGTGCGTCACCGGCGGCGAAGTTGTCGACGGCCTCGTCGTTCACGCCGAACGACCCGTCCAGACTCGGAACGGCGGTCGGGCTCTGCTGGTGGCCGGAGTCGCTGGCGAACGTCGCGTACCGACGGGCCAGGGGCGCGGGCTGGTCGGCCGGCCCGAACGGCACGTTCTCGGCCAGGTCGGGAATGGTGCCGTTGTATCCGCCGCCACCGAACATCAGTGCCTTGCGATTCCAGCCGTAGGGCAGGGCGACGCGCATCTTGATGTCGGGCGCGGACGGATCGACGGGAAAGATGTCGGCGTCGACCTGGCAGTACTCGATGGTCGCACCGCTGACCACGCTGGTCTTGACCGACGTCGACGCGACGCGGCCGCCGGTTGTCGGCAGGCTCATGACCGATGCCGGGATGCTCATCTGATCCAGCCCGGCGCACTCCGGCACGGTCATCGCGTGGCCGGCGTCGGTCGTGGTCGCTGCGGCGGCGGCCGATATCCCGAGGAACTGGGTCGCGCCGGCCAGCAGCGCCACGGTCGCCACGGCGAGCCGGCGAGTCCTTGCGCCCCTTGCCGATGGCCTGCTCACGCCGGCCTCGTCTCCGAGTCTCGTTGGGCACGGGAGTGCAGGTGTGTGCCCGGGACGGCAAGCGGATCGTCACGGACCTCGACGGGGTTCGTCTCGGGCAGGAACCACGCGCTGGCGAAGGTGATCAGGCCCATGACCATGATGTAGGCGGCGACCGGCAGGGTGCTCCCGGTCGCCGCGATGAGTGCCGTCATGAGGAACGGCGTGCCACCGCTGACCAGGATCGCGGAGAGCTGGTAGGCCAGCGACGCGCCCGAGTAGCGAACCTCGGGTGCGAAGAGCTCGCCGAGGAAGCTGGCGATCGGGCCGTAGGTGAGGCACTGGAACACGAAACCCACCACCACCGCGACGAAGATCAGCGGCAGCGACGCCGTGTCGACGAGCCGGAAATACGGGAAGGCCCAGACCGCGACGCCAAGACCGCCGATCAGGATCAGCGGCCGACGACCCACTCTGTCCGAGAGGTGACCGGACAAGGGCATGATGCCGAGCATCGCCACCGAACCGAGCAGCACGACCGCGAGCAGCGGGCCGCGCTCCAGCCGAAGCGAGCCGGTGCCGTAGCTCAGGAGTCCGGAGATGCTGACGTAGAAAAGACTGTTGGTGGCGGAAAGGAGCCCGCAGCCGAGCAGGATGGTGCCCCATCTGCCGCGGATGACCTTGGCCAGCGGAGCCCGGACCACCGCACCCTCCGTCCGCTGCACTTCCCGTTGCAGCTCACGGAACTCCGGCGTGTCCTGCACCCTGGTCTGGATGTAGACGACCACCCCGAACATCACGACGCTGACCAGGAAGGGAATACGCCAGCCCCAACTGAGGAAAGCGTCGTCCGGCATCAGGCCACTGGCCGCCACGAAGATCAGGTTCGAGATGATCACGGCGATGGGCACACTGGTCTGCCCGAAGGTGCCGGCGAAGCCGCGCCGCTTGGGGCCCGCGGACTCGGTCAGCAGGAGCACGATGCCGCCCCACTGGCCGCCGGCCGCGAGCCCCTGCACGAAGCGCAACGTGACCAGCAGGGTCGGGGCCAGCGCGCCGACGGCCGTCGCGCTGGGCAGACAGCCGATCAGGAACGTCGCCGCCCCCATCAGCGCCAGGCAGCTGACGACGACCGGCTTGCGCCCGTACCTGTCCCCGAGATGGCCGGCGAGCACCCCGCCGATCGGCCGCGCGACGAAGCCCGCCCAGAACGTGCTGAAGGCGAGCAGGGTCCCGGTCAGGGCCGACGAGTGCGGGAAGAACACCTGAGGGAACACCAGTGCGGCCGCGGTGCCGTAGAGGAAGAAGTCGTACCACTCGATCGAGCTGCCGATGAGTCCCGCGGCCAGCAGCTTGCGGAAGGCCCGGCGTCGGATCGGGGACGAGCCGGCGTCGAGGTAGCCGGAATGTCCTTCGGGTTGGGCGATCGGAGTTGCCATCCAGGCCGCCTTCATCGAGAGCGCAGGCATGTGATGGCGGTCATATTAAGACGCCGTTACCCTGTGGCTCAGGTGTGCAACATCCACACCTCGCCCCGGTTCGGTGGGCCTTTCCCCCACCACCCGCTGAGGAGGGACGGCGCTGTGGCCAGTGACCCCGGCGAGGCGGAGTCGTACTCGCTCGTGCGCCGACAGCGCGAACTGGCGTCCTTGTACGCCACCGCGAAATCGCTCACCGCGCTCGGCACGCTCGACGACGTGCTGCAGTCGATCGTGCACCACGCACACGATCTGATCGGCACGGACTTCGCCTACCTCTCGCTGGTCGGCGCGGACGGCAGACTGTCGGCACGAGCGTCGGAGGGCACGATCTCCGCCTCCTTCCTCGCGGCGGTCATACCGGCCGATGTCGGTCTCGGCGGCAAGGTGTTGGCCTCGCGGAGCCCGCACTGGGTGCGCGACTACGCCGCCTCGACCGTCATCGATCACGACCCGAACTTCGACCGGGTCGGCGCGGCCGAGGGACTCGTCGCGCTTCTCGGTGTGCCACTGGTCATTCGCGGTGAAGCGGTGGGCGCCCTGTTCGCCGCGGACCGCTCCGAGCGATCCTTTCAGGCCGACGAGATCGCGCTGCTGACCGCGTTCGCCGATCATGCCGCGGTCGCCATCGACAACGCCCGGCTGTACGAGGCGAGCCGGACTGCCCTGCGGGACCTGCAGATCGCGTATCGGAAGATCGAGGACCACATGGCGGTCATGGAGCGGGCGCAGGCGATCCACGAAGCCCTGACCGGAGTCGTGCTCGGCGGCGGCACGCCGGGCGAGGTGGCCGGGCTTCTCGCCGATCAACTGGGCGGCAGCGTCACACTCCTCGACAGCGCCGGTGCCGCGGTCGTTCACCGGGACTCGGCGTCGAGCCCGCGCCGGACCGCATCGGAGATCGACCTCGCCAAGGCCGTGCGGAACGCACGCCGAACCGGTCGCTGCACGACCTCGACCGACACCACCGGCGTCGTTCTCAGTGTGGCGTCGATCCAGGCGGGCGACACCTGTCTCGGCGCGCTGGCGTGGAGCCGCGAGCCGGCCGCCGACCACGGCGTTCCGGCCGAGGTGGACCTGCGCACCCTCGAACGGGCCACCCACATCATGGGGCTGCTCATCCTCAAGGAGCGGGCGGTCGCCGAGGCCGGCGAGCGGTTGAGCGGCGAGCTCCTGACCGAACTCATGGTCGGCAGCCCGGGAATCAGCCCGGCCCAGCGCGCCCGTGCCCAGGCCCGCAACCTCGACCCCGACCGCCTGGACCTCGTCCTCGTCGCCGACTCCCCCACGTTGTCGCCGACCGAGCTTTCCCGCCACCTGCACGACATCGCCCGGGACTGCTCCGGGCTGGCCGGCGAACATCTGGGCCGGGCGACCATGATCCTTCCCGCTGTCGACGACGACCAGACCGTCGACCAGGTCCACCGTCGACTGCGTCGCGCGGTGGGCGATCCCGTCATCGTCGTGGGAGAACGGGCAGTGAACCACGACTGGGCGCGCGCGTTCTCGCTGGCCAGTCGCTGCGGCGCGGTCGCGCGGGCGATCGGCCACGACGACCTGGGCGCCACCACGGGTCGATACGCCCTCTACGCCTTGGTCTTCGACACCGAACGGGTCCACGAGCTCGAGCGTTTCATCTCCGACTCCGTGGGCCCTCTTCTCGACCACGACCGGCGACGCGGCACCGATCTCGTCGACACCGTCAGTGCCTACTACGCCAACCACACCAATGTCGCGGCGACCGCCCGAGCGTTGCACGTGCACGTCAACACCCTGCTGAAACGACTGGACCGCGCCGGCGCCATCCTCGGCCCCACCTGGCGCCACGAGAACGATCTGGAGCTGCAACTCGGACTGCGGTTGCACCAACTGAGCGCGATCGCGACCGCCCCCTCGTGAGGCATCACGCGCCGCACCGGCCACGCCGAACCTGCTGTCGCTGAACTCACCGCACGCGCCGACCGCCAGGTCAACCACGTTGCCGCGGCGGAGGAAGTCGCGAAACCCTCGCGTTCTTGGCAAGCGATCGATGGGTACGGTGCCGGTTGTCGTGCTGCTCGTACTCGCGCAGCACGTGCCGGGGCGAAGCCGTTGGTGGCGGCCAGGTAAGCCGAACGGACCAGCACGGGTCGCGGTCCTGCCGGACGACCGTCAGCTACGCCACCCGGTCGACGGCCGGGCAGGCCCCGTATCCCGAGGTGTGGCAACGGTGAATGTTTCAGCCGGCCCGCCGCGGCCGCGGTTGCCGGCCGGACGGGTCCTCGTCGCGCCGGCCGGCCCGAAGCCGCAGGTCGGCTCTGGTTCGTCGATCCTTTGCCCGGCCAACCGGCGGGCCGTCGAAATTTTCGCTCAACGGTGCGGTTGAGCCGGATCGGGTCGGTTCGTAGCGTGATCGCACCCTCCTCGTCGACCGGCGCCGTGATTCGCCGGATCCCCTTCTCCGGAAAGGAATTCCTACCGTGCGCGGAAGAAGTGGCCGAACACCGACCCTGTCGCTGGTCGCCGTGGGAGCGCTGGCGGTCGCCAGCGCGCTGACCGTCGTGACGCAGCCGGGCGTCGCGTTCGCGGCGTCCGTCGCGACGATCAACGGTGGCACGACGTACCAGACCATCACCGGCTTCGGCGCCTCCGAGGCGTTCGGTGAGGCGAGCACCGTGATGAACGCGCCGACGGCCGTCCAGCAGAAAGCGCTGGACCTGCTCTACAGCCCGACCAGCGGCGCGGGATTGACCATGCTGCGCAACGAGATCAGCGCGGACCCGGGCAGCACCATCGAGCCGGCCAACCCCGGCGGCCCCAACGCCACGCCGAACTACGCCTCGCTCGCCTCGATCGGCCAGGACCAGGGCCAGCTCTGGTTCGCCCAGCAGATCAAGAGCCGCTACGGCGTGACCAACGTGTTCGCGGACGCCTGGAGCGCGCCGGCGTTCATGAAGACCAACAACTCCACGGCCAACGGCGGCCAGGTCTGCGGTGTCACCGGCGCGTCCTGCGGCAGCGGCGACTGGCGCCAGGCGTATTCGAACTACCTCGTCCAGTACGCCAAGGACTACGCCGCCGCCGGCGTGCCGCTGACCTACCTCGGCCCGTCCAACGAGCCCGACTACAGCGCCAACTACGACAGCATGACCATGAGCCCGGCGCAGATGGCCAACCTGCTCGACGTGCTGGGGCCCACGGTCCGCAACTCCGGGCTGTCCACCCAGATCGACTGCTGCGCGGCCACCGGCTGGTCGGTGTCCGGCCAGTACGCCGCCGCCATCGCCGCCGACCCGACCGCGCTGGCCAACACCGCGGTGCTGACCAGCCACGGTTACAGCAGCACCCCCACCTCCCGGCTGTCGGGCTGGAGCAAGCCGACCTGGCAGACCGAGTGGTCGACCTTCGAGGGCTGGAACACGGCGTGGGACGACGGTTCCCCGGCGTCCGGTCTGACCTGGGCCCAGCACATCCACGCCGGACTGACCGCGGCCGACCTGAGCGCGTTCCTGTACTGGTGGGGCAGCACCACGCCGTCGGAGAACGGCGACAACGAGGGCCTGCTGCAGATCAACGGCTCCTCGGTGATCCCGACCGGCCGGCTGTGGGCGTTCGCCAACTACAGCCGGTACATCCACCCCGGCGCGACCCGTATCGGCGCGACCACGTCGGACGGCAACCTGCAACTGAGCGCCTACCGCAACACCGACGGCACGGTGGCGGTGGTCGTGATCAACACCGGCAACTCCGCCGACGCGGTGACCTACAACCTCCAGAACACCGGGACCGCGGCCGGCGCCACGGTCACGCCGTATCTGACCAATGCCAGCAACAACGCGGCGGCGCAGTCCCCGACCACGGTCAGTGGCGGCGCCTTCAGCGCGAGCGTCCCGGGGCGGTCGGTGGTCACCTACGTCGTCGGCAGCACCGGCGGCACCGGGAACACCGTGACGGTCAGCAATCCCGGCAACCAGACCGGCACTGTCGGCACGCCCGCCAGCCTGCAACTCCAGGCCAGTGACTCGGCGTCCGACCAGACCCTGACCTACAGCGCGACCGGGCTGCCGACCGGGCTGACCGTCAACGCCAGCACCGGTCTCATCGCCGGCACCCCCACCACCGCCGGCAGCTCCGCCGTCACCGTCACCGCCACCGACGGCACCGGAGCGTCCGGATCCGCCGCCTTCACCTGGACGATCTCGCCGGGCGGCACCGGAGGCGGCGGCTGCCACGTGACGTACCAGCCCAACCAGTGGCCGGGCGGCTTCACCGCCAACGTCACGATCGCCAACACCGGCACGACCGCGATCTCCGGGTGGACACTGGCCTTCACCTTCCCCGGCGACCAGAAGATCACCAACACCTGGAGCGGCGTCACCACCCAGAGCGGGGCCGGCGTGTCCATCACGAACGTGGGCTACAACGCCCAGATCCCGGCCAACGGCTCCACGTCCATCGGGTTCCAGGGCACGTGGACCGGCAGCGACGCCTCACCGACCAGCTTCACGCTGAACGGAGCCGCCTGCGGCTGAGGCGGCAGCCGGACCGCTCGGACCTGACCGGGCGGTCCGGCTACGCACCGGAGGCCGGTGGTTTCGCCGATGCCGGCGGTATGGGGTGACGAGCAGGCTGCGGAGACCGGGAACGCCGGCGGCAACGGGGCCGCCGTCGCGTCCAGGTCCGAGAGGAACCCCCATGCAGCCACAGCAGTCCACGCCGCGGCACTGGTTCGGCCGATCGTCCGCGGTGCTGGGAATCGTGCTGGCCCTGGTGGCCGGCGGCCTGTCGACGACCGCCTCGCCCGCATACGCCGACCAGGTCGGCCAGCCGCCGACCGCGGCCAACATCACCGGCGACGGCAGCTTCGCCACCGCCTCCGCCCCGATCACCAACCAGACCGGGTTCGGCGGCGGCACCGTCTACTACCCGACCGCCGCGGGCGCATATCCCGTGCTCGCCGTCGTTCCCGGGTTCGTGTCGTCCTGGAGCCAGATCAGTTGGCTGGGCCCGCGGCTGGCGTCCTGGGGCTTTGTCGTCGTCGGCGCGGACACCACCAGCGGGTTCGACTTTCCGTCCCAGCGCGCCGACGAGCTGATCGCGGCGTTGAACTGGGCGGTGAGCTCGGCGCCGGCCGACGTGCGGGCCAGGGTCGACGGGACGCGCCGAGGCATCGCCGGCTGGTCCATGGGCGGCGGCGGCACGCTGGAGGCGCTGGCCAAGGACACCACCGGCACGATCAAGGCCGGGGTGCCGCTCGCGCCGTGGGACCTCGGACAGGACTTCAGCAAGGTCACCAAGCCGGTGTTCGTCGTCGGCGCGCAGAACGACACCGTCGCGCCGCCCGCCTCGCACGCCGCCGCGTTCTACGCCAAGGTGGCCGGGCCGAAGTCCTATCTGGAACTGGCCGGCGCGGACCACAACTTCCCGACCACCGCCAATCCCACGGTGTCCAGGGCGATGGTGGCCACGTTCAAGCGCTTCGTCAGCGGCGACTCCCGGTTCACCCCGTTCAGCTGCGGGTTCACCGGCGCGACGGTGTCGGCCTTCCAGAGCACGGACTGCTGACCCGCTACCCCATCAGCCGGGCCAGCTCCACCCGGGACCGCACGCCCAGCTTGGCGAAGATGTTGCGCAGGTGGTGATCCACGGTCCTGGCGCTGATCAGCAGCCGCGCCGCCACCTCCCGGTTGGTCGCACCCTCGGCGACCAACCGGGCAATGCGCAGCTGGTGCGGGGTCAGTGCGTCATGCACGGGAACGGGGCTCGGTGGCACCGGGTGGCCGGCGGCGCGGAGTTCGTCGGCCGCCTGCCGGGCCCAGGGACCGGCGTCGAATCGCTCGAACGTGGACAGGGCCTCGTGCAGGAGTTCCCGCGCCGGCGCGGGTTTGCGGCGTCGCCGGAGTTGCTGACCGAACAGCAGCGCGGTCCGGGCGCGATCGAACGTGTTGGCGCTCAACGCATGGAGCTGCATCGCCTGCCGGAACCGGTCTTCGGCCTCGTTCGGGTCGCCGGCCAGCAGCGCGTGGCACCGGGCCGAGAGCGCGAGCCAGTGCGCGTTGCCGGTGCTGTCGGCCCACGAGTCGTACACCTGGAGCGCTTCGGCGGCGACCTCCGGCCGGCCACACCGGGCGGCGGCCTCGACCAGGTGCGGGGTGGCGGTGACCTGGACGATGAGATGCCCTCGTCCGTCACGGTCGGCGATGACGTCCCGCAGGTGCGCCACGACGTGGGCGTAGCGGCCGTCGGCGAGGTCGAGCGCCGCCAGTGCCCACGTGCGCAGGGCCGTGGCCCGGCTGGTGCCTCGGCCCGCGACTTCGCGCAGCCGCAGCAGCGACGTCTGCTTGTCGCCGACCAGCGCGGCGATCGCGCCGAGCTGGGCCAGGAAGTTGCCGATCAGGGTGTCCTGGCCGCTCTCCCGGGCCAGGCGCAGCCCGTCCAGCACGGTCGTCACGTCGTCGAACCGGCCCAGCGCGAACTCGGCCAGCGACGCCGCTTCCATGCCCTGGACCAGGCCCGGCAGGTCGCCGCGGGCCCGCGCTATCCGCATCGCTTGGCGAGCCAGTTGGTGGGCCCGCGCCTCGTCGCCGCGGAAGAGCGCGGCGATGCTCGCACTCCGTAACGCATCGCTGTCGTCGAGGGTGTGCGCCAGGGCGAGCAGCCGGCGCGCCGGCTCGGCCGCCCGGAAGTGGTCGCCCCGGAAGGTCTCCGACAGCGTGGCGAAGTGGTCGAACATCGCTTCGACCACAGGCGACTCGTGCGGCCGGCGCAGCGCCAGCGCCTGGCGGGCGATCTCCGGAAACCGCGTGTGCCGTCCCGACTGGTACAGGGCCTCACCGGCCCGCATCAGCGCGGCGATGGCCAGCCGCCGGTCGAGCGCGGCCAGCTCCGCGGCGGCGGCAAGGAACGCTCGGCTGGCCGCGGCGGATTCACCGGTCCGCATCTCGATCTCGCCGGCCAGGACGCGCGCCCGCGCCCGCACCTCGACCGGGGCGGCGGTGGTCAGGATCCTGCGCAGCAGGGCCGCCGCCCGGCTCGGCTCGCCGGCGTGCCAGGCGTGTTGGGCCGCCAGCAGGAGCCGGGCCGCGCCGGCGAACGCGTCCGCGCTCAGGTCCGCGGCTCGCTCCAGGGCGTGGGAGGACACGGCGTACCGTCCGGTCTGCGCGGTCGCGATCCGTGCCAACTCGTCGGCCAGTTGCTCGTTCGGGCCGGGGTCGGCGGCGGCGCGGTGCAGGGCGTGCCGCAGGGGTTGGATCCGTGGGTCGAGAGTCCTTGCGAGGCAACGATGCGCCGCTCGGCGCTGAGTGAGAGTTGCTTCGTGGTAAGCGATCGTGCGCAACAGCGGGCGGGGGAACACGATCGCCGGCCCCTCCGCGCGCACCAGCCCGGCGGCCTCCGCGGGCTCCAACGCGGCGATGTCCGTACCGCTGAGCGTGGCCGCGCGCACCAGCGTGCCCACGTCCGCCTCGTCATCGGCGGCGGCGAGCAACACCAGCCAGCGGGCGTCGGCCGGGAGTTGTTCCAACCGGGTGCGGTAGTCGCGGCGCAGGGCGCTGTTCGCGGGCAGCGTCCGGGGCGCCGGCTCGTCGCCTCGGAGCTGGCCGGGCGTCAAGGCGTTGGCGAGTTCGAGCAAGGCCTGGGGGTAGCCGCAAGCCAGGCCGGCCAACTGCGGCCACAGGGCGGGCGCGGGCACGACCGTGCGGAGTAGCTCGATGCTCGCCGGCCGATCGAGCGGCGTGAGCCGAAGGGTCGGAACACCAGCAAGGAAAGCGCTTTCCGGACGTTCGTCGCGGCAGGCGAAGAGCAGGCCAACGGGCTCCGCGCGCAGCCTTCTGGCGACGAAACCCAGCACGTCACGGGAGTGCTCGTCGATCCACTGCGCGTCGTCCACGACACACAGCAGCGGGCGTTCGGCGGCGGCACGAAACAGGTCCAGCACGCGCAGTCGCGCACGGAGGTCCAGCTCCGACTGCACCGCAAGGGATTCCGTCAGATCGGCCGCTTGGCCCGCCACCGTTTCCGACAGGTGCTCGGCGAGCAGCCGCAGCAGGTGATGCAGGGTCGCGAACCGGATCGCCGTCTCGGGTTCGTAGCCGCTGACCGGCAACACTCGGAACCCGGTCGCCTCCGCCGTGACGAATCGGACGAGCGCGCTCTTGCCGATGCCCGCATCGCCGCGCAGGACCACCGCCGAACCCTTGCCCTGTCCGATCCCGGTGAGCCACGCGATCAGCACGTCACACTCGTTGTCCCTGCCGGACAACGCTTTCCGTGCCGACTCGCCCGCCATGACCGGCAACGTACACACCGGCCGCGAGAAGCGGAACCACGCCGCCACCGGCGTCAGCGGCCGGTGATCGGCGTTCGTGGCCCTTCCTGCGCTCGGACCATGGCGCGGGTCGCCGTTTGGCGGCTGACGCCCCGGGCGATGTGTGGTGTTCTCGGATGTACAGCGGTCTGCTGAAGGGGCCTGGGGACATGATGAGCCACAGTGTTCGCCGTACCGTCGTTCGCCGCATCGTCACCGTAGCCGCGGCCGTCGCGCTCGCCGCCACCACCATGGTCGGTGTCGCGCAGGCAGGCCAACCGGCGAGGGCGGGTGTCGTCTCGAGCCACACGGTGCTGGACGAGCCGTCGCCTGCGGAGCAGGCCCAGCTGCGCATCGTGGCGGCGGCCATCTGGGACCAGAATCTCGCCGACGGCTGGGACATGAACTCCGACGTCGCCGACGTCCTGTCCAGCGCCACCCATGCCATTCTGATCTGCTCCGAGGCGTTCTCCCTGGTGCCCAAGCCCGCGGGATGGGTGCCGGGGCTGGGGTACCTGGTGAAGTACGCGGTGAACCTCAAGGACTACTTCCAGGCCGTCTCGGGGAGCCGGACCTACCGGACATGTGTGTCGGGGGCCGCCTACAACTACCGCACCCCCATGGACATCGCGTCCTCGGGAGCATGATCATCCGACCGGTCAGGACCGCTCGCGGAACGTGTCCGCCACCCAGTCGGCGATGAAGGTGCTCACGTGGGGCAGGTGGTCGAGTCCGATGTGCTCGGTCGCGCCTTCCTCCGGGGTGAACACCCGCAGCTCCCGCCGGGGTGAGTTGACGGCTTGGTCGTAGGAACGGTGGGCGTACTCGAGCGGGATCTGGCGGTCGTTCTCGCCGTGGGCGATCAGGAACGGGACGGTGATCCGCTCGACCACGCCGTCGAGGTGCACGTCGTCAGCGAAGGCGATGAACGTGTCGAGGTCGTCGTGGCCCCAGACCCACAGCACGTGTTCCCAGTAGTGCGGGACCGGTCGTTCGCCTTCGCGTTCGAGGCGGCGGCGCTGCACCGCGCCCCAGTTGTGGTTGGCGCCCCAGGCGACGCAGAGCGCGAACCGCTTCTCGAACGCCGCGGCACGGGGTGCGTAATAGCCGCCTAGGGACCAGCCGGCGATCCCGATCCGGCTGCTGTCCACTTCGGACCGCATCTCGAGCCAGTCCACGGCCGCTCCCGCCCAGGCTTCGGCGTCGATGCGGGCGGTGAGCCCCCGCAGGCGCAGGGCTTCCCCGGTGCCGGGCTGGTCGAGCATCAGGCACGAGATCCCCCGGTCGGCGAGCTCCCGCCAGT
>DATJJB010000383.1:0-102120 GCA_035492655.1 Kutzneria sp. | reverse complement strand
GCCACGAGGCGGATGGTTGCCCGGCGGGCATTGGAGGGGACCCGGTGCAGCCGGATTTCGGTGCGTTCAGCGTCAGATGGTGAAGGTGTGGGCGAGCCATGCCGCGCCGTCGCGGTAGAGGGCCTGCACGGCTTCGCCGGTGAGGCCGGGGAGGCCGGTCTTGACGTCGAATCCGGCTTCGAGCTGGATGTAGGCGAGGTGTCGGTAGCCCTCGGGGAATCGGGCGAGCTGGGACTGGTCGAGTTGGATGCGGGCGGCGGGGTCGACGGGGGTGAGGCGGTCGGTTTCGTAGATGAGGCGGCGGAGGGCGATGCGCCATTGGCCGTCTTCGAGGGTGAAGAAGTCGTAGAAGCGGCCGGTGCAGATGACGTCGGCGGCGGTGCCGTGGACCTGGGAGCGCTGGGTGATGGTCATCTTGGTCTGGGCGATGGCGCGGGTGCCGGCGACGTCGACGGAGGTGCCGCCGAGGAAGTGGAGGATGCGCACGCCGGCGTCGAAGCCTTCTCGAGAAGCGGTGATGAAGTCGGTGGCGGTGCCCTGGAACCACGTGGCCCACATCTGACCGGAGGAGTGCCACACGGTGGCGAACCGCTCCCAGTCGCCGGCGTCGCGCCAAACAGCCCAGTTCTCCACAACGGTGCGGATCTCTTGGACGGCGTCACGGGAAGCAGCTGTGGTCATGAAAGGAGGCTAGGAGGGGAACGGTGACGAACCCAAGGGCCGGCTGCCGCTGAGTGGCAGTGCAGGACAAGCCGGTAAGGCGTACCGGAGCTATAGTCGCGAAATCCTGAGTGGACGGGTGCCGCTCAGCGGCAGCGGCAGGACGGAGCGGCGGGATGGCGGGTAACACCGGCAGTCCGGGGGCCAGCGTGGTGGAACGGGTGCTGGCCATCCTGGCCTGCTTCGACGTGTCGCGGACGGAACTGACCCTGACGGAGATCGCCCGCCAGTCGGATCTGCCGCTGTCGACGGCCCGGCGGCTGCTGGCGCAGCTGACGGACTGGGGAGCGCTGGAGCGCATGGTGGACAACCGGTACCGGGTCGGAATGCGGCTGTGGCACATAGGGATTCTGGCGCCACGGCAACGGGGCCTGCGAGATGCGGCGATGCCGATGCTGTCGGACCTGTACGCGGCGACGGACGAAACGGTGCAACTCGTTGTGTTGCAAGGACACGAGGCGCTGTGCGTGGAGAAGGTGTTCGGCCCGAACTCGGCGCCGACGGCGACGGAAGTGGGCGGGCGGCTGCCGCTGCACACGACGGCGGTGGGGAAGTGCATGATGGCGCACTCGCCGCGCAGCCTGGTGGACGAGATCATCGCGGGCGGCCTGGCCAGGCTGACGCCGTACTCCATCCAACAGCCGGCGCGGCTGATCGAGGAGCTGAAGCGGACGCGGCAGGACGGCGTGGCGTACTCGCACGAGGAAATGACCATCGGCGCGGCGTCGGTGGCTGCGCCGATCCTGGGCAGCGGGGGCGTTCTCCTCGGGGCGGTGGGCATCGTGGTGCGCTCGACGACGAGAGTGGACACACTGGCGGCGGCAGTGCGGACGGCGGCCCGGACGATCGCGCGCTTCGCCGAGTAGGAACCGCTGAGCGGCAGCCAGGAAACCGACAGATGCTGCGCGAGGCCGGCGTGCCGCGGTTCCACGAGGAAGTTTTTGCGTTCTAACGGAACAACACCAGCGTCAAGACGGCGACCACGATGCCGAGCGCCACACCGATGACGCCGTGCCGAACGCGGTGGTCGCGAAGCACCGGCACGAAGCGGTCGACGGCGAACTGCCCCGGACCGGCGATCGCGACGGCCGCGACGGCGACGGCCATCAGCAGTTCGTACTCCACGCCGCGCGGGGCGAAGAAGCCGCCGGACCACTTGACCGCCATGGCATTGACCATGGTGCCGACGATCGCCGCCGCGGCCAGCGGGGTGAACAGGCCGACAGTGAGGCCGAGGCCTCCGAGGGTCTCGGACAGACCGGCGATCACCGCCATCAGGTCGGCGTGTTGGTAGCCGCTGCGGCTGAAGAACGTGGCGGCACCGGCCAACCCGCCGCCGCCGAACCAGCCGAACAGGTACTGCGTCCCGTGCGCGGCCATGGTCAGGCCGGCCACCACGCGGACCATGAGCAGGCCGATGTCCTTACTACGCATGGGTTTCCTCCATCAAGTTCGAATTGGAACAAACCCGAAAATAACGGCTCGTCCGTCCATGGCCAACGTTGAATCGCCACTCAGCGGCAGTCCGTGGTTGACGTCGCCGGTCGCCGTGCACACGCTGTCGGGACCCCGGAAAGTCGCCAAGGTGAGGAGTCCTCGTATGAGCGGACCTGTGATGACCCGTGCCGAGATCGCCGCCAACACCGGCCGCGAGTTCGTGCTCACCACAGTGCTGATCTGCACCGTGGTGACGATCGTCCGCTGGCTGGCCGGCCCGGGATCGCCGCTGGCGATCGGCACACCGGGGGTGCTGTTCGCGGTGGCGGGCGCGGTGGTGGCGATCCTGATCGCCGGCCTGTTGGCCTGCCCGCTCGGCCGGCGCTCCGGCGGCCACATGCACGCCGGTGTCAGCCTTTTCGTCTGGCTCAGCGGCGGCTTACCGGGCGCGGCGGTGTTGCCGTACATCGTCGCGCAGCTGGCCGGTTCGATCGCCGGCGCGAGCCTGGCCCGGCTGGTGTGGGGGGACGCGGTCGCGCAGATCGGCTATGCGGCGGTGCAGCCGGCGCCGAGTCTCGGCGCGGTCGGATTGGTGGTGGCGGAAGCGATCCCGCTGCTGCTGATCTTCACGGTCGTCACGCCGTTCCTGGCCACGCCGGAACGCCGGAAGTGGATTCCGGTCGTCATCGGGGTCGGTGTCGGCCTGACCATCGCGCTGCTGGCCGGCACCAGCGGCGCGTCGCTGAGCCCGGCCCGCCAGCTGGGACCGGCGCTGTTGTCCGGTCAGCTGTCCTATCTGTGGATCTACCTGCTCGTGCCCGTGGTGACGCCGTCGCTGGTGGCTCTGACAGCCAAGGCCGTCCGACCGAAGAGGAGCACCCGATGACCATCACCCGCGATCTGATCATCGACGGCAAGGACGTGCCGGCCGCCGACGGCCGCACCACCGAGGACGTCAATCCCTTCACCGGCAAGGTTTTCGCCACCGTGGCGGCGGCCGGCCCGGTGGACGTGACCCGTGCGGTGGACGCCGCCGACCGGGCGCTGCCGGCATGGTCGGCCACGCCGCCGAGCGCCCGCCGGGCGATCTTCCTCAGAGCGGCCGAGCTGTTCGAGTCCCGTGTGGACGAAGCCGTGGCGATCATGGCGGTCGAGGTCGGCGGGGCCGCGCCGTGGGGCCGGTTCAATGCCGTGCTGGCGGCCAACATGCTGCGCGAGGCGGCCGCCGCGATCACCCAGCCGCTGGGTGAGGTGTTGGCCACCGACACGCCGGAGCAGCTGTCGTACGCGGTGCGGGAGCCGATGGGCGTGGTCGCCGCGTTCGCGCCGTGGAACGCGCCGCTCATCCTCGGCATCCGCTCAGTGGCAGTGCCGATGGCCGTCGGCAACACCGCCGTGCTCAAGCCCAGCGAAGACGCCCCGATCGCCGGCGGCCTGTTCGTGGCCGACATCTTCCGCGACGCCGGACTGCCGGCCGGCGTGCTCAACGTGATCACCAACGACCGGGCCGACGCCGCCGCGGTAGCGCGGACCCTGATCGCCGACGAGCGGGTGCGGGTGGTCAACTTCACCGGGTCCACCGAGGTCGGACGGATCATCGGCGCCACCGCCGCCCAGCACCTCAAGCCGGCTGTGCTGGAGCTGGGCGGCAAGAACTCGTTGCTGGTGCTGGACGACGCCGATGTGGACTACGCCGTCGACGCGGCGGCCTTCGGCTCGTTCCACAACGCCGGCCAGGTCTGCATGTCCACCGATCGCGTGCTGGTGCACCGCGCCATCGTCGAGGAGTTCGTGGCCAAACTCGCGGCCAAGATCGAGTCGTTGCCGCACGGCGACCCGGCCGACCCGTCGACCGTCATCGGCCCGCTGATCAACCCCCGCGGCGCGGCCCACGTCGCCGAACTCGTCGCCGACGCCGTCGCGGCCGGCGCGCGCGTCCGCACCGGCGGCCATGAGCCGGACGGCACCCGCTACACCGCCACCGTGCTGGACAAGGTCACCCCGCGGATGCGCATCTACCGCGAGGAGATCTTCGGCCCCGCCGTCACGGTCATCACGGTCGACAGCGACGACGAGGCCGTGGCCATCGCCAACGACACCCCGTACGGCCTGTCCGCCGGCATCATCACCGAGGACACCCGCCGCGGCCTCGCCCTGGCCCGCCGCCTGCGCACCGGCATCGTGCACGTCGGCAACCAGACCATCGACGACGAGGCCCAGGCCCCCTTCGGCGGCGTGAAGTCCTCCGGCTACGGGCGCTTCGGCGGCCGCTGGGGCGTCGACGCCTTCACCGACGTCCGCTGGGTCACCGTGGCCGGCCAGCACCACCATTTCCCGTTCTAGGCCGAATGCCACGTAGAGTCACACCCAGGACTGGGGGCTGGGGAAGGTCGTCGGCGTGGAGTTGCGGCTGCTGGGGCCGGTGACGGCCCGGGTGGGCGACACCGTGGTGAGCCTGGGGCCACGGCAGAACCGGTTGGTGCTCGCGGTGCTGGCCTGCGAGGTCAACCGGCTGGTGCCGGTCGACCGGCTGGTCGACTGGGTCTGGCCGGTGGACCCGCCGGGCACGGCGGCGCACGCGATCAGGGTCGGCGTGTCCCGGCTGCGGGCGCGGCTGGCCGAGGCGGGCGACGAGGTGGCGATTTCGACCCAGGGCCCCGGATATGTGCTGCACACCGATCCGATGCGGATCGACGTGCACCGCTTCCGGTCCATGGTCGACGAGGCCCGGGACCTCGCCGACGACCGTCGCCGGGCCGACCGGCTGGCGCAGGCCCTGGCCCTCTGGACCGGGCCGGCGCTGGCCGACACGGCCGACGACGACGTCCGGGCGCGGCTGTTCGGCCGGTTCGAGGAGGCTCGCCTGGCGGCGGTGGAGGACCGGTTCGGCTGCCTGCTCAGGCTGGGCCACCACCAGGATCTGCTCGGTGAGCTGCGGGAGTTCGCCGAGGCCCAGCCGACCCGGGAAAGCGCGTGGCACCACCTGGTTCTCGCGCTGTACCGCTGTCACCGGCAGAGCGATGCGCTGGCGGCGCTGCGCCAGGTGCGGGCACACCTGGCCAACGAACTGGGCATCGATCCCGGTGACGAGCTACGCCTGCTGGAAAGCCGTGTCCTCAGCCAGGATCCGCGGCTGACGGTGTCAGCGGGGCCGACCCGGCCCGGACCAGCCCGGCCGCTGTCCGCCTTCCTCGGCCGCGACGACGACCTGCGAGTGCTGGCCGAGACGCTGCGCTCCCGACGCCTGGTGACGATCGTCGGCCCGGGTGGGGTCGGCAAGACACGACTGGCCGTGGAACACGTGGCCGAGCAGGACGACACGAACGGCCCGTGGTTCGTGCGGTTGGCCGACGCCCGGCAGGCTGAGGTCGTGGCCCACGCCGTGGCGGACGCCGTCGGCGCGACCGACGTGTCGACCAGCACGCGGACCAGCGTGATCCGTGCTCTGGCGGCGCGGGACGGCCTGCTGGTCCTGGACAACTGCGAGCATCTGGTCGACGCCGTCGCGGAGCTGGTGGTCGACCTGCTCGATCACTGCCCCAACCTGCGCATTCTGGCCACCTCGCGAGAGCCGCTCGGCATCGACGGCGAAGCCGTCGTGCCGGTGCTCCCGCTGCCGGTGTACGAGGACGACGGCGCCGACGGCCCGGCGGTGCGGTTGCTGCTGGACCGGATCAGCGCCGCACGCGCGGGTTGGACGCCGTCCGCGGCCGACACCGTCCACATGCGACAGCTCTGCGCCGCGCTCGACGGACTGCCGCTGGCCCTGGAACTGGCCGCGGCACCGGCAACCGTGCTGGGCCTGGGCGAGATCGTGGCCCGGCTGGACCATCGGTTCACGGTCTTGGGCCCGACGCCGCGCGGTTCGCTGACCAAGCACGCCAACCTGCAAGCGGCGATCGCGTGGAGCGTCGAGCAACTGTCGGTCGACGACCGGGCGCTGCTGATCCGGTTGTGGCCGTTCGAGGGCGGCTTCTCGTTGGAGGCCGCGGAAGCCGTCGGGCACGGTCGGACGATCGAGTCGCTGTCCACCCTGGTCTCGCGCTCCGTGGTCACCGCGGACACCACGCTCACGCCGACGCGCTACCGGCTGCTGGAGACGATTCGCGCCTACTGCCAGGAGCAGGATCCCGAGCCGGAAGTCACGCTCGAAGCCCATGCCCGCTGGTGTCGGGCGCTGGTCGATCAACACTGGTCGCACCTGCCTTTCGCGCTCGGTGGTCATGCCATGCGCGTGCTGAACCGGGAACTGCCGAACATCCGCAGCGGCGTCGCGCACGACCTCGAGCACGCGCCGCGGGCCGCGCTGCGGACCGTCGGGCGGCTCGACTGGTTCTGGATCCGCAGCGGCCACTTCGCTGAGGCGAGCCGGCTGCTCGACGCCGCGTTGGCCGCCGACAAGGAGCCCTCGCTCGACCGCGTGCAGGCGCTGACCGCCCGGGCCGACCTGTTGCTCGGGCTGGACGGCGAGCCGGCGGACGCGATCGCGCGCTACGCCGAGGCGATCGAGCTGGCCGGTGCCTCGGACGAGGTCGAGTACCGGGTGAACCAGGGCCGGGCGCTGTTCATGTCCGCCTTCGGCCTGCGCGCGTTCGGCCGGCTCGACCAGGCGTTGGCCGCGTCGCGCCGTACGGTGGAGATCGGCCGCGAGGTCGGGGTCGGCTGGGTGGTCGCGAGCGGCCTGGCCAATGTCGGCGCCACGCTGGTGGTGCTGGGCCGGGTCGACGAGGGCGAAGCGGCCCTGGTCGAGGCGGCCGAAGTCGCCGAACGGGACGGGTCGATCTGGCCACTGGCGTACGCCAAGATGGCGCTCGGCCAGTCGCTGCTGCGGCGGGCGGCCGTGGACCCGGTGGTGTCGGGTCGGCAGGCCCTCGACCACCTGCGCACCGCGGTGTACTGGCTGGTTCAGTTGGAGGACCGGATCACGACCCTGGCCGTGCTGAAGTCCGCCGCGGCCGCGTTCGCCCACCTCGGCGACGGGGCGACGGCGTCGAGGTTGGCCGCCGGGGTCCGGCGACAGTGCGACGACTTCGGCTTGTCCGTCGAGTTCCTCGAGCGCTGGACCGCGGTCACCTGCGCGATGCCGGCGCTGGACCACGCCGTCGGTGCGGTGCCGACCTGGGCGGAGATGGTCGAGTTGCTCGCGGCGCGGAGGGCGGGTTGTTGAAGCTGCGAGACCAGGTCGGCGTGGTGTGCCAGACCCGGCATGCCCGGTCGCAGGAGCGGCTCGCCGGCTACGAGCGATGACGGCCGGGCGTGGTGCCGACGAGCTTGGTGAAGGCGGCGATGAAGTGGCTGGGATTGGCCCAGCCACAGGCATGGGCGACGTGGGTCGTGTCGTGGCCGTCGGCCAGCAGCACCAGCGCGTGGAAGACACGTAGCTGGGTCCGCCACTCGTAGAAGGTCATGCCGAGCTCGTCGTGGAACAGCCGGCTCAGGGTGCGGGCGCTGGCGCCGACCGCTCGTCCGAGCTCGGCCAGCGACCTGTTGTCCGACGGATTGTCTTGCAGCAGCTGGGCAGTCGCCCGCAGCCGGTCGTCGCGGGGCGCGGGTAGCCGCAACGGCTGCTCGTGGGCTTCCTGGAGCTCGTCGACGAGCACTCGACGCAAACGGGCCTGTGTTGCCGAGTCGCGGTGCTGGGGCCCGGTGAGAGCGAGCAGGATTTCGCGGGCCAGATCGGAGGCCAGGAAGACCACGGGATGCTCCGGCACGAGCCGGGCCAGTGATGCCGGCAGGAACACGATGCGCATGTCGGTGTTGCCGTGCGCGGCGTGGTGGTGCGGAAAGCCGGCCGGCGTCCAGGCCACCCGGTTGGCCGGCACGATCGACGTGCCCCGCTCGGTGTGCACCGACAGGACGCCCTGCGCCGCGTACACCAGGTGTCCGCGGGTGTGGACCTGCTGCTCGCTGGTGCCGCCCGACGGCCACAGATGCACGCCGCCGGACGGCCACAGGCGTGACGTGGCCGGTTGGCGGGCTTCGGGCATAACTTGGCATTCTACCGGTAGCCCGCCACAGGTGTTCGAAGCGACAGTTGCCTCATGAGTACGACGATGCGCGCGGCGGTCTGCACCAGAGCTGGTGGTCCGGAAGTGTTGGAGATCCACGAGTTGCCGGTGCCGGCGGTTCGGCCGGGCTGGAGCCTGGTGCGGGTGCGGGGTGCGGGCCTGAACCGGTCGGAGTTGCGGACCCGTCAGGGACATTCGCCCGGCGTGGCGTTTCCACGGGTGCTGGGCATCGAATGCGTTGGCACCGTGGCGGTTTCGACCTCACCGACGCTGCCGGCGGGCACGACCGTCGCGGCGGTGATGGGGGAGATGGGGCGGGCGTTCGACGGCGGCTACGCGGAGTATGCGTTGCTGCCCAACGAGTTGCTGATGCCGATCGCCACCACGTTGCCGTGGGACGTGTTGGCGGCTTTGCCCGAGACCTACCTGACCGCGCAGGGTGCACTGGATGCGTTGGGGGCCGAGGAAGGCCGGTTGTTGATCCGTGGCGGAACCTCGTCGGTCGGGTTGGCCGCCGCGACCATCGCCGCCGGACTCGGCCTGGAAACCGCTGCCACCACACGCCGCCCGGACAAGCTCGACGCCTTGAAGGCCGCCGGCGTCGACCATCCGTTCGTGGATGGGCCGATGGACTTCTGGCCCGGCGGCCCGGACTTCGTGCTGGATCTCGTGGGCGCGAACACGGCGCTCGACTCGCTGCGGCTGGTCCGCCGGGGCGGGACGGTGTGCGTGGCCGGCTCGCTCAGCGGTTGGGTGATCCCCGACCTCGAACCCATCGCCATGATCCCGTCCGGCACCAAGCTCACGGCGTTCCACAGCGACACCGTCAAGGGCGACACGGCGATGCTGCAACGGATCGTCGACCAGGTCGAGGCCGGCGTCTACCGGCCGAACATCGACCGGGTCCTCCCGCTCGACGACATCGCCGCCGCGCACCGGCACATGGAAGCCGACCAGGCCACCGGAAAACTGGTCATGCTGCCCTAGCGGGGCAACGATTTCCCGAAAACGGCAAAAGCTCCGCCGTGACGGTGGGTGATCGGATGACACCTGTGACTCCTCGTGCCTGAACGGCCGAATCGTTGCCGACAAAGGCATTCCGGTCCGCGTCGGCGGGTAGCTTGCCCCGAGGGGACGAGGGGGAGGGCCGGGCATGACCGAGGGGATCCGGTTCGGCGTGCTGGGGCCGGTGGTGATGTGGCGCGGGGCGACCGAGATCCGGTTCGGCTCGGCCAAGCACCAACGGTTGCTGGCGGCGCTGCTGCTGCACGTGAACGAGCGGGTGGAGCGTCAGAAGATCATCGAGACGGTGTGGGAGGGCGAGCCGCCGCGCAGCGCGGTGAACCTGGTGCAGAAGTACGTGGGGGACGTGCGCCGGGCGTTCGGGGCGACCGGCCCGCAACTGCGGTCGATCGGCACCGGCTATCGCCTGGACCTGCCACCGCAGTACCTGGACAGCGCCGTGTTCTGCGAGCTGCTCAACCAGGCCGGCGCGGGCCAACAGGCGGAGCAGCGGCTCCGGGACGCCCTGGCGTTGTGGCGGGGACCGGCCTACGACGGCATCGACGCCGAGCCGACCCGGACCGAGCGGGCCCGGCTGACGGAGTTGCGCCACACGGCCCGGGAAGACCTGGTCGAGATCGTGCTGGCCCGCGGTGACCACGACGCGGCGGCGGCCGAGCTGGCCATGCTGACGGCGGCCGAACCGCTGCGGGAGCGGCTGCGCGAACTCCAGATGCTGGCCCTGTACCGACAGGGCCGTCGGGCCGACGCGCTGGCGGTGTTCACGTCGGTTCGCGGGCACCTGGCCGACGAGCTGGGCATCGATCCCGGCCCGGGCCTGCGTCGCCGCTACGAGCAGATCCTGCGTGACGACCCGGCCCTGGAGCCCGGCAACGGCGTCAAGCCCGAGCCGGCGCTGCCGATACGCCAGCTGCCGCTGGACGTGGCCGACTTCGTCGGCCGGGCCGAGCCGCTGGACGAGGTCGGCCGGCTGCTCACCGCGGCGGCGGGCAGCGGGCCGAAGGTGGTGGTCGTGGTCGGCGGTCCCGGCGTCGGCAAGTCGAGCCTGGTGCTGCACGCCGCGCACCGGGTCAGCGACGCTTTCCCGGACGGCCAGCTCTACTTCGACCTGGCCGCCACCTCGGAGCTGTCCCAGCAACCGGCCCAGCTGCTGGCCGAGGCGCTGCGCGCGCTGTCGGTGATCGGCCGGGCCATCCCGGACGGCCTGCCCGAGCGGGCCGCGCTCTACCGCTCGCTGCTGGCCGACCGCCGGATGCTGGTCGTGCTGGACGACGCCGGCCACGCCGACCAGGTCCGGCCGCTGCTGCCGGCGGCCGGCGGCTGCGCCGTGCTGATCACCAGCCGGGCCCGCCACACCCACCTGCCCGGCGCCCGGCACATCGACCTGGACGTGCTGGGCCCGGCCGAGGCGTGGGAGCTGTTCACCGGCATCGTCGGCGCGGACCGGGTGGCCGCCGAACCGGCCGAGGCACGGGCGATCCTGGACTGCTGCGGGAATCTGCCGCTGGCCATCCGGATCGCCGGCGCCAAGCTGGCCGGCCGTCCCGGCTGGTCGCTGCGGGTGCTGCGGGAACGTCTTGAGGACGAGTCCCGCCGGCCGGCCGAGCTGCGCATCGGCGACCTGGGCGTGCGGGCCAGCGTCGAGCTGAGCCTGCGGCTGCTGCCGACCGAGGCGGTGCGGGCGTTCGCCCTGCTCGGCCTGCTCGGCGCGCACACGGTGCCGGGCTGGGTGCTGGGCCCGCTGCTGGGCCGGCCGGACGCCGAGGACGTGCTCGACACCCTGGTCGACGCCAGCCTGGTCCGGCTGATCGACACCGACACCATCGGCCAGCCGCGCTACCGGCTGCACGACCTGATCCGCACCTGCGCGGTCGACGTCGCCGCCCGGATTCCCGTGGCCGAGCAGCGGGACGCGATCGGCCGGGTGCTCGCGGCGTGGCTCGACCTGATGGAACGGGCCTCGGACCGGCTGCCGGCCGGCCTGCTGCGGCCGAAGCCGGGGACCGCGCCGCGCTGGCCGTTGCCCGGCGACGTCATGACGCGGCTGGTCGCCGACCCGTTCGGTTGGTTCGACGCGGAGCGGGAGAACCTGGTCGGCGCGATCAGCCTGGCCGCGCGCTGGCAGCTGGCCGAGACCGCCTGGGAACTGGCCGTCGGCGCGGTGACGTACCACGATCACCGCTGCCTGTACCAGGACTGGCAGCACGGTCATCGGATCGCCCTGGATGCCGTCCGGGCGGCCGGCAACTTCCGTGGTGAGGCGGTGTTGCTGCGCGGTCTGGCCCAGCTGCACATCTATCGCGACGAGTTCGACGAGGCGACCGCCGCCCTTGAGCAGTCGGACGCGCTGTGCGGACGGGTCCAGGACCGGTTGGGGAAGGCGCAGTCGGTGTCCATGCTCGGCACCGTGAACCACATGCTGGGCGACTACGGCGAGGCCGTCACGCACATCGAGCTGGCGCTGGCCATCGCCTCGGCCGAGGGCGACCGGCACCTCGAAGCCCAGCTGTGCGGGGCGATGGCCACCATGCGGCTGGCGCAAGGCGACCTGAACCAGGCCGCTGTCTGGTTCGACACCGCGCTGCGGCGGGCCGAGGTGCTCGACGATCCGCACCGGTTGGCCGTCATACGGCGGCGGGTCAACCGGCTGCACGACCGGCTCGGCAACCCTCGGGCGGCGCTGACGTGCCTGCGGCAGGCGCTGGACACGTTCGAAGACCTGGAAGACGAGCGCTGCGCGGCGTACACGCTGATGGAGATCGGCCGGGTGCACGCCGGCCAGCGCGAGCAGCAGCCGGCGCGGGCGGCCCTGGAGCGGGCGGCGGCGGTGTTCCATCGGCACGGCGACCGCCAGGACGAAGCCCAGTGCTGGCAACTGCTCGGCGATCTGGACGCCGCCGTCGGCACGAGCGATTCCGCCCGGGACTACCTCGGGCGGGCGTTGCGGCTGTGGCGGGCGATCGGCGACGTGAAGGCGACCGGCCAGGTGATCGTCACGCTGCGCCGGCTGGCCATCGGCGTGGTGGCGCAGCCGACATGAGCGAACGCGGGAGGGGCCGTCGGCCCCTCCCGCTCACCTTGTCAGGCCCAGGACCACAGCTGGTAGTTGCCGCCGTTGCACGGGAACCACATCGACTGATGGCTCTGGCCGCCGTCGAGGCACTTGCTGGTGTCCTGCACCCCGCGGAACCGGTAGAAGGTCCGGCCGTCGCTCGTGCTGAGCACCTTCTCGACGGTGAACTCCTGGTACTGGTCGTTGGCGATGCAGCCGAACAGACCGTTGCCCTGGCCGGCGTCGAGGCACTGGCCGGCGTTGTCCCTCGGCTGGTAGTACGGGCTGCTGGTGGACGCCTGGTCGACCCAGATCTGCACCGACGAGCCGTTGCACGACCAGGTGCTGACCCAGCCGCCGCCGCCGTCGAGACACTGCGCCTTGGCCAGGTTGTACAGCTCCCCGTTGCGCCAGGCGGCGTTGGCCGTGCCGTTGGCGACCATGATCGTCATCAGTAGCGGGGCCACCAGCGCGATGGCCGCGCGGAGCAGCGTCCGCTTTCCGGACTTCTCCTTGAGCATTCTCGGAACCTCCCCGATTCCTCGATCCGACGCGGAGAAATCTGCGCCTGTCGGCTGCAACGACGCTGCAGTTTCACTGCAGCCGACGCGGACAGTGACCGGAACCGGTTTCGGAGTCAGTCGTTCGGCCGATGCGCGGCCGCCGGCCGACTCGCGATCATGCTCCCTGTCCGGCGGCCTGACCTGGGGAGTTCGATGACACAGCTGGTGCGGGCCATCCTGGCGTTGCTCGCCCTGTTACCGGGAATCGTGATCGCGCCGCAGCCGCACCCGTTCACCGTGCTCGCCTTCTACACCGGCCGGCCCGACGCCGCGCACATCGCGTTCGACAACGAGGCGGCGATCTGGTTTCCGCAGGCCGGGAGCCGATACGGCTTCTCCTATCGGCAGACGAACGACTGGACGCAGCTGACCGATCTGACCAAGGCCGGCGCCGATGTGGTGATGTTCCTCGACGACATTCCCACCGATCCCGGCCAGCGCGCCGGTTTCCAGCGTTATGTGGAGCACGGCGGCGCCTATTTCGGCTTCCACTACTCGGGGTACAACGACGAGGACATCACCTGGCCCTGGTTCGACAACACCTTCATGGGCGCCGGGAAGTACGCCGACAACACCTGGTCCCCGACCACGGCCGTGCTGCACACCGACGCCAGACACCCGGCCACCCGCCGGCTGCCGACGACGTGGACCGCGGCCGTGAGCGAGTGGTACAGCTGGGAATTCGACCTGCGCAAGAACCCCGATATCGAGGTGCTGGCCTCGGTCGACGCATCCAGCTTTCCGGTCGGCACGGACCCGGCGCAGTCCTGGTACAGCGGCTACTACCCGATCCTGTGGACGAACAAGCGCTACAAGATGCTGTACGCCAACTTCGGGCACAACGCGATGAACTACTCGGCCAACACGCCGCTGTCGTCGACCTTCGCCGATCCGGTGCAGGACAAGTTCATCATCGACGGCCTGCTGTGGCTCGGCGGCGGCACGCCGACCAACGCCTCGGCCGACCAGATCGACCCGAACGCCCGGATGCGCGTGACCAACCAGGGCCGGTGCCTGGACGGTTCCACCGGCGCGATCCGGCCGGACACCTGTGAAACCTCGGCGGCGCAACGGTTCCGGTTCCGCTGGCTGGACGGTCCCTACCTGCGGATCGACAACGGCGATCGGTCGCTCGGCACGGACGGCAGCCTGGCCCGCTTCACCGGCGCCGACGATCAGCAGTGGCAGGCGGTGTTCGAAGCCGGCGGCGCGTGGCACATCGTGAGCAAGGTCGGGCAGAAGTGCCTGACCGCCGGTACCGGGCCGCTGACCCTGGCCACCTGCACCGGCGCGGCCACCCAGTCGTTCACTCTCACTCGGACCTGACGTGCAGACCGAAACCGCTGCGGCCCAGCGGTTCCAGGCCTTCCTTCAGGTGCAGTGACGGGATCTCGTAGTCGCCGAAGTTCTGTCGGCGGAACGGGATCGGCTCGGTCGTCGCCAGGGTGAGCAGCCGCTGCTCCCACGCCTTGGCGACGTCCGGGTAGTCCTCGCGGGCCATCTTGTCCGCGCCGAACACCACGAACGGCGGCAGCACCGCCAAGCCGGGGTAGTAGAGGATCCCGTGCTGGATCGGGAAAAGCAGGTCGTCGATGGGGCCGTTGACGCCGCGGGCCGCGTAGTGCGCCTCCGGTCCGCCGGTGGTCACCGACAGCAGCGCCCGACGGCCGGCGAGCGTGCCTTCGCCGAAACGCTCGCCGTACTTGGTGGCGCTGTGCTCGCCGACGCCGTAGGCGAAGCGGTAGGTGAACACGCGGTCGACCCAGCCCTTGAGGATCGCCGGCATCGTGTACCACCACAGCGGGAACTGGAAGATCACGGTGTCGGCCCAGCGCAGCTTCTCCTGCTCGGCCAGGACATCCGCGGTCAGCGCGCCGGCGTCGAAGGCCCGGCCCGAGTCACGGACGACGTCCAGCGGCGTCGAGGCGTGCGGGCCGTAGTCCTCGGCGTCGACGACCGCTTTCCAGTTCAGGGCATGCAGATCGCTGACCCGCACCTCATGCCCCGCACCCTCCAATGTGGACACTGCGAGGTCCTTCAACGAGCCGTTCAGCGAGGTCGGTTCCGGGTGGGCGTAGACGATCAATGTCTTCATGCCGTCGATCCTGGCCGCCGCGACGGCCGCCGTTCAGGGACGGGAGTTCCTGGTAACGGCAGTACCACCTTCACGGCCGCCGCCGAGGCCATACTGGGAGCATGGATGATCTCGCGGGCTTCCTGCGGACCCGGCGCTCCCGGGTCGACCCGGCCGCCGTCGGCATTCCCGTCGACCGGCGTCGCCGGGTGAAGGGGCTGCGCCGCGAGGAGGTCGCGCACCTGTCCGGGGTCAGCGTCGACTACTACGTGCGGCTGGAGCAGGGCCGGGCGACGCAGCCGTCCGAGCAGGTGCTCGACGCGCTGGCCCGGGTGCTCGGCCTCGACGACACCGAGCGCGACCACCTCTGCCGGCTGGCCCGACAAGGCCGGCGCCGGGCCAAAACCCCCAGCGGACGCGTCCGCCCCGAGCTGCTCCGGGTGCTCGACCTCGTCGTCGACGCCCCCGCGCTGATCATGGACCACCGGCTGGACGTGCTGGCCGGCAACCGCTTGACCCACCTCCTCTACGGGCGTCCGATCCCCGGCCTGAACACCGCCCGCCACCTGTTCCTCGAGGAGGCCGACCGCGGCCTGTACGCCACGTGGGAGCGCTGCACCCTCGATGCCGTCGGACACCTTCGCCTGGCCGCCGGCAAATACCCGGACGATCCCCGCCTCGCCTCCCTCATCGGCGAACTCGCCATGGGCAGCGAGCGTTTCCGCCGTCTCTGGGCCCGGGCCGAGGTGAGCACCCGCTCCCACGGCCCCAAGATCTACCGGCATCCGCTGGTCGGTCTGCTGGAACTGCACCAGGAGAACTTCGACCTGCCGGACGCGTCCGGCATGGAGCTGATCATCCAGTCCGCCGTTCCCGGCAGCCCGGCCGAGGACGGCCTGCGCCTGCTCGCCGGCCTCGACGCCGGAACCGGTGACGGGCATCCGGTGGCCGACGCCCGCGCACACCGCTGACGGCGCGCGCGACCGGCCGAGAAGCAATTGCCGGGGCGCGACCGAGGGAACACACTTCGTCATGAGCAGTGGCGGGATACCGGCGCAGCCTGTCAAATTCAGCAGAGGTCGGCCGGCGGCGCTTTCAGGCGCCGAAATGGTCACGCCCTGCCCGTCACTCGTTCGGCCCATGTCGGCGCGGGCGGCGAAAGCCGAAATTCAGCCCGACCGGGCATCGTGGGGCCTGGCGTACCACCACTTGTGCTGGTAGCGGCCACGGTCAATGCCCTCGAACGAGGTGGTTCGGTGCGACCGTTTGCTCGGTCGATGTCTGCTTTGTCGTCTTCGTTGTGACAACCGGTCATCGCTACCGCACAGTTCGGCATTGTTTCCCGTTACCGTCCACCCTGTTCATAGTACGAATTGTTGGCACGGCCCCTGCCGGTCGAATCGCTTCCCCGGTGGTGGGGCGCGTGCTACGGTGGCCAGACATTTGACAGTTCACATTTGACTACCGCCGTGCGAAGTTCGGGGGAACTCGCGGGCGAGCCCGGGGGAACGCACAGGCCGCGATAATTTAATGCTCAACGGTCGGATGGGGCATCCGGTTGGGTAGGGGGGAACAGTGGAGGAAGCTGTCGAGCGGGTCATCGAGACCATGTGGCAACGGCACGGGGAGCGGCTGTCGCTCGAGGAGATGGCCAATGCCGCTTTTTTCAGTAGATTTTATTTCTCGAGAACATTTCGGTCACTGACCGGCACGTCGCCGGGAAGATTTCTGACCGCAATTCGATTATACAATGCGAAGCAGTTGCTTGCGGAGTCGGCGCTCAGCGTCACCGAGATCTCGTACCAGGTCGGATACAGCAGCCTCGGCACCTTCACCACCCGGTTCACGCAGAGCGTGGGCATGTCGCCGGTGCGCTACCGGCTGCTGCTGAGGGCGGTGGCCGACGGCCAGGTCACGGCCTCGGAGCTGCCGTCGCTGATCCAGGGCGCCGCCCAGTCGCCGATCGTCCTGCACGGCCGGGTGACCGTGCCGGCCTGCGACCGGCCGGTGCGCGTCTACGTCGGCGCGTTCGGCAGTTCGATGCCGCAAGGCCTGCCGTCTTCGTGTGACATCGTCGACGTGCATGACGGCACCGCGGAACTCCGGCTGCCGGCGGTCCCGCCGGGCGTGTGGCACGTGCACGCCGCCGCGGTGCCCATCCCGGACGCCGACACGTGTCCGTCGCTGCGCAAGCCGCTGTTCGTCCACAGTGGAGACGCCATGACCGTCCAACCGGGCAAGGACATCCCGCTCGACATCGAGCTGCGCCCGGTCACTCCGCTCGACGTGCCCGTCCTGTTCGCCCTGCCCGACCTCGACTGGCGTCCCCAGGGCGCCGACCGCCTGTGGGTCGCCGGCGCGCGGGCCGGCTCGTCCTCCTGAGGACCCCGACCGGCTCTGGCGTCACCCGAAACGGCGGAGCCGGTCGGGGTCGTGTCACTTGTCGGCCAGCCCGGCGCGGCGCCGCAGCTGCGCGCGCTGGGCCTCGTTCTTGGTCAGCGCGATCGCGCGCTCCCAGGACACCACGGCCGCGTCCCGGTCGCCCGCGCGGTCCAGCAGGTCGGCGTGCGCGGCGTGCAGCGGGCCGTAGTGGTCCAGCGCGCCCGACACCAGCACCGATTCGAGGATGGCCAGGCCGGCCCGCGGGCCGAACGCCTCGCCGGCCGCGACGGCGCGGTTGACGTCGATCACCGGCGACGGCGCGATCAGCGCCAACTCGCCGTACAGCAAGGCGATCTGCCGCCAGTCGGTCTGCTCGAACGTGGCCGCCTCGGCGTGCACGGCGGCGATCGCCGCCTGCAGCTGGTACGGGCCGGGGGCGCGCAGCGCCATCGCCTCGTCCAGCAGGGCCAGCCCCTCGTCGATCATGCCGCGATGCCAGGCCGAGCGATCCTGGTCGGCCAGCGCGATCGGCCGGCCGTCCGGGTGCTGGCGGGCGCCCGATCGCGCGTGGTGCAGCAGCATCATGGCCAGCAGGCCGCTGGTCTCGGCGTCCTTGGGCCGCAGCCGGCGCAGCAGCCGGCCGAGCCAGATCGCCTCGTCGCACAGCTCGACCCGCAGCACGTGCTCGCCGCCGGTGGCCGCGTAGCCCTCGTTGAACACCAGGTAGATCACGCTCTGCACGCCGGCCAGCCGCTCGGCGATGGCGTCCGCGCCGGGCACGGTGAAGCTGATGCCGGCCTGCCGGATCTTGCGCTTGGCCCGCACCAGCCGCTGCGCCAGGGTGGCCTCGGGCAGCAGGAACGCGCCGGCGATCGCCCTGGTGTCCAGGCCGGCGACGTAGCGCAGGGTCAACGCGACCCGCACCTCGAGGGCCAGCGCGGGGTGACAGCAGGCGAAGATCAGCCGCAGCCGGTCGTCCTCCGCGACGAGCGTGTCCTCGTCGATGCCGTCCTCCTCACCCGGGTCCGTCGTCAGGGCAGCCAGATGCGCATGCACGACCTGGTTGTGGCGCAACTGATCCAGCGCCTTGCGCCACGCGGTCACCGTCAGCCACGCGCCGGGCTTGGGCGGCAGCCCCGACGTCGGCCAGACGGCCGCGGCGGCGGCGAACGCCTCCTGCGCGGCGTCCTCGGCCTGTTGCAGGTCGCCGAGCCGGCGGGCGAGCGTGGCGACGACGGTCGGCCACTCCTCGCGGAAGACCTGGTCCAGCTGTCCGGCTGAGCTCATTCCGCGGTGCGGTGGGCGGCCCGCCCGGCCTGGAGTCCGATCGGGCTCTCCGCGAGCAGCGGCCGGATCTCCACCGCGCCGCGGCGCAGCACCGGCATCTTCGAGGCCCACTCGATCGCCGCGTCCAGGTCCGGCGCGTCGATCAGGTAGAAGCCGAACAGATGCTCCTTGGTCTCCGCGAACGGACCGTCGGTCAGCAGCAGCTTGCCGGCGGAGCGGCGCACGGTCGTCGCGGTGTCGACGTCGTCCAGGCCCTCGGCGGCGACGTACACGCCCGCTTCCCGGGCCGCCTGGTAGAAGGCGACCCAGTCCTCGTACGCGTCGTCGGACTCGGGCCGGACCTCGGCCCGGGTGTCCGGCGCGTTGTAGATCAGCAGCGCGTACTTCACCAGTTCCTCCAGCGGGTCCGGGTGACCGGCGGCCGGTGTCCCGGCCACCGTACCCGGTTCGCGTGATCGCGTTCAGCGTTCCGCGCCGATCCTCGCCGGCCGCGCCGGGGCCGCCGCGGCCGGCTTGCGCGGGGTGCGGATCAGCAGCGCGACCAGTGCGCCGATCAGCGCGAACGCCCCCGCCGTCAGCATCGCGGCCTGCACGCCGGGCACCACGGTGGCCGGCGAGCCGAGGTGGCCGTTGGCCGCGAACGCGGCGGTCGTGATCGCCACGCCGAACGCGCCGCCGAAGCGCGTCAGGGTGCTCTGCGTGCCGGAGGCGCGGCCCATGTCCTCGCGGGGCACCGAGCTCAGCGCCGCGGTCGGCGTCGTCGCCTGCGACATGGCGATGCCGGCACCGGCCAGCACCAACGGCACCACCAGCGCCCCGTAGCCGACCGTCGTGGTGGCCGCGACGGCGAACCAGCCCGTGCCGCCGGCCAGCAGGAGCAGCCCGACGACGATCAACGGGCGCGGCCCGATCCGGTCGGCGGCCATGCCGGCCAGCGGCGCGATCAGCAACGGCATGATCATCATCGGCAGCAGGTAGGCCCCCGCCTCGAACGGCGTGGCGCCCCGCGCGAACTGGAAGTACTGCGAGGCGAAGACACCGGCCGACAACAGCGCGGCGGTCATCAGGAAGCCGGTCAGGTTGGCCGCGCTGAACGTGACGATGCGGAACAGCCGCAGCGGCAACAAGGGCTGGGCGGCCCGCTGCTCCCAGAACAGGAACGCGGCGATCAGCACCACGCCGGCGACCAGTCCGCCGATCACGTCCGCGCCGCCCCAGCCGACGTCGGCCGTGCGGACCAGTGCCCACACCAGGGCCGCCGCCCCGCCGGTCACCAGCACCACACCGGGGATGTCCAGCCGCGTGCCCGGCCCGTGCGACTCCTTGATGCGCAACGGAATCAGCAGCAGCAGGACGGCGCCGATCGGCACGTTCAGCCAGAACACCCAGTTCCAGCCAAGGCTCTGGGTCAGCGCCCCGCCGACCAGCGGGCCGCACGCGATGGCCAGGCCGCCGATGCCGCCCCAGATGCCGACGATGGTGCCGCGCTTCTCCGCCGGGAACACGCCGGCCAGGATGGTCAGGCTCAGCGGCAGGGTGATCGCCGCGCCGAGCCCCTGGCACACCCGCGCGGCGATGAGCACGCCGATGTCCGGCGAGACCGCGCACACCGCCGACGACAGCGTGAACAACGCGACGCCGATGGTGAACACCCGCCGCCGGCCGTACAGGTCGCCGAGCGCCGCCGCGGTGATGATGCCGGCCGCCCAGGCCAGGCCGTAGCCGTTGATGGTCCACTGCAACATGGACACGCTGGCGTGCAGGCTGCGGTCGATGGCGGGCAGCGCCGTGACGACGACCAGCGCGTCCAGGGCGACCATGAAGTAGGCGACGGAGGTCAGGCCGAGCGTCCAGCCCAGCGACGCCCCGCCCGGCCCTCCTGGTCGCCGCGGGTCGGGAGAACTCATTGTCAGCACCTCCGGCCGACCGGGTGACGGTGCCACGTGACACCGGCCGACCACCCGTTCACCCTGACTACGGGCGACGGGGCGCCGAATCGACAGCCCGGCGGGAGGAATTTCCGCCGGTTTCGGCGCCCCGTGCGACCGCTCACGACAGCACGCTGATCACCTTGGCGAAGTCGGCCATCATCGGCTCGAGCACGGTGAAGTAGCTGAAGCCCATGCCCTCCCGGGCGGCCAGCAGCTGGTCGGCGATCGCCCGCGGTGTCCCGGACAGCAGCGTGGGCAGCTTCGGCAGGTCGGCCTCCGGCACGTGGTCGGCGTAGCCGCGCAGGAAACCGAGCCCGCCGTCGGCGTCGTCGGTCACCTTCACCACGTGCACCAACAGGTTCAGTTCGACGTCCTCGACGCGGTCGGCGGCCGCCGACCGCACCGCCGCCATCCGCGCCGACAGCGCGGCATGGTCGACCACCTCGGGTTTGCCGCGCTCGGTTCGGGACCGCGCGCCCGTGGTGCTGACGATGTCCGCGTCCCGGGCCGCCAGTGCGAGCACCCGTGACCCGTTGCCGCCGATCAGGACCGGCGGCGCGTGGTCGCCGGCCAGCTTGCGGACGTCGGTGACGACGCGTTCCAGGTGGCTCACCCGAGCCGACACCGACGGCCATGGGATGTCCGCGGCCTCGAAGTCCGCCTTGGCGTACCCGGTGCCGATGCCGAGCTCCAGCCGGCCACCGGAGAGCTGTTGCACCGCGACGACGTCCCGGGCCAGCAACGCGGGGTTGTAGAAGCCGCCGTTGAGCACGTACGTGCCGACCTTCGGCCGGGTCGTGGCCGCCGCCGCGGCGGCCAGCGCCAGGAACGGTGACTGGCGGTCCAGATAGTCCGACACCGTGATGGTGTCGTAGCCGAGGTCCTCGGCCCGGCGGCACTTGTCCTGCCAGGTCGCCACCGTGTCGGTGGTGGCGAGATTGACCGCGAAACGGAAGGGCCGCACGGTCATCAGCTCGCCGGCCGGCTGCTGTGGTACGCCGAGATGCCCCACCGGCCGTCGCGGCGGGACAGGATCCACGTCCCGTACAGCGACCGCTCCGGCGCCGGCGCGGTCTCCCCGGGAGCGAGCACCCCGCCGTCGGTGATCAGCAGCACCGTGTCCTGGTCCAGGTAGCTGAGGTGGATCGGATTGCTGATGACGCCGGTGCCCTTCATCGGCCCGGCGAACGCCTTGGTCACGTAACCGAGGACCTGGGCGTGGCCCCGCAGGTAGTGGCCGGCGATCACGACCAGCGCGTCGTCGGTGAACTCGGCGGCGAACGCCTCGGCGTCGCCGGCCAGCCACGCGGCGGTGGTCCGCTCGGGCACCTGGCGCGGTTCGGCGAAGTCGAGCAGCGCGGTGGGGGATTCGGACATGAGTCAGCCTCTTCTGTGGATGGGGTCAGGCGGTGCGGAGCGGGGAGAACTGGCCGGGCGCGCGCCCGGCGCCGGCCGGACCGCGGTAGGCCTGGGCGATGTCCAGCCACCGGTCGGCGTCCGCGCCGGTGGCGGTCAGGGACAGGTCGTCACGGTGCCGGCGGCGGGCCACCAGCAGGGCGAAGTCCACGGCGGGGCCGGTGATCCGCTGCTCGGCGTCGTCCGGTCCGAACGTCCAGACGGCGCCCGACGGCGCGGTCAGCTCGAAGCGCAGCGCGATGTCCGGCACGTCGAGGCCGCGGGCCAGGTAGCCGAAATCCCAGACCCGTGCGCCGAAGAAGCACAGATGCCCGACGCTGTCGTTGTACTCGCGGTGGACGCCGAGCGCGTCGGCGACGTCCTGGCCGTGGGCGAACAGCTCCATGAGACCGGCCGCGGCCAGCACGGGGGCCGGCAGCGGGCGCACCAGCCAGGGCACGGTCTGCCCGGCCGGCACGTCGGCCAACGCCTGGATCGAACTGGCCCGCGCCTCGCGGAAACGGTGCCGCAGCACGTCCGGTTCGACCAGGTGTGGCGCCATCGCGGCGGCCACGTTGGCGTCGAAGTCCTCGCTCAGGCCGCCGATCAGCCGGGTGAACGCCTCGCCGTCGGACGCGGCCAGCCCGGCCAGCCCGAAGGTCGCGGTCAGGTGGGCGATCTGGTGCCGGATGGTCCAGCCGGGCGCCGGCGTGGCCAGCGACCACTGGTCGGGATCGAGCCCGGCGAGCATGCGGTCCAGCGCGTCGCCTTCGGCGGTCAGGTCGGTGAGCACGTCTTGGGTCGCCGCCATCGGCGTCGTCCTCTCGTCGGGAAGCGTGGCCACGCCTCGTGGCCACCGACAATGCCCGACCCCGTTCGCCGCCGACTTCTTCGACTGTGCCCAGCCGAGCACGGCAACATCGAAGGTGTCGGCGCGGCGGCGGCCGCCCAGGATGGAGCGACCAGGGTGACCCGGAACTGACGGAAGGGGACCCGTGTCCACCATCCTCGGCTCGCTGCGCCGGCTGGTGCTCGCGCCGTCACTGCACGACGTGAGCTTCGCCGGCCGCGGCTTCCCGATTACCGAATCCGCTGTGTCCCAACGACTCGAGGCGGTGCCGCAGTCCGTTGTCTGCGGTTTCGAATGGGGTGTCGACGGCGGTCCGCTGTGGGAGCTGGAGCGCCGGCTCGACATGATCGAGCCGGAGCTGCGCGGCTTCGCCTACGAGGGCGCGACCATGGCGCTGACGGTGCGCGACGTGATCCGCGGCGAACGGACCCGTGAGCTGCTGCTCGGCCCCGGCCATCCGCACATCTTCCTGGCCTACATAGGAATCGGCTTCGCGATGGCCCGGCTGCCGCGGCGGCTGTGGCGCAAGGTGCTGCCCGACCTGTCGGCCTCGCCGTACCACCCGGTGATGAGCTGGCTGGCCGTCGACGGCTACGGTTTCGACCTGGCCTACTTCCACACCGGACGGTGGGTCGACGAGCAGCGGGTGCCGCAACCCTATCCGTGGCAGGGTTTTCCCGACTACTTCCCGCGGGCCTGCGATCAGGGCATCGGCCGGGCGCTGTGGTTCATCCACGCCGCCGACGTGCGGGCCGTCGCGACGGCCGTGGAACGCTTTGCCCGGCAACGGCAAGCCGACCTGTGGAGCGGTGTCGGCCTGGCCGCGACCTTCGCCGGCGGGGCGTCGGCGAAGGAGCTGGAGTATCTGGGCCAAGCCGCCGGCGAGCACAGCGGGCAGCTCGCGGTCGGCTCGGTTTTCGCCGCGAAAGCCCGTGACCACGCCGGTTTCGTGCCGGCGCACTCGGCGACCGCGGTCGAGGCGCTCACCGGACGGACCGTCGCGGCCGCGGTGGAGATCGCCGACCGCACCACGGTGCCGCACACCGGGCCGGAGTCGGTGCCGCAGTACGAGGTGTGGCGCGAGCGAATTCGTGCCGAACTGCGCCTGCCGTCGGTCTCGGCAACCTCGAAGTAGGTGCGCGCGACGTGCCCGGTCGACTATTGAGCGATATTCGCTTTCGAGTGGTGAGGAAACTACTGTGGCGACCATGGTTGGCGCGGTCCGGCGCCGAATAATCACCCCTGACATGTCCGAGACCAAGTTCTCCGTGCGCGGTTTCCAGGTCAAGGACGAACCGTCGCGCGAGATGTTCGAGACGGTCGGCCGGCAGTTTCTCACCGGTTACGGGCTCGCCGCCGAGGCGGCGCGGCCGACCGACGCCGAGCGCGGCCTTGAACAGATCCCCGACCGGTTCCGTGGCTTCGCCTACGAGGGCGCGGCGATGGCGTTCGCGGTGCGCGACGGCCTGCCGTTCGGCGGCCAGCGGCACGTGACCGACTTCCTGGCCGGCCGCGCCGCCCGGCACGTCTACATGGCCTATGTCGGGATGGGCTGGGCCCTCGGCCGGGTGCCCCGGTTCCGGTGGGCGGCGGCCACCCGCGGCGCGACCGACCGGCTGCTGCGCTGGCTCGTGCTGGACGGGTACGGCTTCCACCAGGCCTATTTCCACACCGACAAGTACGTGCACCAGCACTTCCGGGAGCCGCGTTTCCCGTGGCCGGCCGACGACCGCACCGGCTACGCCGACCGCGCCATCGACCAGGGCATCGGCCGGGCCATGTGGTTCGTCGGCTGCGCCGACCCCGACCTGGTGGCCACGCTGATCGAGCGGTTTCCGGCGGAGCGCCACGCCGACCTGTTCAGCGGCGCCGGCCTGGCCGCGACCTACGCCGGCGGCCTCGACGAGGCCGAGTTGGGCAACTTCGCCAAGCGGGCCGGCCGGCACCTGCCGTACGTCGCCCAGGCCGGCGCGTTCGCCTGCACCGCGCGGATCGAGGCCGGCCTGCTCGGCCCGCACTCCGAGCTGGCCGCGCAGGTGCTGTGCGGGATGACCGCGGCCGACGCGGACCAGCTCAGCGCGCGGCTGCGGCCGACCAGCACGGCCGACGTCGACGGTGTGCCGGCGTATGAGGTGTGGCGGCAGCGCATCGCCGAGCACGTCGCCGTGGCGCGGGGCCTGTCATGACTGTCGTCCAAGGCACGGCGGGCTCGCGCGTGCCGCCCGGCCCGCCGCTGCGGACCGCGCCCGCGCTGCTGCTGCGGCTGGTACGGGATCGGCTCGGGCTGATGAGCTCGGCTGCCGCCGAGTACGGCGACGCGGTCAAGGTGTCCATGGGGCCCAAGACGCTGTACATCTTCAACCACCCCGACCACGCCAAGCACGTGCTGGCCGACAACGCGGCCAACTACCACAAGGGAATCGGCCTGGTGCAGGCCAGGCGGGCGCTCGGCGACGGCCTGCTGACCAGCGAGGGCGAGGTGTGGCGGGCCCAGCGCAAGACGATGCAGCCGGTGTTCCAGGCGCGGCGGATCGCCGCGCAGGCCGACGTGGTCGCCGAGGAGGCCGCGACGCTGGTGGCCCGGCTGCGCGCGCATGCCGACACCGGCCGGCCGATCGACGTGACCCAGGAGATGACCGGGCTGACGCTGGGCGTGCTCGGCCGCACGCTGCTGGCCGCCGACCTCGGCGGCTTCGAGTCGATCGGCCACTCCTTCGAGGCCGTGCAGGACCAGGCCATGTTCGAGATGGTCACGCTGAGCATGGTGCCGACCTGGGTGCCGCTGCCCAAGCAGCTGCGGTTCCGCAAGGCGCGCAAGGACCTGGCGCGGGTGGTCGAGCAGCTGATCACGTTCCGCCGGGCCAATCCGACCGACGGCGACGACGTGCTCACCCGGCTGATCGAGTCGACCGACGACTCCCAGAACCGGCGTCGCCGCGACGAGCTCGTCACCCTGCTGCTGGCCGGCCACGAGACCACGGCGAGCACCCTGAGCTGGGCCTTCCACCTGCTGTCCCGGCATCCCGAGGTCGGGGAGCGGCTGCGCGCCGAGGCCGTCGAGGTGCTGGGCGACCGGCGGCCGGAGTTCGCCGACCTCACCCGGCTGCGCTACACCACCCAGGTCGTCGAGGAGACGATGCGGCTCTACCCGCCGGTCTGGATCCTCACCCGGCAGGCGCAGGCCGACGACGAGATCGGCGGCTACCGGGTGCCGGCCGGCGCGGACGTCCTGGTCTGCCCGTACACCCTGCACCGGCATCCGGCCTTCTGGCTCAACGCGGAGAAGTTCGACCCGGACCGGTTCGCGCCGTCCGGGCAGCCCGCCCGGCACCGCTACGCCTACCTGCCTTTCGGCGCCGGGCCACGGGTCTGCGTCGGCAGCAACCTCGGCATGATGGAGGCCGTTTTCGTGCTGGCCATGGTGGCCCGCGAGCTGCGGCTGTCCTCGATTCCCGGCCGTACGGCGGTTCCCGAGCCGATGTTGTCGCTGCGGGTGCGCGGCGGCCTGCCGATGACCGTGCATGCCAACGAGAACGGAGCACGATGAGTCTCACCGACGAGCAGACGATGACCTTGGAGGCGTACGCCGACACGATCATCCCCGGCGAGAAGCGCGGGCCGGACGACCGGGCCATCGCCGGCGTGGCCACCGGCGGCGGCGCGGTCGCCGCCGGTGCGCTGGACATCCTCCAGACCGAGGCCGGCGGGCTGGCCGCCGTGCTGGGCGGGTTGGCCGACATGCTGGACAAGCACGTGCTCGCCTACGCCGAGGAACACGGCATCGAGCTCGACCCGACGGCGCCGCCGTTCGTGGCACTGTCCTATCAGGACCGCGTCGGCGTGGTGTCCATGCTCTGCCGCCCGGGCCACCCGGAGAAGCAGATGTGGGTCAACCTGGCCATGTTCAGCAACATGGCCTTCGACACCGGCGCGCACCTGAGCACGGCCCGTGCCTTCGAGACCGGCCATCCCGGCCTGCTGCACCTGGGTTTCCGCCGGCCGGACAGCGACGGCCTGTGGCGCTTCCCCGAGTACTCCTACCGCCGTACGCTGGCCTCGCCGCATCCGGCGACGACCCCGTCCGGGAGCCCGGCATGACCACAGTGGACAACACCGATGTCGTGGTGATCGGCAGCGGTTTCGGCGGCGCCATCGCTGCCTACCACCTGGCCGCCGGCGGCGCGCGGGTCACCGTGCTGGAGCGCGGTCCGTGGCTCACCGCCGACGAGTTCGACCAGGACTTCCTGCTCGGCTCCTCGACGACCCGGATCTTCGACTTCACCGTCGGCAACGGGATGAGCGTGCTCGGCGGCAACTGCGTCGGCGGCGGCAGCGTCGTCTACTTCGCCGCCATGCCCCGCGTGCCGGGTTTCGTGTTCGAGCGCAAGGGCAGCATCGGCCGCCGCATGTGGCCGGCGGCGCTGAGCCGGCCGACCCTCGACCCGTGGTACGACCGGGTGGAGGAGTCGTTGCAGGTGACCAAGAGCGACTGGAACACGGTGCCCTACGCCGGCGGACTGTTCGGCGCCGCCTGCGCGGCCGCCGGCCGCACCGCCAATCCGGTGCCCACCTGCGTCAACGCCGACGAGTGCGTCAACTGCAACTGGATGATGTCCGGCTGCAAGTACGACGCGAAGAAGTCGTTGCTGCTCAACTACCTGCCGGCGGCGCTGGCCCACGGCGCGCGGATCCGGCCGCTGCACGAGGTGCAGAAGATCGTCCGCACCGACGACGGCGGCTACCGGGTGCACTTCAGCGTGCTCGACGAGGTGGACTACCGGGTGCACCACGAGACCGGCGCGATCGACGCCAAGATCGTCATCGTGGCCGCCGGGGCCGGCGCGACGCCGTCCATCCTGATGCGCTCGGCCGCCGAGCTCGGCCCGATGCCGGCCGCGGTCGGCCGGCACTTCTCCGGCAACGGCGAGCGGCTCAACACCGCCATCCTCGACGAGGACAAGGTGCGCGAGGTGCTCGGACTGTCCCGATCGGACGGTGTGCCGTTCGAGGCCGGGCAGATCGGCAAGGGGCCGTGCGTCGCCACCTGGGACGACCTGGACGGCTCGAAACCGGAGTACGACCGGTACTCCTTGGAGCAGCTGTACTTCCCGCCCGGGCTGGGCACGATCCTGGCCCAGGTGCCCGACGCCACCGGCCCGACCTGGTTCGGCCCGGAGAAGAAGGCCATGATGGCCAAGTGGCAGTCCTGGCTGACCATCTTCACGATGATCGAGGACGACAACGAGGGCGTGTTCGGCCCGCCGCCGCCGACCGGCAACTCCTACCGGGTGTCCCAGCAGATGTTCGGCCTCGGCTCGCTGTCCTACGACCCGACGCCGAACACGCTGCACGGCTGGGAGATCACCGACGCCGAGGTCAAGCGGATCATGGAACGCGACGGGCTGTCCAAGGTGATGCCGTGGACCAACGACCTCGTCGGCGCGTACACCGTGCACCCGCTGGCCTCCTGCCGTATCGGTGACGACCCGGCCACTTCGGCCCTTGACGACCGGCACGAGCTGCGCGGTCATCCCGGCATCTTCGTGACCGACGGCTCGGCCGTGCCGTGCGCGCTCACCGTGAACCCGGCGATGACCATCGCCGCACTGGCCGAACGGGCCATGCCGGGCATCGTGGCGGCGCTGCGCGAGCGCGGTGTCGACGTCAGCTACGGCGCGCCGACGCCGGAGGGCGCGACGTCCAGCCGGGCCGCGCTGCAACCGCATCTGCTGCCGGACTGAGCGATGTTGAAACGAGCCCTGCGGCGATCGGTCGACCAGGTCCGGCACGTCACCCCGGTGCGGGCGGCCGCCGCGCGCGGACTGGTCGGCACGGTCTACCGGCAGGTGGAGCGGGACTTCGGCATGCTGGCCCCGCCGATGGCGCTGCACTCGCCGGCGCCGACCGTGCTCGCGGCGAGCTGGCTGATGCTGCGCGAGGCCCTGGTCGCGGACGGCGTGAGCGACCGGGTGACGCGCGAGACCGTCGCCGAGGCGGTGTCGCGCGTCAACGCGTGCCCGTATTGCGTTGCGGTGCACGGCGCCACCGCACGGGCGCTGCGGCAGCGCCCGGACGAGCGGCTCGTCGCGTGGGCGGAAGGCCTTGCGCCAAGGCCGTTTCCGGGCGACCGGCTGCCGGAGTTGGCCGGCGTCGCCGTGACGTTCCACTACCTCAACCGAATGGTCAGCGTGTTCCTGCCGGACAGCCCGCTGCCGGCGGCGGCGCCCGCGGCCGGCATGAGCGTGCTCGGCCGGATCATGGGCGGCTGGGCCCGGCGTCGGCACGCTCCTGGCCAGTCGCTCGACCTGCTGCCCGAGGCCGAGCTGCCGATGGATCTGTTGTGGGCCAAGGGAAGTCCCTCGATCGCCGGTGCGTTCGCCCGGGCCGCGGCGGCCTTCGAGGCGGCGGGGGAGCGGTCGGTGCCGGCGGATGTGCGTGCGTTGCTGCTGGCCGAGTTGGTCGGCCATGACGGGACACCGCCCGGTCTCTCCCGGGCCTGGTTGACGCCGTTGGTGGCGGAGTTGGCCGCGGCCGATCAGGCGGCGGGCCGGCTGGCGCTGCTGACCGCGTTCGCCCCGTACCAGGTGACCGAGCCGGACATCGCCGCGGTGCGCCGTGACGACCGTGCGGTGGTGGAGCTGGCGTCCTGGTCGGCATTCGCCGCGGCCCGTGCCGCGCGTTTTCGACTCGACTGAGTCGGGCAATTAAAAAGAAACAACTCCCGGCCGAGTGCGGCATGCTGCTGGTAGGGGGCACACCGGCGCATAACCGCCGCCGGCGGGAATTCGGGCCGCGGTGTGCCGAACACAGCCATGTTCTTCGATTGTCATAACACCTTTATCCGTCACGCGCGGACAATCGGCCGGAGGTTGAGCTGATGGCAGGATCCCGTGACCGCCTTCGCAGGCTGGTTCCCGGAATAGCGGCGATTGTGTTGCTGATCGGCGTCGGCGTCGTCACCCAGAGCCAGGTCGCCACCGCCGACCCGGCGCAGGTGGCCGACGCCTACAAGTTCACCGAGCTGCCGATCGCGCTGCCGCCCGGGTACGACAGCCAGCGGATGAACACCCACCGCCAGGTGAACCCGGCCTACGACCACATCGTGTCCTGGATCTCGTCGGTCGGCGCGGGCATCGCGATCAACGACCTGACCGGCCACGGCCGGGCCGACTCGATGTGCTTCGTGGACACCCGCACCAACGACGTGGTCGTCACCTACACCCCGACCGCCCCGAAATCCGACCAGTTCACGCCTTTCGTGCTCGATGCCGCGCCGACGCTGCCGATGGACGACGCCATGGCGCCGACCGGCTGCACGCCCGGCGACTACAACGGCGACGGCCGGATGGACCTGCTGGTCAGCTTCTGGGGCCGCACGCCGATCCTGTTCCTGGCCAAGGCCAGCGCGACCACGCCGGCCAACTCGGCCTATCACCCGGTCGAGCTGGTGCCCCAGGTGTCGGTGGACGGCCGCTACCACGGCCCGCGCTGGAACACCGACACCGTCGCGGTCGGCGACTACGACGGCACCGGCCACCCGGATGTGTTCGTCGGCAACTACTTCCCGGACTCGGACGTGCTCGACCCGCACGGCCAGGCCAACGTCGTGATGAACAACTCCCTGTCCAGCGCGGTCAACGGCGGCGGCGACCACGTGCTGCGCTGGTACAACGCGACCAGCGGCGAGCAGCCGACGGCCGGCTACGTGGAGGACCGCGACGCCCTGCCGTACGACACCTCGACCGGCTGGACGCTGGCGGTGTCGCAGGCCGACCTGACCGGCAACGGGCTGCCGGAGCTGTACATCGCCAACGACTTCGGCCACGGCCACCTGATGCACAACGTCTCCACGCCAGGGCACATCAGGTTCACCGAGGCGATCGGCCAGCGCACGCCGACCACGCCCAAGTCCTTCGTGCTCGGCAAGGGCTCGTTCAAGGGCATGGGCGTCGACTTCGCCGACCTCAACCACACCGGGCAGTACGACATGGTGGTCAGCAACATCACCACCCAGTGGGGCCTGCAGGAGAGCAACTTCGTCTGGGTCAACCAGGCCAAGGACAACGCCGACATGAAGCAGTACCTGGACAACGGCATCGCGCCGTTCACGCAGCAGGCCCAGCAGTACGGCCTGGCCTGGACCGGCTGGTGCTGGGACGTGAAGATGGGCGACTTCCTCAACAACGGCGTGCAGTCGGTGATCCAGGCCGACGGCTTCGTCAAGGGCGACACCGACCGCTGGAACTGGCTGCAGGAGATGGCCATGACCAACGACGACCTGCTGTCCAACCCGGCCATGTGGCCCAACGTCCAGCCGGGCGACGACATCGCCGGCAACCAGGTGCTGGCCTTCTACGCCAAGGGCCCGGACGGCAAGTACGTCAACATCAGCAAGGAACTCGGCATCACCGCGCCGATCCCGACCCGGTCCATCGCCACCGGCGACACCACCGGCACCGGCACGCTCGACTTCGCGGTGGCCCGCCAGTGGGGCCCGCCGGCCTTCTACGCCAACCAGTCCCCGAACCGGGGCGGCTACCTCGACCTGCACCTGTTCCGGCCGGCCACCGGCGGCGACGCCGCCATGGGCCTCGGCAACGTCGGCGCACCGGCCTACGGCACCACCGTCACGGTGAGCACGCCGGACGGGGCCAAGCAGGTCTCCCAGCTCGACGGGGGCGGCGGCCACGCAGGCTACCGCAGCTTCGACGTCCACTTCGGACTCGGCAAGTACACCGGCCCGGTGACCGTGACGCTGAACTGGCGTGACACCGCGGGCCAGGACCACAACCAGACCATGCAGCTGTCCACCGGCGCGCACTCGCTGATGCTGTCCGCCACCGCCGAGGGGGTTTCCAACCGATGACCGCCACCATCGACCGGGCGAAGCAGGAGACGGCCGCGCCGCCGCCGGCCACACCGAAGCCGGACAAGCGCTATCTCGCGCTGCGCAACTTCGCCATCTCGATCAGCGTGTTCAACATCTTCGGCTACACCCTGCTCGGCTTCGAGCAGCCGTGGCTGTGGCCGATCCTCGCGGTGCTCACCGGCTACGCGACCGAGATCGTCTTCGAGCTGGTCAGCGCCTGGGCCAACCGCCGGGAGCCGCGCTTCCGCGGCCGTGGCTTCCGTGGCCTGTACGAGTTCCTGCTGCCGGCGCACATCACCGCGCTGGCCGTCAACATGCTCATCTACGTCAACAACCAGTTCTGGGCGGTCGCCTTCGGCGTGATCCTCGGCGTCAGCGCCAAGCACGTGCTGCAGGCGCCGGTCTACGGCCGGATGCGGCACTTCATGAACCCGTCGAACCTGGGCATCACCATGGTGTTCGTGGTGTTCAGCGGCTGGGCCAGCATCGCGCCGCCGTACGAGTTCACCGAGATCGCCAACACCTTCTGGCGGGTGATGATCCCGCTGGTCATCGCCACCGCCGGCACGGTGATCAACGGGCTGCTGACCGGCAAGGTGCCGCTGATCGTCGGCTGGATGGGCGGCTTCGCCATCCAGGCGTTCGTCCGGCACGGCCTGTTCGACGTGTCGCTGTACTCGGCGCTGGGCCCGATGACCGGCGTCGCGTTCGTGCTGTTCACCAACTACATGATCACCGATCCCGGCACCACGCCGGTGAAGGCGCGCAACCAGTTCATGTTCGGCGCGTCGGTGGCCACCGTGTACGGCGTCCTGATGGTCTTCAACGTGGTGTACACGCTGTTCTTCGCGGTGTGCATCGTCTGCGCCATCCGCGGCATCGGCTGGTGGGTCGCGCACTTCCGGGCCAAGGCGCGCGCCGCGGCCGAGACGAGCCGGGCCGTCGAACTCACGCCCGCGGTCGAGGCGGCGAGCGCATGAGCGCCAGCAGAATCGCGGTGGTCGGCCTGTCCTGCCGCTACCCGGACGCCGAGTCACCGGACCAGTTGTGGCACAACGTGTTGGCCGGCCGTCGGGCCTTCCGCCGGCTCCCCGACGAGCGGATGCGGGCCGAGGACTACTACTCGCCGGATCCGCAGGCGCCGGACCGTTTCTACTCGGCGACGGCGGCGGTGATCGAGGGCTGGGAGTTCGACCGCGTCGCCTACCGGATCGCCGGCAGCACGTACCGGTCGACGGACCTGACGCACTGGCTGGCGTTGGACACCGCCGCCCGCGCGCTGATCGACGCCGGCTTCCCGGCCGGCGAGGGCCTGCCCAAGGACCGCACGGGCGTCATCATCGGCAACACGCTCACCGGAGAGTTCAGCCGGGCCAACAACTTGCGGTTGCGCTGGCCCTACGTCCGGCGCACGGTCGGCGCGGCCCTGCGCGAGCAGGGCTGGGACGACGCGCAGCTGGGGGCGTTCCTCGATCAGCTGGAAGCCCGGTACAAGCAGCCGTTCCCGCCGATCAACGAGGACACCCTGGCCGGCGGCCTTGCCAACACGATCGCCGGCCGGATCTGCAACTACTTCGACTTCAAGGGCGGCGGCTTCACCGTGGACGGCGCCTGCTCGTCCTCGCTGCTGTCCGCGGTCACGGCCTGCAACGCGCTGACCGCCGGGCAGCTCGACGCGGCCGTGGTCGGCGGCGTCGACCTGAGCATCGACCCGTTCGAGGTGATCGGCTTCGCCAAGACCGGTGCGCTGGCCACCGGCGAGATGCGGGTGTACGACCGCAACTCCAACGGGTTCTGGCCCGGCGAGGGCTGCGGCATGCTGGTGCTGATGCGCGAGGAGGACGCCGTCGCGCAGGGTCGTCACCGCTACGCCACGATCGCCGGCTGGGGCTACTCGTCCGACGGCAAGGGCGGTATCACCCGGCCGGAGGCCGACGGGCACCGCCTGGCGCTGACGCGGGCCTATGCCGCGGCCGGGTTCGGCCTGGACACCGTGGCCTATCTGGAGGGCCACGGCACCGGCACGGCTGTCGGCGACGCCACCGAGCTGCGGGCCTTCAGCGAGGCCCGGCGGGCCGCCGACCCGACCGCGCCGGCCGCCGCGATCAGCACGATCAAGGGCAACATCGGCCACACCAAGGCCGCCGCCGGCGTCGCCGGGCTGCTCAAGGCGATTCTGGCGGTGCACCACCAGGTGATCCCGCCGGCCACCGGCCACGTCGACCCGCACGCCGAGCTGACCGGCGACTCGCCGGCGCTGCGCGTGCCCAACGGGCCCGAGCTGTGGCCGGCCGACCAGCCGGTGCGGGCCGGTGTCTCGTCGATGGGCTTCGGCGGCATCAACGCGCACGTCGTGGTCGACCAGGCCGATGATCAGCGCCGCGAGCACATCGACGCCGACGTGGTGGAGTTGGTGCGGTCCCGGCAGGACTGCGAGCTGCTGCTGATCGACGCGGACACCGTCGCCGAGCTGCGCGGCACCGTGGCCCAGCTGGCCGCGCTGGCCCCGCGGCTGTCCTACGCCGAGCTGACCGACCTGGCCGTGACCCTGCACCAGAAGTTGGCCGACCGGCCGATCCGGGCGGCGATCCTGGCCGCCTCGCCGGCCGAGGCGGCCGCCCGGCTGGCCGGGCTGCTCGATCAGCTCGACGCCGGCGCGCGGTCGGCGCTGGACCCGGCCGGCGGGATTTTCCTTGGCAACACGGCTATCGCGCCCCGCATCGGCCTACTGTTCCCGGGCCAGGGCGCGGGACGCAGCGCCGACGGCGGCGCGTTGCGGCGACGCTTCGCCGCTGTGGACCGGTTGTACCGGGAACTCGCGCTGCCGGCCGACGCCGACCAGGTCGCCACGGCCGTCGCACAGCCGCGCATCGTCACGGGCTCGGTCGCCGGCCTGCGGGTCCTGGCCGAACTGGGCATCGAGGCGGTGACCGCGGCCGGACACAGCCTGGGCGAGCTGACCGCGTTGCACTGGGCCGGCGCGATGGACGAGCCGACGCTGTTGGCGGCGGCCGCCGCACGGGGCCGGTTCATGGCCGACGCCAGCGAAGGCGGCGGCACGATGGCCAGCATCGCCGCCGCGCCTGACGACGTCCGGCCGCTGCTGGCGGGGGAGCGGGTGGTGATCGCCGGCTACAACAGCCCGACGCAGACCGTGGTGTCCGGGCCGGAGGCCGCGGTCGAGCGGGTCGGCAAGGCCGCCACCGCACGGGGTTTCTCGGTGGTGCGGATCAACGTCTCGCACGCGTTCCACTCCGAGCTGGTCGCGCCCGCGGCCGTCGCACTGCGTGAGTACCTGGACGGCCAGACGTTCACGCCGCTGACCGGTCGGATGGTCTCCACCGTCACCGGGGCCGAGTTGCCGGCCGACACGCACGTGCCGGAGCTGTTGCAGCGGCAGGTGCTCGATCCGGTGCGGTTCGCCGACGCGGTCGAGGCCATGGCCCCGGAGCTCGACCTGCTGATCGAGGTCGGCCCCGGTCGGATCCTGCGCGGACTGGCCGCCGAGATCGCGCCGTCGGTGCCGGCGATCGCCCTGGAGACGGACGGGAACTCCCTGGCCGGCCTGCTGCGGGCGGTCGGCGCGGCCTACGCGCTGGGCGCGCCGGTACGCCACGACGCGCTGTTCGCCGACCGGTACGCCCGGCCGCTGGCGCTGGACAAGACCTTCCGGTTCTTCGCCAGCCCGGCCGAATCCGCGCCGGACGGCCACTTCGGCGAGGGCATGACCGTTGCGGCCGAGCCGGCGGCGGCGTCCACCGGCGATGCCGGCGCGAACAGCCTGGAACTGTTGCGGCGGTTGGCTTCCGAGCGGGCCGAACTGCCGTTGGAGGCGGTGCGGGCGGACAGCCAGCCGCTGGACGAGCTGCACCTGAGCTCGATCACCCTCGGCCAGATCGTCAACCAGGCCTGCCGGGAGCTCCAGCTGCCGCCGCCGGCCGTCACCTCGGCCTACGCCACCGCCACCATCGCCGAGCTGGCCGAGATGCTCGACCAGCTGGCCGACACCGCGACCACGGACCAGCAGCCGGCCGCGGCGGCCGGCGTCGCGCCCTGGGTGCGGGCCTTCACGGTCGATCTGGTGCCCGAGCCCGTGCCGGCGCGGGCGGCGGCGTCCGGCCAGGACGGCGAATGGCGGCTGTTCGCGCCCAAACGACACCCGATCGCCGCCGCGCTGCTGGACACGCTGAGCGTGGCCGGACTGGGTGACGGTGTGCTGCTGTGCCTGCCGCGTGACACCGACGAGAGCCAGGTCGCGACCATGCTGGCGGCGGCGCGGGCGGTGGTGTCGGCGAAGGGCGACGTTCGCTTCGTCGCGGTCGGCGACCGGCTCAACGCGGCCGGCCTGGCCAAGACCCTGCACCTGGAGTACCCGGCGGTCGCCACCACGGTGGTGCAACTGGCCTTGCCGGTCGGCGACGAACTGCCGGACGACACGTTGCCGGCGCGGATCGCCGCCGACGTGGCCGCCACCGACGGCTTCATCGAGGTGCACTACGCCGCCGACGGAACCCGGCGGCTGCCGGTGTTGCGACCGATCGCCTTGGCCGACAACGCATCCGACGGGCTCAGCGGCGACGACGTGCTGCTGGTGACCGGCGGCGGCAAGGGCATCACCGCGGAGTCGGCGCTGGCCCTGGCCCGCTCGTCCGGTGCGGCGATCGGCCTGCTCGGCCGGTCCGACCCGGCCCAGGACGCCGAACTGGCGGCGAACCTGGACCGGATGACCGCGGCCGGCGTGCGCTTCCATTACGCACGGGCCGATGTCACCGCGCTGGACGAGGTCAAGGCGGCGGTCGACGAGATCGGCCGTGAGCTCGGCCCGGTCACGGCGGTGCTGCACGGCGCCGGCCGCAACGTGCCGCTGGCCCTGGCCAACCTGGACGAGTCCTCGTTCAAGCGGACGCTGGCGCCGAAGATCGACGGCCTCGACGCGGTGCTGACCGCGACCGATCCGGCGACGCTGCGGCTGCTGGTCACGTTCGGCAGCATCATCGGCCGGGGCGGTCTGCGCGGGCAGGCCGACTACGCGGTGGCCAACGACTGGCTCACCGAGCTCACCCACCGCGTCGGCCGGGACTTCCCGAACTGCCGCTGCCTGGCGCTGGAGTGGTCGGTGTGGGCCGGCGCCGGCATGGGCGAGCGGCTCGGCGTGCTGGAATCGCTGATCCGGGACGGCATCGCGCCGATCCCGCTGGAGGACGGCATCGACATCCTGCGCCGGGTCATCGCCGACCCGGCCGCGCCCGACGCGATGGTGATCATGGGCCGGGCCGACGGCCTGCCCACGCTCACCATGCCGCAGCGGGAACTGCCGTTGCGGCGGTTCCTGGAGAGCCCGCAGGTGCACTACCCGGACGTCGAGCTCGTCGTCGACACCGAGCTGTCCGGCGGCAGCGACCTCTACCTGCCGGACCATCTGCTCGACGGCGACCTGTTGTTCCCGGCCGTGCTGGGCATGGAGGCGATGGCGCAGGCCGGCGCCGCCGTCACGGGGCTGGCCGGCACGCCCGTGCTGACCGATATGGAGTTCCTGCGGCCGATCGTGGTGCCGGTGGACGGCAGCACGGTCATCCGGGTCGCGGTGCTGGTCACCGAGCCGGGCGTGGTGCGGGCGGTGATCCGCAGCGGGGAGACGGCCTTCCAGGCCGACCACTTCCGGGCCACCCTGCGCTACGGGCAGCCGCCGGTTGTCGACACGGCGGCCCCGGCCGACGGGCCGATGTTGCCACTGCGCGCCGACGAGCTGTACGGGCCGGTGTTGTTCCAGGGCAGCCGGTTCCAACGGCTGACCGGCTACCGCGCGCTGGCCGCGACCAGCTGTGTCGCGGAGATCTCGGCGACGGCCAGCCAGCCTTGGTTCGCCGGCTACCTGCCCGACGAGCTGGTGCTGGCCGATCCGGGCACCCGGGACGCGCTGATGCACAGCATCCAGTGCTGTGTGCCGGACGCGACCCTGCTGCCGGCCGGCATCGAGGCGCTGTACCTGGCCGATCCGGCGACCGCGCCCGGCGTCGTCACGCTGCACGCCCGGGAACGGTGGCGCCGCGACGACACGTACCTCTACGACCTCGACGTGCGGGACGAGACCGGCCGGCTGGTCGAGCGGTGGACCGGCCTGCGGTTGCAGGCGGTGCGCAAGCAGGACGGCGCCGGGCCGTGGCTGCCCACGCTGCTCGGCCCGTACCTGGAGCGCCGTACCGAGCAGGTGCTGCCGGCGTCGCTACGGGTGGCCGTCACGCCGTACGGCGACGACGACGGCCAGTGGACCGGTCGCGCGGTCGCCATCCGGCGGGCGCACACCAGCGAAGCCGTGCGCTGGACGCTCGGCAAGCACGCCGTCGTGCACTACCGGCCGGATGGCAAGCCGGAACTCAACGGCGCGCACGCCGGCACGCGCATGTCGGCCGCCCACGGCGCGGGAGTCACGTTCGTGACGGCCGGCGAGGTGCCGGTCGGCTGTGACGTCGAGGCGGTCGTGGAGCGGCCCGAGCTGGACTGGATCGGACTGCTCGGACCGGACGGCTGGGCGTTGGCTCAGCTGGTCTCCGAGCAGGGCGGCGAGCCGCTGGCGATGGCCGCGACCCGGGTGTGGACGGCGGTGGAGTGCCTGCGCAAGAACGGCCGCGCCGGCCGCGAGCCGCTGACCGTCGACGAGGTCCGCGACGATCGCTGGGTGCTGTTCCGGTCCGGACCGGCGCGCATCGCCAGCTTCCCGACCACGCTGCGCGGCGTCGCCGAGCCGGTGGTGTTCACCCTGTTGGCCGAGAGCGAGGAATGACCGTGCCGAGTTACTACGAGCTGCGGCACCGGGTGGGGTTCGAGGAGACCAACCTGGTCGGCAATGTCTACTACGTCAACTACCTGCGGTGGCAGGGCCGGTGCCGGGAGATGTTCCTGCTGGAGCAGGCGCCGGACGTGCTCGAGGACATCCGCGGCGACCTGAAGCTGTTCACCCTCAAGGTGGACTGCGAGTTCTTCGCCGAGATCACCGCGTTCGACGAGCTGTCCATCCGGATGCGGCTGGACGAGCTGACCCAGACCCAGATCGCCTTCGCCTTCGACTACGTGCGGCTGCGCGACGGCGGTGAGGACCTGGTGGCCCGGGGTCGGCAGCGGGTGGCCTGCATGCGTGGGCCGAACACCAACACCAAGCCGACCCGGGTGCCGGAGTCGTTGCGCCAGGCCCTTTCCCGCTACACGACCCGGGTTCCGCTGCTCGCCGGGGCCGCGCCGGAAGGCCAGGGCTGATGACGGCCACCGAGCGGGACGCGCCGGCCGGGACCACGCCCCGTGGCGTGCCCGGTCACCGGGAACTGCGCGGCGTGCTCGGCATGTTCGCCACCGGCATCACCGTGGTGACCGCCGGCGACGACATGCCGAGGGGCATGACGGCCAACTCGTTCACCTCGGTGTCGCTGCGGCCGCCGCTGATCCTGGTGTGCGTGCAGCGGGACGCGGCCATGCACGAGGCGATCCAGGAGTGCGGGGCGTTCGCCGTCTCGGTGCTGTCCGCGCACCAGGAGCCGGTGGCCCGGCACTTCGCCAACCGCGCCCGGCCGCGCGGCGAGGAGGAGTTCGCACTGGTGGACTGGGTGCCGGGGGGCAGAACCGGGACACCGATCGTGACGGATGCGTTGGCGTGGCTGGAGTGTCGGCTCGCCGCGGTGCACGAGGGCGGGGACCATTCCATCTTCGTCGGTCAGGTGCTCGGCGCCGGCCGAGGTGACGGCGGCGACGCGCTGCTGTACTTCGCCGGGGGGTTCCACCGCCTGCCCGGCTGAGTCACCAGCCGGCCGGCACCCACTCGGCGTGGAAGCCGTGCGGCACCCGGACCGGCAGGTGCACCGCGGCCAGCGGCGCGGCGGCCACGTCGCCCGCGTCGAGCACCACCAGGTCGCTGCGATCGGTCGCCCGGTCGTAGACGAAGGAGAGCAACCAGCCGTCGTCCTCGGCGGCGAACGGGCTGCGCGGCACGAAAACGGCCTCCCCGGCCTCCCGGCCGGGACCGAGTTCGTGCCGCGTCGCCGTGTGTGAGGAGAAGTCGTGTTTGATGATCGCCTTGCCGCCGAAGGGAATTCCCGGCTCGGCGGCCAGTGCCAGGGTGTAGGCGTAGCGGTGCGCCATGGTCCCGCGCCGGTCGTCGATCCGCGGCGACTCCTGCGCGGTGTCGTCGAGCTGCCGGGTCGTGACGGTGCCGGCGCGCAGGTCGACGCACCACCGCCACAGCGTCGGCGCGGCGGCCATCGAGCGCAGTCGGTCGAAGGCGCGGTCGTGCCGGATCACGTCGATGACCACGCGGTCGCCCGTCTCGTAGGCGTTGACCGGATGGAACACGAAGCACGGGTCCACGTCGAACCACCGCACGTCGCCGCCGGCCCTGGGCAGCACCCCCAGCCGCGCCGGCCGGCCGTCGCGCCAGGAGTACGGGCAGCGCGAGCCGGCGTCGCTGAGCGCCCGGTCGAACAGCACCGGCAGGTCGTAGATCAGCACGTGTCGCTCGGTGAGGGACAGCGCGTGCTGCATGGGCGTGCCGGCGACCTCGATCGGCTCGCGCCGGCGCACCCGGCCGTCCGGGCCGAGCACAAGGTATTGCAGGCAGGGAAGTTCGGGGTAGGAGACGACCGCGAACAGCTCGTCGGTGATCGGGTCGCGCTGCGGATGGGCGACGAAGCCGTTGGGCAGCGTGCCGTCGAAGTCCACGCTCCACAACGAGTCCAGCTCGCCGTCGAGCTCGATCGGCAGCACGCCGCCGTTGCCCAGCGCGAAGGTCTTGCCGTGGTGGCGCAGGATGCCGGCGTTGGCGTTGTCGCACAGGCCGTGCCGGGGCCCGGGCAGCGGCGGCACGCCCAACGCCCGGCACGCCCGGTCGGTGCGAATCCACCGGTTCCGGTACCACTGGGCGCGGCCGCCGCGCAGCCGCAGGCCGTGCACCATGCCGTCGCCGACGAACGGGCTGTCCGAGGCGCCGGGGCGCAGCGGGTTCGGCCCGATGCGCAGGTAGGTCCCGTCCAGTTCGGCCGGCAGCTCGCCGGATACCGAGGGGGCGGCGACGGCCACCTCGTCGGTGACCGGTTCCGCGCCAGGGTTTCCCTTGTGGCGCAAGGCAAGGCCAGCAGTCATGGTCGCTTCCCGACTCGCTCGGACCGATCAGATCGGGGTTTGGTGACACCGTTACGATACACCATTATCGGCCCGCGCCGACAGGAAGTTCAGCCGTGAGCCCGCGCCGCGCGGACCCCGCGATGCCCACCACCCTGGTCGAGGCGGCGGCCCGCCTGCTGGCGGAGGAGGGGCCGGCCGCGCTCACCACCCGGCGGCTGGCCGCCGAGGTCGGCACCTCGACCACGGTGGTGTACACGTGTTTCGGCGGCATGGACGACCTGGTGCGGGCGATGGTGCACGAGGGCTTCGCCCGGCTGCACGCGCTGTTCGGCGCCGTCGGCGAGAGCGACGACCCGGTGGCCGACATCGCGTCGCTCGGCCATGCCTACCGGGCGAACGCGCTGGCCAACCCGCACCTGTATCCCGTGATGTTCGGCGGCGCGCCGCTGGCCGGCTTCGCCCTGACCGACCAGGACCGTCACTACGGCCGGTTCACCCTGGACACGCTCATCGCCGCCGTGGCACGGGCCGTCGCCGCCGGCCGCTTCCTGCCCGCCGACCCGGCCGAGGTCGCCCACCAGATGTGGATCGCCCTGCACGGCCTGGCCACGCTCGACCTCGGCGGCTACCTCGTGCCCGACGCCGCCGACTGCTTCGGCCAGCAGTTGCTGCTGCTCATGATCGCCGCCGGCGACGCTCCCGACGCGGCCGCGCGGTCCATCGCCCTGGCCGCCCGGCGGCACTAGGACTCGGCGCGGGCCTTCACGGCGGCGAGGGTGTGTTCGATCGACTCGACGTTGAAGCCGACCCGGTCCGCCTGGCCGGTGACCAGCGGGCCGAGGAAGCGCCGGACGAACACACTGCCCAGCCGGTACCAGTTCTCGGTCAGCGCGGCGCCGCCGTCGGCCGGCGCGAGCACGTACGACCAGCGGGAAACCCTTACCCCGAAAGGTGATCGCACGTCGAAGGTGAACAGCCGCTGCGGCACGTACTCGACCACCCTGACCCGGGTCCACCACTGCTTGGCGCCGTTGCGGTTGACCCCGCGGAAGCGGGTGCCCACGGCCGGCCCGGTCGCGCCGTCGAGCCAGCGGCCGCCGGCGTTCTCCGGGCTCAGCTCGCCCATCCGGGGCAGGTCGGTGACGATCGTCCACACCAGACTGGGCGGCGCGGCGACAAAAACCGTCCGCGAGATGGTCGGCTCCACCCCGTCACGCTAGCCGCCGCCGACCGGCCGGCCAACGGACTGGGCAACGTCGAAGAAACCGGCGGCCGAACGTGGCACGAAGCGAGAAGAAACCGGACACCCCGCTGCACCACCATCGACCCGTCGCACCCATCCGTCGAAGGGCCCACCATGGCGCGAGGCGCACGTGATCCGTCCGCACCCACCCGCTTCCCGCATCCGGTCGTGTTCTGGCTGGGCGTCGCGGCCTGTGTCGCCGGGGTGCTGCTGCACCTGCCGATGTACTTCGGCGCCAAGGACATGGGCTATCACCTGGCCGACATGGCCCCGGACCCGCCGATGCTGACCGGCATGGCGCTGATCCTGGTCGGGCTGGCGGCCACCTTCTACGGCGTGCTGCCGTCAGTGGCCGGCACGATCCGGCACCGCGCCGCCGCGATCCGCGTGCGGGCCATGGACGACGCGCCGATCCGGATCCAGCATGTCGCGCTGCTGCTGGTGATGGCGCTGGCCATCACCATCGACGTGATGAAGCCGACCACGCTGTCCTTCGTCGCGCCCGGGGTGGCCAAGGAGTACGGCCTGAAGACGGCGGCCAATCCGCTCGGCACGGTGCCGGTGACCTGGCTGCCGCTGGCCGGCATCGTCGGCACGGTCGTCGGCTCCCTGCTGTGGGGCTGGGTCGGCGACCGGATCGGCCGCCGCGCGTCGATCATCTTCGCCGGCGTGGTGTTCGTGGCCACCTCGATCTGCGGCGCGATGCCCGGCTTCCAGTGGAACCTGCTGATGTGCTTCGTGATGGGCATCGGCGCCGGCGGCATGCTGCCCATCGCCTTCGCCCTGATCGCCGAGACCATCCCGGCCCGGCACCGGGGCTGGCTGATCGTGCTGATCGGCGGCGACATCGCCGGCGCGTACGTGATCACCAGCTGGCTGGCCGCCGAGCTGACGCCGGAGTTCGGCTGGCGGATCATGTGGCTGATCGGCCTGCCCACCGGCCTGGTCCTGATCCTGCTCAACCGCTGGATACCCGAGTCGCCGCGGTACCTGCTGGCCACCGGCCGGCGCGCGGCGGCCGAGGCCGTGATGCGCCGCTACGGCGCGAAGGTCGTCGAGGACCAGCAGGCCGCGCCGGTCGCCGACGGGCGCATCGCGGACAGCATGGCGCAGCTGGCCCGACGGCCGTTGCTCGGCGCCACCGTGGCGCTGTCCGGGCTGGCGATCGCCATCGGCCTGCTCACCTACGGCTTCCAGTTCTGGGTGCCGACCAATCTCCAGCACATCGGCCTCACCGAGGTCAGTTCCGACTACGTGCTGCGGAATTCGGCGCTGCTGGGCCTGCCGCTCACCGTGATCGTCGCGCTGCTGTACGGGTTCTGGAGCAGCCGGTGGACGATGATCCTGCTGTCCGCGCTCACCGCGCTGTCCGTGCTGGTGTTCGCGGCCTTCGGGGACACCGTGGCGCACAACGGATTCCTGCTGTCGGTGCTGCTGGTGATCCCGCTGTCGGGGATCAGTTCGGTGACCGCCGTGGTCACCGCGTACGCGGCGGAGATCTATCCGACCCGGATCCGGTCGCGAGGCACCGGGCTGATCGCCGGCCTGACCAAGGCCGGCGGCGTGCTGGTGCTGGCCATCGTGCTGGCCACCGTCCCGACGCCCTCGCTCGGGGTGACCGCGCTGGTCGGCGCATTGCCACTGCTGGTCGCGATCGCCGTGTTCGCCCGCACCGCGCCGGACACCCGGCAGCGCACGTTGGAGGAGATCACCGAGGCCGAACTGGCCGCCGCAGCGACAAGGAGCGCGTGATGACCGTTGCCTCATCCCCAAGTCCGGTGCGTCGGCAACCGGCGCTGGACCTGCCCCGCCGTCGCGGGCTCGTGCTCGGCGTCGGCCTGCTGATCGGGTTGGCCGTCGCGGTGCTGTGGTCGGCCCAGCTGGCCGACGACGCCATCGGTGTCACCACCGCGAACGGCCTGCTCGGCGAGGACGCGTCAAGCGCCAACCTGACCGGCACCGTGACCGGTCTGGTGTTCGCGTTCGTCACCGGCCTGGCCGGCACCTTCACCGCGTGCAACGTGGCGGTGTTCAGCGCGGTGGCGCCCATGCTGGAGACCGGTCGTCAGTCAGCGGCCAGCAGGTTGGCCCAGGCACTGCGGCCTATGGGCTGGATCGCGCTGGGCGCGGCCGTGGTCGCCGGCATGTACGGCGCGATCGGCGCTCTGCTGGGCTCCAAGTTGCCGCAGCTGTCCACCGCAACCGTGGGCACGGCCCCGGTTCGGGTGCTCCAGTCCATCGCCGTGTTCGGCGTGATCGGGCTGGTCATGCTCTATCTCGGCGTCGCCGCGTTGGGCCTGGTGCCCGATCCGCTGGCCCGGGCGAGCGCGCGGACCCGGCAGCTGGTGATGGGCGCGCTGGTCGGCGGCTTCCTGATCGGCCGGCCGTGGCCGCTGTTCCACAAGATGTTCCTGTACGCGGCATCGACGCACAACGCGGCCTTCGGCGCGGCGACGTTCGTGCTGGTCGTGATCGGCAACATGCTCGTGCTGGGCGTGCTGTTCCTGCTGCTGTCACTGACCCCGCTGCCGCGCTGGCTGCTGGCCCGGCCGGGTCGGATCGCCGCCGTGACGTCCAGTGCCTTGCTCATCGGCGGCGCGTTCACCGTCGCGTACTGGTGCCTGCGGGTGCCGTCGCACTTCGGCGTCGGCTGGTTCCCCGCGATGCCCTGGCACTAGCCCGTCAGACGCTGGCCGGGGCGGCTTCCGCCGCCCCGGCCAGGTGCCGGTCGCGGCCGCGGTCGACCGAGGCCCGGACGGAGTCCGGCTCGTCGCCCAGCGCGGCCAGCAGCGCGTGGATCTGGCCCTCGTGACAGGTTTCCGCGTCGAACGGCGCGATGAGGTAGCCGCCGAGCTCCAGCACGACCAGGCCGTGCAGCGCGATCCACAGCTGCTGCGCGACCTGCTCGGCGTCGCCCGGCGCGAACCGGCCGGCGGTCATCGCCTGGTCCACCGCGTCGATCAGGAACCGCAGCGTGTACCGGCCGGCCTGGCGGTCCTCGTCGGACAACGCGAAGCCGGCCAGCGAGGACGTGCCGAACATGACCCGGTAGAGGTCGGGGAACTCGGTGGCGTTGCGGCGATAGGCGTAGCCCAGGGCGACGATGTCGGCGACCGGGTCCGCCGTGACCTCGACCTGTGACAGCCGCCGGTACAGCCGGTCGAAACCCTCGTGCACCATCGCCCGCACCACGTCGTCCATACCGTCGAAATAGCTGTACACCGCCATGGTCGAACGACCGACCGCGGCGGAGAGCCGCCGTGCGGTCAGCGCGGCCGGACCGCCCTTGACGAGCAGTTTGGCCGCCGCCTCCACGATGGCGAGCGGCAGTTGCGGGTCGGCGCGCCGTGGACTCATCGGCGCACCGGCGCTTCGACCGGTTGCGTCGGCGGATGAAACGGCCCCCATTCGAAGGCCGGCAACCATTGTCGTGGATCGGCGCTCCACTCCAGCCCGGCGATCTGCTGTGGTGTGCGGCGGCCGGCCAGCGAGCGGTACACGTCCAGCCGGTGCCCGCTGACGGTCGCGGCCGGCGTGCCGTCCCCGGCCAGCCACTGCCGGCCGTCGAGCTCGATCCGTACGGACGGCAGGCCGCGTGCCGTTATCGCCCGTCCGAGACCGGACACCAGCAGATCCAGCGCGTCGTCGAAGGCCGGGTGGTCGGTCGGCCAGGCCTCGCCCAGCGCCAGCCGGATGTCCAGCTCGTGCGTGTAGGCGTCCATCAGCATGGCCCGGACGTCGTTGGTGGCCAGCAGCGGCTCCACCATCGGCCCCACCCGGTGCCACTCGGCCAGCAGTTCGGCCACATCGGCCGTCGCACTGGGAAACGTGTCGGCCAGCGGTGTTCCGCTCAACCGGCCCAGCACCATGCGGGCGATGTCGACCAGGTGGGCGAGCAGGTCGCGGACCGTCCACTCCGGCGTGGCCGGGACGATGCGAGCCGCCACATCGGGCTGTGCCGCGAGGAGAACGCCGATGTTGTGCCGTGCGGTCCGGTACGCCTCGTCTTGCTGGCCTGCGGTGGTCATCAGAGTAGTTGTCCTCCTCGATAGGCCGCACTGTCCGATTCGGACAGTGCGGCGCGGCCGGCCGACCGGGCCGAGAGGTGGCCGGCCGCCACGAGCCAGCGCACGGTGTCCGCCACGGTCTCGGTGAACTCGGTGCCGGCCGGCGCGTCGACCGGGACGGCGGTGGCGCAGGTGTGGATGGCGCCGTACTCGGCCGGGATGTGCCAAGGCCAGAACTGTTGCAGCACACCGGCCATGCGACCCACCGGCACCATCGGCCGGGCCGGCAGGAACACCGCGGGCAGCGCCCGGCCGGTGATCGTGCGGACGGTCCGCACGTAGTCGCGAGTGGTCAGGTAGCGGCCAGGGGCGAAGACACGGTTGTGGTGCGGCGGTTCGGTGAGCAGCGAGGCATGCAAGGCGGCGGTGTCGCGGACGTCCCCGATGGGGAAGCCGCCGCGCGGCCACATCGGCATCAGGCCGCGGAGCAGGTCACGGAGCCGGCGGTTCTGGTCGCCGAGGTTGGGGTCGTGCGGACCGAGCAGGCCCGGCGGATAGGTGATGACCACGGGCGCGCCGTCGGCCTGATGGCGGCGGGCGATCCGCTCGCCCGCCGCCTTGCTCGCCAGGTAGGGCTCGGTGGCGGTGCCCACGGGCGCGTCGGTGCGGAGCACCGGCTGGTCGGTCGGCAGCAGCGCGCCGAACGTGGAGACGTAAACGACCCGAGTGCCGCCTTCGCGCGCCGCGGCCAGCACCAGCTCGGTGCCGCGTTCGTTGGTGCGGCGGATCTCCGGCCGGCGGCGCGGGTCGAACGAGTACACGGATGCGCTGTGCAGCACCGCATCCGCGCCCCGAACTGCCGCACGGACCGCGGCCTCGTCCGTCACGTCTCCTACCGTGACGTCAACCCGATCGAGGTCCACGCCCAGCGCATCGAGGGCCCGCAGCGGCAATGACGTCGGCCGGACCAGGGCCCGGACCCGGTGCCCGGCGGCCAGGATGGCGGCAATCGAATGCGCGCCGACGAATCCGGTGCCGCCGGTGACACACACCAGCATGGTCAGTCCTCCCCACCGCCGCTGGCGTCCAGAATGTGCCAAGTCCGCCGCCCGCTGCCTCTCCGAACGTGCTCAGCCGCGGCGGTAGGTGAGGTGCAGGAGGTTCTCGCCGACGGTCCGCGACTCGACCAGGCGCAGCAGCGTCGGGCGCAGCGGTCGGGAGGCGGCCTGGTCGAAGATGCTGTGGCCGGCGCCCATCGCGAGTGGGAAGACGACCAGCCGGATCTCGTCGACGAGATCGTGGGCCAGCAGCAGGGGCACGAGTCGGGAGCTGGCGTAGACGCGGAGTTCGCCGTCGGTGATCTCCTTCAACTTGGTGACGGCCGGCACGACGTCGCCGGTGAGCACGGTGGAGTTGTGCCAGGTGGGATCGGCGAGTGTGGTGGAGACGACGTGCTTGGGCAGGCTGTTCATGCGGTCGGCCATGGGGCCGGTTCGGGTGGGGTAGCGGGCGGCGAAGTAGTCGTAGCTGCCGCGGCCGATCAGCAGGGCGGACGCGCTCTGGATGTCGTCGAGGATGAGGCCGGCCCACGCCTCGCGGTCGGCGGGGGAGAGCTGGTCGCGCCAGTCGACGGCGCAGAAGCCGTCCTCGCCGGTCGGGTCCTGCGTGACGCCGTCGAGCGAGACGTTCTCGAACACCACGATCGTGCCCATGTCGGTGCTCCCTGGTGCGTAGGGTTTCTGACACGGGGATAGACACCCGAACATTCCGGAACTGGGCGCCCACTTCCGGGCGTCGGCGGTGTCCATACGTGCGGGAAGGTGACGGCGAACGGAACGAGGTGGGCAATGACGGCCGAGCTGATCGCGCGGGCGCGGGCCGGCGACGCGGCGGCGTTCGCGGCGGTGATCCAGCCGTACCGGGCCGAGTTGCGCGTGCACTGCTACCGGATGCTCGGCTCGCTCCAGGATGCCGAGGACGCGGTGCAGGAATCGCTGCTGGCGGCATGGCAGGGCATCGGCGGGTTCGAGGCGCGCGCGTCGATCCGCACCTGGCTGTACCGGATCGCCACCAACCGCTGCCTGAACGCCCGCCGCTCCGTTGCCCGCCGCGAGTGGGACATCCCGAACGTCGAGGTGCCGGAACCGTCCCGGCTGGGCGAGATCGTGTGGCTGCAACCGTATCCGGACGGGCTGCTCGGTCCGGAGGCCGGCTACGAGCAGCGGGAGTCGATCTCGCTGGCCTTCGTCACCGCGTTGCAGACGCTGCCGCCACGGCAGGTGGCCGTGCTCGTGCTGCGGGACGTGCTCGGGTTCCGGGCCGGCGAGGTGGCCGAGATGCTCGACTCGACCCTGGATTCCGTCAACAGCGCCCTCAAACGCGCCCGTGCCGCACTGCACCGCCGTCGAGCCGATCCACCTCCGTTGGCCGATTCCGCCGTCGAGAACGCCGTGGTCGCGCGGTTCGTGCAGGCCTGGGAGTCGCTCGACATCGACGCCCTGGTCGACCTGCTGACCGACGACGCGTTCGTGTCGATGCCGCCGGTGCCGTTCGAATACGAGGGCCGCGACCTCGTCCGCCAGTTCTGCGCCGCCATCTTCCAGGCCGGCCGGCGGTTCGAGCTCGTGCCGACGCGGGCCAACGGCCAGCCCGCGTTCGGGGCGTACCTGCGGGGGCCCGACGGCATCAGCCACGGCACCGGCATCTACGTCCTCACCTTGGCCGGTGATCGCATCAGCGCCATGAGCCGGTTCGAGAACACCGTGCTGCCGTGGTTCGGCCTGCCCCGGTCGCTGCCGAGCCGCGGGTGAGTCAGCTACAGCGCACGACGGTGGCCTGCGAGTTGACGTAGCCGGCGACCCAGCCGTCGTCGTTGAGCCGGGAGGAGTCGTTGCTGGCGCTGAAGCTTGCCGGCAGCACCGCGACGACGGCGCCGTTGTTCAGCAGCTTCTGGGTCGGGCCGTTGGTGTCCTGGTGGTAGCCGGAGACCAGGCCGGTGGCGTTGATCGACTTGCCGACGTGGCCGGTGAGCCGCCACAGCACGTGGCCCGCCAGGTCGTAGACGACGACGGTGTCGTGGTCGAGGCCGGTGTCCGTGCCGAGCACCCGGCCGTTGCGGATGCCGGCCGGGTTCACCCACGCGCCGGCCTTGCTGGCCGGCAGCAGGGTGGCCTGGCCGGCGGCGTTCCAGACGTAGCTCTTGGGGTCCTGGCTGCCGTTGTCGACCTGGCCGATCACGTTGCGCGCGTCGTCGATGCCCATCGCCCTGGCGCTGTCGCCGGCGGCCTTGGGCAGCAGCGTGTACGTGCCGGGCCGGTCCGCCGGCCACACGATGATCGTGTTGTCGTCGACGTCGCCGACGATGTCCCCGGCGGCGTTGATGTCGTCGGCCCCGGCGCCGCCGGTGCCGGGCGGCAGCGGCAGGGCCTGGTAGACGCCGTTGGCGTAGCGCATCGGGTAGGCGCTGCTGCTGCCGCTGACGCTGTAGATGCCGACGGCGACACCGGCAGCGTTCATCGCCGTGATCCGGGTGGACCTGCTGCCCGGCATGAGCGGGAGCACCTGCGGCGGTGTGCTGCCGTCGAGGCTCCAGATCGCGGGATTGGTGTGGAGGAGGAAGTCGTTCGACACGTCGCCGTACACACGGGTCCCATGGTCGGTGCCCCAGGCGTAGGACTGTCCGTAGCCGGCCGCGGCCGGCAGCGTCCGCACGGTCCAGGCACAGGTCGACGGCGCGGCCTGCGCCACCGGCGTGCTCAGGCCGGCGAGCAGCGCGGCCGCCATCACGCCGGCCGCGTACCGCATTGCGCTGTGAGACATCCGATTTCCCCCTTGGTGGTTGCCGCCACCCGAATATCGATCATCCACCAGGGCCGGTCGCACGATCGGGGCGGACCGCGCGCGACTTCGTTCAGTCCAGTACTCAAACACAAGTACTCGCGATTGACACGTGCGAGTACTTGTGTTTGAGTACTGGAGTATGAGCAGTGTGCGGCTGTACATCCTCGGCGCCCTGGACCGGGTCGGGCCGATGCACGGGCACCAGATCCGGCGCGAGGCCCAGACGAACCGGGCCGAGCTGTGGACGGACGTCAAGGTGGGGTCGCTGTACAGCGCGCTCGGCCGGATGGCGGCGGAGGGGATCATCGAGGCGGTCCGCACGGAGAAGGCGGGCAACCTGCCGGACCGGACGATCTACGCGATCACCGACAGCGGCCGGCAGGAGCTGGATGCCCTGCGCGCGGCGACGTTGCGCGACGTGCGGCTCAAGCCCGATCCGGTGGACCTCGCGCTGCAGTACGGCGACGGGCTCGGCCGCGAGAAGCTGATGGCCACCTTCACCCAGCGGCGGGCGGCGATCAAGGCCGAGCTCGACGGGTGGCGGCTGCTCCAGGAGCAGGCGGCCAAGTACCTCCAGGGCACCGAATGGCTGTGCACCGAACACACCCGAATCCGGCTCGAAGCCGAGCTGGCCTGGCACGACCAGGTGCTCGCCGAGCTGCCGAAATCGACCGAGGACAAGACATGACACCGTTACGCGTGCTGATCATCGGCGGCGGGATCGGCGGCCTCGCCCTCGGGCAGGCCCTGCTCGCCGGCGGCATGGACGTGCAGATCCACGAGCGCAACCACACCGCGGACGACTGGCTGCAGGGCTACCGCATCAACATCCACCCGAACGGCGCGCGGGCGCTGCACGACTGCCTGCCGGCGCCGCTGTGGCAGGCGTTCCTGGCCACCTCGGTCACGCCGCCGGGCGGCATCTCGTTCCGCACGGAGCGGCTGCGCGAGCTGATGACCGTCGACCGCGAGGCCATGACCGGCGGGTCCGACGACCCGGCGGACGGCCAGTACGGCGTGAGCCGGATCGTGCTGCGCCGGCTGCTGCTAACGGGACTGGACCACGTCATCCATTACGGGTCGGTGTTCGACCACTACACGGTCGGCGACGGCCAGGTCACCGCCCACTTCACCGACGGCACCACGGCCACCGGTGACATCCTCGTCGGCGCGGACGGCGCGAACTCCCGGGTCTGCGCGCAGTACCTGCCGGGCGCGGCCCGCGTCGACACCGACGCCGCGGCGATCGCCGGCCGCCTGCCGCTGACGCCGGCCACCCGGGCCTGGCTGCCCGAGCACCTCACCGCCGGGATGGTGCTGCTGATGCCGCCGTCGGGCCGGCGGACCCTGTTCACGTCGGCCTTCGCCGGGCGCGAGCAGATGGCCAAGGCGGTGCGGGACGGGGAACTCGCCGCGGCCGGCGTCGAGATCGACACCGACCTGCTGCTCGACGGCCTCGAGGACTACGTGCTCTGGGGCATGATCGCCCACCACCGGGACTTCCCGGCCGGGGTGTCCGACATGGACGGTGCCGCGCGGCGGGCGGTGTGCGCGGAGATGGCCGGTGGCTGGGATCCGGTCCTGGCCAGAATGATAACGGAGAGCCGTCCGGAAAGTGTGGAGATGATGCGGCTCAAGCACTCCACGCTGCTCAGGCCGTGGCCGAGCACGATCGTCACGGTGCTCGGCGACGCGGTGCACAACATGCCCCCGGTCGGCGGGCTCGGCGCCAACGCGGCCCTGCTCGACGCCGCCGCGCTGGCCGAGGAACTGCTTCGCGGCGGCCAACCGGTCGACGCCATCGCCGCGTACGAGAAGCGGATGCGCGAGCACGGTTACGGTGCCCTCCGTGAATCGCTGACGAACACGCGCCGCGCGATCACTCCGAACGTGGTGTCGCGGCGGATGGGCCGTGTCTTCTTCCGCGGGATGAAGCTGGTGTCGAAGTTCCGGCGATCGTCGAGCGGTTCAGCAGCGCCCGCCCGACGATCGCCGCAAGAGTCGCGATCGCGCTGACGGCGATGGCGGCGCGCGGCCCGGCCAGGCTGATCACCGCGGCGGTCAGCGGCGCGCCGGCGGCGGTGCCGCCGAGCATGATCACCGCGAACAGGGACATCACCCGGCCGGTCATCGCGGGCTCGCCGCGTTGCAGAATGACCAGCACGAAGGCGATGAACGCCGACCACGCCGCCCCGACACCGGCCAGGCCGACGAACGCGACCGTGGTCGTCGGGGCCGCGGCGGTGACGGCGAGGCCTACGGCCATCACCAAGGCGGCGCGGGGCAGGGCTTGCGGGCCGGGCTCGCCGCGCGCGGCGGCGGTGAGAGCCCCGAGCAGGCCACCGGCCGTCACCGCGGCCAAGCCGACACCGACCAGGCCCGGGCCGCCGTGCAACGAGACCCGAACGAAGATCGGCACTGACACCTGGACCGTGAACCCGAGGGTGGCGGTGACGGCCAGGGCGAACAACGGGGCCCGCAGTTCGGGTGTGTGCCATACGTGACGGAGCCCGTCCCGGATCTGGCCGGCGGCCCGGCGTACCCGAGGCGATGGGCCGACCCGGATCGTCGCCAGCAGCACGACGTCGGCGAAGAACGAGAAAGCGTTGGCGGCAAAGGTGATCGTCACACCGACCGTGGCGATCAGCGCCGCGCCGACCGCCGACCCGGCGGCCATGCCTACCAACAGCACAGTGCCGCTCAACGACGAGGCCCCGGCAGCGGCGCTCGAAGGCACCAGCATCGGCACCAAGGACCGGCGGGCCGGCGTGTCCAAGGCGTTGATCACGCCCCAGGTCACGGCCAACACGAAAATCAGTGGCAGGTCAAGGAATCCGACCGCCGACGCGACGGCGTAACAGCCGGCGACCACCCCGAGGCCGGCCTCGGCGAGCATCAGCAGACGCTTGCGGTCGTGGCGGTCGGCCACGGCCCCGAACCACGGTCCGAGCAGGAGGCTGGGGGCGAACTGGCACGCCACCAGCCAACCCAGCGCGTCCGGGTCCCGCTCGACCACCACCCACGACAGCGCCACGACCTGCGCCCACGAACACGTGACCGAAGGAAGTTGGCCGGCGAGGTAGCGGCGCAGGCCCGGCACGCGCAGGGCCGCCAGCGTCGGATGTCCGGCCATCACAAGGTGAACGCCGCGGCCACGGCGAGTAGCAGGCCGAAGACGTACGTGCCCAACGCGCCGACCATGCGGAACGGCGTCGGGGCGGCCAGGGTCGGCGCGGTCAGCATGCCGACGGCGTGCACCAGGCGGGCCAGCGTGCCGCCGACGATCAGCGGGATGGCGATCCACTCCGGACTGCGCAGGCCGACCACCAGGAACAGGACGATCAGCGTGGGCACGTACTCGGCGGCGTTGCCGTGCGCCCGAACGGCGATCAGCAGCGGGTTGGCCGGGTCGGTCGGCAGCTGTGAGCCGCCGGCCTTGCCGGTGATGCCGCGCAGCCGGGACACGTTGAAGCCGAGCAGGAACACCGTCGCGGCCAGGACGGCGGTGCAGATGATGGCGGTGGTCATGCTGATCTCCCTTGTTCACGCGTGTCGAGCACGCTGTCGAGCAGGTCGGCGCAGAGCGTCCAGCCGAGCAGGGCGTCGGCCTTGCGCAGCGCGCCCACGCTGGTGACGTTGACTTCGATGAGGTGCGGCCCGATCACGTCCAGGCCGGCAAGGTGGATGCCGTTGCGGGCGAGGACCGGGGCCAGTCGGGCGCAGATCTCCTTGTCCCGCAAGGTGATCGGTGCTTCGGCGGTCGGGTTGCCGATGCGGAAGTCGCCGGCCGCCGGGTAGCGGTGGACCGCCCCGACCGGTTCGCCGCCGACCACGAAGATCCGCTTGTTGCCGGCCACGACTTCGCGGAGATACCGCTGCACGAGGACCGCGCGGGTGCCGTTGACCGTGGCGATCTCCAGCAGCGAGGCCAGATTCGGGTCGTGCCGGCTCAGCCGCAGCACGCCGTGGCCGGCGAAGCCGTCGACCGGCTTGACGATCGCTTCGCCGTGCTCGGTGAGGAAGGACCGGATGGTGGCCTGGTCCGCGGTGAGCACGGTCGGCGGGATCAGGTCGGGGAAGGCCAGCGGCAGCACGTGTTCGCTGCACACCCGGATGCCACGCGGGTCGTTGACCATCGCCGTGCGGTTCGGATCGACCAGATCCAGTACCAGCAACGCATTCGTGTAAGTCTCGTCGACCGGCGGCTCGGTGCGGATGAAGATCGCCGCCGCGTCGTCCAGCCGCACCTGCCGGGGCTCGCTCGCGGTGAACCACGGATTCGACACCGACCACCGATGGCCGTCCAGCGGCTGCGACGGTGCCAGTCGAACCCGGCGCGCCGACGCCCGCGCCCGGCCGTTCACTGCTTCGAGCTTCCGGGCTTCGGTGAGCCACACGTCCGCGCCACGGAGTTGGGCCGCGTGCATCAGGCCGATCGTGGTGTCGATGGACGGGTCCAGTGATTCGAGCGGGTCGGCGACGAACACGATCTTCACGACACACCGCCAAGGACTGACGTGCCGGCGATCGCCAGCAGTGGCTGGGTTTCCGGCGAATGGCCGGCGGCTGCCTCGTCCCAGGCGCGCTCCTGATCGGCGACCCGGGGCAGCAGCAGTTCGAGCGCTTCGCGGCGGACGCGGGCGTCGTACAGCAGCGTGGTGACGGTGGAAACGGCGTCACCGATACGCGACAGCGGCTGAGCGTCGAGATACCGGATCTCCAGGTAGCCGCCGCGAGGTCGGACAGGCGGGAACAACGTCGACAGGTGGTACCGAGGATCAACCGCCTCGGGGATGGGCAGTGCGGGCGCGGCGGCGGCGAAGGCCAGGTAGGCCCCGACGGGATCGGTCGCGGAGAGGTGCCGGCCGTCGTAGCCGGTGCGACGGAGATCCACGCCCTGCCAGATCCGGGTCCGCTCGCCGCCAGAGGTGTCGAAGGCGGCGGCCAGCGCCGGCCCGGCGAGGTTGGCGACCAGCCACTGCTCCCGTCCAGCGGCGCCAGGCAGCAGGTCGACGGCGATCTGGAGGGACGCGGTGCGGCGCATCATCCGCCGCCCACACGGCCCGATCTCGTCGAACGCGGCCTGCATCGCGAGGTAGCGCGGAGTCGGCGTCCGCAATGGAACGTTCGCGCTGAAAGTGTTGACCCCCACGGCTTCCAGCCGAACGCCGCAACCTGAAGCGATGTCGGTAGCGCGACGAAGCAAAGCCCGGACATCGTGCACAAGCGCGTCGACAGTGGGCTGAGGGGCGGGGCTGAGCTCCAGCTGACCGCCGGGTTCGAAACTCGGCCGAGCCGCGGCGACGAAGTCGGGGTCGAAGCCGGCGGCCAGCACGGCCGGGTCGACGTCGGCCACCGGGATCAGCTCGATCTCCACGCCGACCTGCCCGGGCTGCCGGGCGGGGGTGAAGGCTCGGGATACCGCAGTGCTCAGGTCCATGGCGACGAAGATCCCCCGGACGCCGCGCCGCGCACATCAGTGCTGGTACGCAAGCCGGCACTGCATCGGTGATACTGCCGGCGTGACCTCGGCGGATTCGCTCATCGGGCGCCGGGCCGAGCTGGGCCTGCTGCGTCGGCGGCTGGCCGACGCCCGGGCCGGCGCCGGCCATCTGGTGCTGGTCACCGGGCCGGCCGGGATCGGCAAGACCCGCCTGGTCGAAGAGCTGATCGCGGACGGCACGCCGGTCGGCTGGGGCGCGGCCGTGACCGACGCCGGGATGCCGGCGCTGTGGCCGTGGGTACGGGCGGTGCGGGACCTGCCCGGGCCGCGCGAGGCCCTGGCGGCCTTGGTCGCCGGGACCACGCAGCGTGAGCACAGTTCGGCCGACGAGTCGTCGGCCGCGATCTTTGCCGCCGACACTGCCGTGCTCGACGCGCTGGCCTGCGCAAGCGGTTTGGTGCTGGTGTTGGACGATCTCCAATGGGCCGACGAGGCGACGTTGCGCCTGCTGGACCGGGTCGCGGCCGAGATCCGCCGGCTGCCGCTGCTCATCGTCGGCGTGCACCGGGACGGCCCCGACCTGCGGGCCCACCGGAACGCCGAGGTGGTCGGCCTCGGACCGCTGTCACCAAGCGAGTCAGCCTGCCTGCTGTCCATCGCCGTCGACGGTGCCGACACCGCAGCCGTGCGGCGGGCGGCCGAGCTGTCCGGCGGCAGCCCGTTGTACCTGCGCACGTTGGCCAAGGCGGCCGCAGACACGTTGCGCGGCAACGCCGCGGATACGGCCGGATCCGCGCCGGCGTTGCGTCACCTGGTCACGACGGCCATGCGCGCCGCCGGACCGGAGGCTGCTGCGGCGGTCGAGGCCCTCAGCGTGCTCGGCCCGGAGGAACCCGAGGTTCTGGCGCGGATGCTCGACGCGGAGCCGCCCGCCGCGGTGGAGCGTTTTCTGCCGGCGGTGCCGGCCGGGCTGGTGGAGATCGGGCCATCAGGCGTCCGGTTCGCGCACGTGCTGGTCCGCGACGCGGCCTACGCCACGCTGTCGCCCTCGCGTCGGGCCGCCCTGCACCGGACGGCGGCCGGGCTGCTGGAACCGTTGGCGGTCGGCCGCGACGACCGGGCCGCCGCGGTGGCCCGGCACTGGCAGCAGGCCGGCGAACCCGGCAACGCGGTGCCGTGGGCGATCCGTGCCGCCGAAGCCGCTCGGATCGCCGGGGCGTACGAGGAATCGGCGTCGTACCTGGGCATGGCTCTCGACGCCGGCGGATCGGACCGGGCCGAGCTGCTGCTCGACCTCGCCCGGGTGCGGTACCTCGCCGGGCACATCAGCCAGAGCGCCGAGACCTGCGAACGGGCGGCGGACGAGGGGGAGCGCACCGGTCGTTCCGACGTGGTCGGCCGGGCGGCGATCATCGTCCAGGGCGTCGGCCACCCGGAGGTGAACAGCCGGCTCGAAGACCTGTGCCGACGGGCGCTACGCCAGCTCGACGAGCCGGCCCTGTGCGCCCGGGTGGAGGCGCAGCTGGCCTGCGTGCTGGTCGAGCTGTCACGGGAGGACGAGGCCGACGCGCACTCCCACCGCGCCATCGAGCTGGCCACCGTGAGCGGCGATCCGCATGCCGAGCTGGACGCGATCCGGGCCAGGGCCGGCGTGGCGTGGGCGCCGCAGCTCAACGACGAAATGGTTGCGCTGGCCCGGCGGGCGATCGTGCTGGCCGAGCCGGCCGGTCGGCCGCTGGACCGGTTGTGGGCGCACATCTGGCTTTCCGACGCCGCCGTGCACCGTGCCGACATGCCGACCGCCATGCGGGAGATCGCCGCGATGCAGGCGCTCGCCGACCGCACCGGCCTGCCTCTCGTGCGCTGGCACCTGCTGCGCCGGCAGGCGACGCTGGCCACGCTGACCGGCGACTTCGCCGCCAACCGCCGGCTGCGCGCGCAGGCCGCCGAGATCGCCGCGGACTGGCACGACACCTCGGTGACGTTCTCCGAGTTCGCCCAGTCCCTCGGCCTCGCCATCGCGCGCGGCGACCCCGCCGACCTGGACCCCGGCTGGGAGGGCCAGCTGCCGGCCGTCCGCGGCTATCCGCTCGTCGGCCAGGCCGGTCTGGCGATGGCCCTGCTGCTCGCCGGCCGCCGGAACGACGCGGCGACCCTCGCGCTGCCCATCGCCCGCGCCGTCTCCGGCCGGTGGCGTGGCCTTCGGCTGGCCGCCTTGGCCTACCTGTCCGAGCTGGTCATCGAGCTGGGCGACCGGGCCGACCGGCTCGCGGTGCGCGCCGTGATGAGCGAGCTGTTCGACGAATCGTGGGCGACCGGCGCGGGCACCGTGTCGTATGAGGGATCCGTCGCCCGCACGCTCGCCGAACTGGACCTCGCCTGCGACGAACCCGCCGCTGCCGTGGCACATTTCGAACAGGGACTGCGCATCGACTCGCTGCTCGGCGCTCGGCCGTACGTCGCGCGGGGACGCCTTGGGCTGGCCCGTGCCCTCGCGGTGACCGGCGATCACCGCCGCGCCGCCCAGCTGGCTCGAACCGCCGCCGATGACGCTCGTCGCCTGGACATGCCCGGCCTGTCCCGGGCCGCCGACGCGTTCCTGGCCACGATCGAGGACCCGCTCACGCCGCGTGAGCACGAGATCGTCGACCTGGTGGCGCAGGCGCTGACCAACCGGGCCATCGCCGACCGGCTCGTGCTCTCCGAACGGACCGTGGAGAGCCACGTCCGGCGGATCCTGGCCAAGACCGGGCTGACCACCCGCACCGAACTCGCCCGCTGGTTCCTGCAACGGTGAGCCGCCGCGCTCCCGGCGGGAGCGCGGCGGAGCCGGTCACCGCAGTCGATACCTCGGCCGCAACCCGTCGAGATCGAGGGCCAGCTCGATCAGCACGGCGTCGGCGTCGCGCGGGCCGACGAGCTGCACGGACAGCGGCGAGCCGTCGTCGGTGACGCCGACCGGGCAGGACAGCGAGGGCAGGCCGGCGATGCTGGCCACCGGGTTGAAGCCGATCTCCCGGTCGAAGTCGGGCAGCTCGGGCAGCGGGAACACGCCGCCGGTCGGCGGCATGCCGGCCCGTCGGGGCAGGTCGGCGTCGAGCGGCATGAGCCAGGCGTCGACCTGCTGGGCCGCGAACAGCTCGGCGGCGAGCGCGATCAGCCGGGGCTGTTCCACGGCCAGGATCTCGTTGATACGGGACGGATTCACCCGGGCCCCGAACGTGATGCTGGCGATGGTCGCCGCGTCGAGGACCTCGTCACTGAGGAACTGGAGGTTCTCGTGGGCCGAGCGGGCGCACAGCTCCCACGCCGCCCCACGCCCCCGCCACAACTCGCCCAGGTCCACCACGACGACGTCGTGCCCGGCGTCGAGCAGCGCCTTGGCCGCGTCCTCGGCCGCCGCGGCCATCACCGGGGCCGCCAGGTCGTTGGCGATGATGCCGATGCGGCGGGCGCGCCGGTCGCCGACCCGACCCGGCCCCAGGTCCAGCCGATTCCACGCCACGGCCAGGTCGTCGGCCGTCCGGGTGATCCAGCCGATGGAGTCCATGGTCGGCGCCAGCGGCAGCAGGCCGGGCAGCCGGGCCGCGTTGTGGGTGGTGCGCAGGCCGACCAGACCGCAGCGGCCCGCTGGCGCGCGGATGGAGCCGGTGACGTCGCTGCCCAGCCCCAGGTCGCAGATGCCGGCGGCGACGGCGACCGCCGGGCCGGTGCTGGAGCCGGTCGGGTCGATGTGCGGCAGGTACGGGTTGACGCAGCCGGAGCCGATGCCGACGTTGGCCTCGGTGGTGACCAGCTTCGCGTTCACCGCGGCCAGACTCGTGCCGGCCAGCGCCGCGGCGGAGGTGGTCGGGTGGTGGCGGTAGCGCCGCATGCCCCACGTGGTCGGCATCCCGGCGACGTCGATGGTGTCCTTGACGCCGATCGCGATCGGCAGCCGGCTCTGCGGCACCGGGCGCAGATGCACGCAGGCGCGGTACCGGTCGTCGGCCACCAGGCCCCAGGCGTCGAGCTCGGCCCGCCAGTCGGCGGCCGGGAAGTCGCCGGCGTCGACCCGGCGCAGCCGGTCCCGCAGCGGCTCGGCGACAAGCGGCGGCACCGTGGGCGCCGCGTCGGTCACGGTGGTCATGCGTTGTCCTCCAGAATGGGTGAGATCGCCTTGCTGGCCAGGCCGTCGCGCAGGGCGTCGGTCAGCGCGGCGAGTTCGGTGTCCAGTCGGCGGTCGCCGGCCAGGAAGCCGACTTCCTTGCGTACAGCGGTGAAAACCGCCCGGCTGCCGTCGCCGAGCCGGTCCGGGCCACGCAGCTCGACGGCCTGGCACAACGCGGCCAGATGCAGCGCCGCGAGGTCGTAGGCGATGTCGACGACGGTCCGGGCGTCCCGGGCGGCGATGGTGCCCATCGAGACCTTGTCCTGGTTGTGGGCCTCGGTGGACCGGGAGAACGCGGTGGCCGGCATGCCGAGCTTCAGCGCCTCCGCCGCCAGCGCCGAGGCGGCGATCTGCGCGCCCTTGAACCCGTGATCGAGGCCAGGGCGCTCCGGGTCATGTGGGGCCAGGTTGGCCGGCAATCCGTTGCTGTACCGGCGATCCACGATCGTCGCCAGCTGCCGGTCGAGCAGATCGGCGACGCCGGCCACGGCCACCTTGAGCGCGTCCATGGCCATGCCGACGTGGCCGCCGTAGAAGTTGCCGGCGTTGTGCACGGCGCCGGCCGGGTCGAAGATCGGATTGTCGTTGGTGGAGCAGATTTCCACCGCCAGCCACTGATCGACCCAGGTGAGCGTGTCCCGCAGCACGCCGATCACGTGCGGGGCGCAGCGCAGCGAATACCGGTCCTGCACCGTCCTGCCGGCTTCGACCTCGTCCGTGACCAGTTCGGAGCCGTTGAGCAGCTTGGACACCGTGGCCGCGCTGCGCTGTTGCCCCGGATGCGGTTTGTGGTCGTGCGGGAACTTCGCGAACGCGCCTTGATGACCGCGCACCGCCTCCACGGCCAGCGCCGTGCACGCCTCCGCGATCACCGCCAGCTCCTTGGCATCCGCCGCTGCCAGCACCGCGAAGCCCGACATGAACGAGGTGCCGTTGATCAGCGCCAGCGCTTCCTTCGGGCCGAGCTTCATCGGTGTCAGCCCGCACTCACGCATGGCCCGTCGGGCCGGCACCTCCACGCCCCGGTGCCTGACAACGCCACCGCCCGTGAGCGCATCGGCCAAGTAGCACAACGGAACCAGGTCGCCGCTGGCCCCCACCGACCCTCGCTCCGGCACGACCGGCACGATGTCGTTCGCCAGCAGTTCGAGCAGCAGATCGACCACCTCGGCGCGGATGCCGGAATAGCCGCGTGCCAGGCAGTTGGCCCGGATCAGCATGGTCGCCCTGACGGTGTCGTCCGACGCCGTCGGGCCCGACCCCACCAGGTGGTATCGCACCAGCGACCGTTGCAGCTCGCTGGCCAGCTCCGGTGCCACGCGAGTACTCGCGCTGTCGCCGAATCCCGTTGTGACGCCATAGATCGGCCGTCCGGCCGCGATCAGCTCGTCCCGAAGTCGCACCGACTCCGCCATCGCCGCGCGGGCGCGATCCGTTAGCGCGACGCGTGTTCCGGGCGTTCGGGCGATGACGGCGACCTGGTCGGGCCGGAGGGTGTCGTCGCCGAGTGTCGTCATCGGCCGACTCGATCCGTGAAGGCCTGGATCACCGTGCGGGCCTGACCGGGGTTGAGCCGGGGATCGCACGCGGACTCGTAACGAGGGAGAACCGGGTCGCCGCCGGCCAAAGCCTCCTCGTCGTCGACGCATTCGGTCAGGGCGTCGGGAGTCGTCTCCAGGTGGAGTCCGGCCGGATGCGCGCCGGCGGCGGCCAGCACCTCGACGAAGGCCCGGACCTCGTCGATCAGCTGAGTGACAACGCGGGTCTTGCGGCCATCGGCCAGCTTGATGGTGTTGCCGTGCACCGGATCGCACAGCCAGACCGGACGCGCGCCGGTCCCCGCGACGGCCGCGACCAGGCGGGGCAGGACATCGTGCACGCGCTCGTGGCCCAACCGCGGGATGAGCACCAGCCGGCCCGGTCGGCGATCGGGGTCGAGCCGGTCGACCAGGTCGGCGAGCTCGGAGCCGGTGGTGCCGGGGCCGAGCTTGACGCCGATCGGGTTGGCCACGTCGGCCAGCAGGCTGACGTGCGGGCCCCACAGCGACCGGGTCCGCTCGCCGACCCACAGCAGATGCCCGGACGAGGCGTACCGGGTCAGCGTCGCCCCATCGCGCCGGACCAGCGGCTGCTCGTACTCCAACAGCAGCGCCTCGTGGCTGGTCCAGATCTGGGGCTCTGTCGACAGATGCCCCAGCACGGCCGCCGAATGGTCGTAGGCGGCCAGCATTCGCCGCGGGTCGGCGACTCGGGCCGCCGGACTCGCGTCGTTCACGGCGTCACCGCGATACACCGGGATCGGCGTCCCATCGGGACCAGGCTCGGTTGGACAGCTCCGGGGCTTGGCGAACTGGCCCGCCATCCGTCCAATGAGGACGGTTGGCAGGCCCGCCTGCTCGGTCATCACGCGACCCAGCGTGGACAGTTGTCTTCGCTTGCGGACAGTGGTGCGCCGCGACACCTCGCTGAACCGCTCCGCGCAGTCGCCGGCCTGCAACACCAGCGCCTGACCGAGCGCGGCCTCGGCCAGCCGGGCGCGTAAGGACTGGCAGTCGGCCAGGTCCACCAACGGTTTGCGGGCCGCCAGTTCCCGGGACACCGCGTTGGCCGCGCTCGCCGACGGCCAGCGCACGCCGGCATCGACCATCTGTGCGCCGATCACGCTCGCACCTCCAGTCGTACGGCGGCGCGGACGACCCGTTCCAGTTCGTCCAATTCGGACCGACTTCCCGCGTCGATGACAAAGGTCGCGGCGCGGTCGGCGGACTCGTGCATGGCGGTCAGGCTGGTGCCGACCGGCTTGAGGGCCATCACGCAGCGAACCGTCGGCGGATCGTCGGGCCGGCTGATGTCGGGCACGAGGTCGCGCGGCGCGGTCGAGTCGAACCACCGGAGCTCGACGTCCAGCGCGATCTCCATCCCCGTGAGGGTTCCGGGCGCCTGGGGGAGGAACACCTGGCGGGCACAGCGGGTCGCGGCGGCCGGTACGGCGGGATCCTCGCCGACGGAGAGACCGATGAGTACGTCCTCCAAGGATCCGCCGCTGGCCAACGCGTGCAGGTTCAGGATGGCGTCGCCGGGTGGCCGCGCCGCGATCTCGATGAGCGTGATGCGGCCGTCCGGGCCGATCCGGTACTCGCCGTGCGCCATCCCGGTGTCGAATTCCAGCCGCCGCAGGATGTCGTCGTGCATGGCCAGCACCTGGGAGCGCACCGCGCCGGGCAGGGGAGCGGGCGTGGTGTGCCCGAGCTCGACGAAGTACGGCGAGCCGTCGTCCTCGGTGGTCCGCTTCTCCGTGACCTCGGAGTACCGCCGAACACCCCGGTGACTCAGCGATTCGACCGAGTACTCCGGCCCCCGGACTCTTTCCTCCAGGAGGAGAACCTCCTCGGGCGAGTACTCGGCCAGGCTGGTCCGCAGCTCGTCGCCGTCGCGCACGAGCCTGACACCGGAGCTGGCCAGCCGGCCGACCGGCTTGATCACGGCTGGAAACTGTTCCCAGTCAACAGTTTTCCCGGCCGCGGAGAACAGCGTCGAACGTGGGCTCCAGTCAGCAAGGTAACGGCGTTGGAGGTACTTGTTCCGGCAGACCCGCGCGGCTCGCCGACCGGGGGACGGCAGTCCGAGCAGGTCGGCGACGAGGGCGGTCGCGGTCACGAACTCCTCGCGCAGGCAGCAGACGCCGCGGATGTCGTACTGCCGGGCCCATGCCAGGCACGTGTCGAGGATCGCCCCGGTCGCGTCGGGATCATGCTCGCCGAGGTCGGCGATCCGGCTCCACGGATGGTCTTCGCCGGCCGCTGACCGGGCCTGGCCGAGCCGGGTCTTGGCCCGGTCGACGAGCAGCACCCGCAGGCCGCGTTCGTGCGCGGCGCGCAGGAACCGGTGATTCCACGTGGCGACGAGGCCGCCGAGAAGGACTATCGCCGGCTCGGTCATCGCACGCTCCTTTCCTTCGAGGCCACCGGAGCGGCCTGGCGGATGGCCGCCACGAGGACGATCGCGCCCAGCGTGAGCAGCACGGCGCCGGCGGTGAAGTAGATGGATCGCAGGGCCACCTCGCCCGCCGACAGCGCCAGCGTGAGGTAGACGATCAGCCGGCAGAAGCCGACCGTGGTGATCATCAGCGACATGACCCGGCCCTGCAGGTCGACCGGCGTCGCTTCCTGCACCCGGCTGCGGAAGACGTAGAACGCCTGGAAGGTGGCGCCCATCGTGGCGTACATCAGCATCGGCAGCAGCAGGCCGCTGACCAGGCCGATGCCGATCATGGCCCCGCCCATGCCGATCACGCCGATGCCGGCCAGCCGGCTCTCGTTGAAGCGCGACGTGAGCACCGGCAGCGCGATGCCGCCGAGCACCGCCCCGAGCGCGAACATGGAGTCGATCAACCCGAGCCCGGTGGAGCCGACCTGGAGCACGTCCACCGCCAGCGGCGCGATCAGCGTGTTCAGCATGTACACCACGGAGAACAGCACCACCAGCATCACGTACGAGGGCAGCAGCCGCGGGTGGCTGCGCAGGTACACCAGGCCCTGTTTGGACCAGTCGAACGTGGTCCGCCAGCCGCGCGGTCCGGTCGGCGCGGAGTAGCTGTGGCCGGCTTCCTTCAGACCGCGGACCAGCAGCGCCGAGCACATGAACGTGATCATGTTGAGGATCAGCACCCCGGTCACCGAGGTGGCCGCGACCATCAGGCCGCCGACAGCCGCGCCGAGCACCTGCCCGACCTGGATGCCCACGCCGGTGGTGGCGTTGGCCGCCAACAGCTTTCCCTCCGGCACGATCTCGCGCACCAGCGCCGCCGCCGTCGGCACCGAGGTGGACTCGATGCCGCCGAGGAAGAACACCACCAGGAACAGATGCCAGATCTCCAGTTTGCCCGTGACGGACAGGATCGTGGTGACGGCCAGCACCGTCACCGCGACGAGATCGGTGGTCACGAAGAGCCTTCGCCGGGGGAAGCGGTCCATCGCCATGCCGATCAGCGGTCCCAGCGTGATGCCGGGCAGCGCGCCGACCAGCAGCACCAGCGGCACGCCCCACGGATGGTCGGTCAGCTTGAAGATCAGCCACACGTTGGCCACGAACTGCATGCCGTTGCCCATGTTGGTGACCAGCAGCGCCGAGGCCACCCGCCGGTACTCGACCGGCCGCAACGGTTCCAGCCGTTCGCGGACGCCTCGCAGCAGCGCGTTGCTCATGCGTCGACCTCCACCTGGATGACCTTGGCGGTCCGCTCCTGGAGGTCGTCCAGCTCGGCGGCCGACGGGGCGTCGACCGCCGACATGACCACGCGGTCGGCCGACTGGCGGATCGGTGTGAGCACATAGCCGGGATCGCGCCCGATGACGATCATCCGCTGCCGGCCGGGCTCGTCGGGCCGCTGTGCCGGCCGGATGTCCGGCCAGGCCCAGCGCTCGGAGATCCACGTGACCGGGACGTCCGCCTCCGTGGCGACGACATCGCGCAGCACGCCATCGCCGTGCTCGTAGTAAACCCCTCGGGCGTAACGTGTTGCTGCTGGATATGAGGCCGGCTCACCGAGCACGATGTTCAGCAGGGCTGATTCCAGCGGTGTCCCGCAGGCCAGGTGATAGAGCACGCCGATGTTGTCGCCCGGGGTGCGGGCGGCGATCTCCATCAATGCCACGGATCCATCGGCGCGCACCCGGTATTCGGCGTGCGCGATCCCGTCGGCGAACTCGAGCCGTCGCAACACAGCGGCATTGGCGTCGAGCACCGCCTGCCGCTGCGCGCTGTCCAGGCCGGTGTCCGGCACGCTGTGCCCCAGCTCGACGAAGTATCCGGAGGCGGTGGTCACCTTGCCGGTGACCGAGGCGAACACGATCTGCCCCTGCTGGACCAGCGACTCGACCGAGACCTCCGGACCGACAACGAGTTCCTCGACCAGCACCTGCTCGCCGTCGTCGTAGGTGGTGAGCGCTTCGGCCAGCGCGGTCGGGGTTTCCACCCGGCGTACCCCGGAGCTCGCCTCCCGGCCGACCGGCTTGACGATCGCCGGGAAGCTGGCCGTGGTGGTGGAGCCGGCGAGCTGCGAGCGGGGGCTCCACTCGGGCAGATAGCGGCGTTGCAGGTGCTTGTCGCGGCAGACCCTGGTCGCCCGCAGACCCGGCGACGGCAGGCCGAGCAGGTCCGCGATCAGGCCGGTGACCTCGACGAACTCCTCGGCGATGGCCAGCACGCCGCGGATGCGGTGATCGCGGCTCCAGTCCAGCACCTGCTCGACGACCTGCTCGTGGTGGCTGCCGTCCAGCCAGGCCACCTCGGCGTAGCCGGCCAGCGGATGGGTCGGGTCGGCCCGCCGGCCACCGTCGATCTTCTGGGCGAAGCTGGACGGGCTGTCGATGGCCAGGGTCACCAGGCCGCGGTCGGTCGCGGCCGGCACCAGGTGCGGGTAGCGGAAGGCGAACATCGCGCCGAGGACGACGAGCGCCTCGGGCGGGTCGGATGCGTGCATCTGTGGTTCCCTTCAGCGGGCGAACAGCGCGCCGCCGTTGACATGGAGGACCTGACCCGTGACCCAGCCGGCGCTCGCGCCGGCCAGGTGTCCGACGGCGGCCGCGACATCGGCCGGCGACCCCGCCTGCCCGGTCACCGTCTGCCCGACCAGCTGCGTCACGCGGGCCGGGCCGAAGTCCGCGGTGAACTCGGTGTCCGCGACGAACCCGGGCGCGACGGCGTTGACGGTGATGCCCTGCGGTCCGAGCTCTCGGGCCATGCCGGCCGTCAGCCCGATCAATCCCGCCTTGGCCGCCGCATACCCTTGCGCCGCACCGGCCCCGCTACCTCCCGTGGCCGCGGCGATCGATGCGATGTTGATCACCCGACCGCCCGGTCGGGCCAGCAGCGGCGCGAGCTCAGCCGTCAGCCGATACGGGCCGATCAGGTGCACCGCCAGCATCTCGGCCAACGCCGCCGCACCGGCCGCCGGCTCGGCCAGCGTCACCGGCAGCAGGTAGCCGGCGTTGTTCACCAGCACGTCGACCCGGCCGTACCGGTCTCGCACCTCGGCTGCCAGCCGCAGGATGTCGTTCGGCACCGACATATCGGCCACGACCGGCCGCACGCGTTCCGAAGCAACCTTGCCCAACACCGATTCGCGACGGCCCGTGATCACCACCTCGGCGTCCTCGGCGGCGAACCATTCGGCAATGGCGCGCCCGATCCCGGTGCCGCCGCCGGTCACCACCACTACCCGTGGGTCGGTCATCGCTGTGCCTTTCGTTTTTGTCGCAGCACGACCGGAGTTTTCGCGGTGCGGTCGATGCGTTCGAGCCACTCGACGAGTCGCACCGGCATGGCCTCGTCCTCGTGCCCGCGCAGGCCGAAGGCCAGGTCGATGTGCGCGGCCAGCACGCGGTCGCGCACCGCCCGTGGGTCGACGGATGCCGTGGCCACGAGCCGCAGCTCCACCGTCTCGGCGTGACCAGGCTGGTCCTCGGTCAGCGCGATCTGCACGCCTTGCACGCCTGGCTGCGCAGCGGCAACCCGGGCCAGCTCACCGGGATCGACCAGCGTGCCGGCGAACTTGACCAGCTGGTGGTCACGGCCGAGCACCCGCAGCGCCGGCCGGCCGCACCGGCAGGTGGTCCACTCGCCCCGATCGCCGATCCGGTACCGGATGACCGGCCCGACCGCGTCCGGATGGAGCCCGGTGATCAGCACGGCGCCGTCGACCAGTTCGACATGCTGGTGCGGCAGCAGATGGAAACTGTCGGTCGCGCAGTCCGGGCCGTTGTGGCCGATCACCCAGGTCTCGGTCGAGCCGTAATTCCCATGTATGGCAATATCCGCCGCGTGCAGCACCTCCTCCTGCCGCGCGGTGAACGGCTCGCCGAACCACACCGCTGTCCGCAGCTGGGCGAGGAGCTGATGCCGTCGCTCGGTCAGAAACCGCACCAGGTCGGCCAGCTGGCTCGGCGTGCCGACAACGGCCGTTGTGCCTTGGGCGTAGAGGAAGTCGGCCCAGCCGGGCCACTCTTCCTCGTCAACGTGACCGAGTCCGATCACCCCGGCGCCGACCCGTTCGGCCAGCCGGTTGTAGAACAGGTGCGCCGACCACAACCGACCCGGCATGGCCAGATTGGCCACCACATCACCCGGCGCAAACGGTTGCCAGTGCCGCTCGATCTCCCGCACGTGCAGTTCCGCCGGAATCCAGGCCAGGTGCGGCACACCCGTGCTGCCGCCGCTGGTGAACAGATAGGCCGGCCGATCCGACCGTCGGATCGCCTCCCGGGCCGCCGCCGTCGTCTCGTCCCGGCTCATCGGCGGCACGTCGTCGAAGCTGAATCCGTCACCGAGATCGACCGTCGCGTACTTGTCGGCCAGGCTGGACAACTTCGCCGCCCCGGCGACCACGTCGCGTAGCTGGTTCATGCCGCACGCACCGTTCTCGGCCGGGACGCCGCCGGCAGCGTGCCGCAGGCGGATCGGACCGCATCGATATGAGCGTCACTCGCAATCACGCTGAACCACTCGCCGCGAACGGGATCGGATTCGGCGTGGCAGCGGATGTCCGCTCCTGGCACGGCAGCGCGAAGCGTCGCCTCGATCTGGTCCAGGTGCACCCGAAGGCCGTTGACCTTGAGCAGGCGGGTGGCCCGGCCGAGCCAGCGGAACGTGCCGTCCGGGTTGAGCACCACGAGGTCGTCCAACACGGTGTCCGACGCGGGCCGGCCGTCGCGGCTGGCAATGCGCGGGCCGGCCACCCGGAGCCGGCCGTCGGGCTCGATGGCCAGGGTGACGTCTGAGGCCGGGTGCCAGCTGTCGGTGTGGTCGGTGCGCCACCCGACCAGCCCGGTTTCGGTCGACCCGAACAGGTCGACCAGCCGCATCGGCAACGCGGACGCCAACTCGGCGGTGGCGGACGTGAGCTCGGCGGAGCCGTGCACCAGGGTCAGCCGGTCGAGCCGACGAAGCGTCGGCAGATGCCGGGTCATGGTGGCGATCGCCGCCGGTAGAGCTGCGATCAGCGGCCGCCGGAAGGTGGCGGTCGGCGGTTCGGTGACGGACAGGAAACGGCACGGCAGGCCGGTCAGCTCGGGGAGCGAGAGGCCCATGAGGTGCCCGTACAGGTGTGTCGGCGGGGCGTAGCAGACGATGCCGTCGCACTGGTCGGCCTCGGTCAGCTCGGCCAGGATCGCCGCCTCGGCCCGGAGTTGGTCGGTGCCGCGCAGCCAGGTGACGGGCTCGCCGGTGGTGCCGGACGTCGCGAAGGAGACAGTGCTCACGACTGCCACTGCATCGCCTTGGCGTCGGCCAGCTTGCGGTCCACCAGCGTGCTGATCGTGGCCACGCTGCGGAAGGTGACCTCGAGATCGTCGTCGACCACCTCGATCGAGACGCCGAACTCCTGCTCGATCGACGCGACGAAGTCGAGCACGCCGAGGCTGTTGTAGCGCTCGGGTTCGAGGTCGTTGAGCAGGATCTCGTCCTGCTCCGGGGTCAGCGTGACGGCCAGCAGCTCGCCGGCCATGGTCCGGACCCGGTCGCGGGTCGCGTTGTCGGTGCTCATCGGTTCTCCGTGCGGTGGATGGTCGGGGCGAAGTGGTCGGCCGGATCGGCCCGGTGGATGGCGATGAAGGTGCGGTCGGGCGGGATCTCCGGTTCGAGGACCCGGCGGATCTCGGCCGCGCAGGCGGCGCGGAACTCGGCATCCCGGTCCTGTCCGACCACGCAGTCGACGAAGGCGTACGGCCGGTCGTCCCTGGTCGAGATCGGGAACGGGCCGAGGAAGACGTGGTCGGCGCGCTCGAACCGGGTGATCACCTCGGCCGGCGCGATGCCGTGGCGGCGCCACCAGAAGGTCAGCTGCTTGGCGACGCGGCGCTGGAAAGCGGTGTCCCGCACCGGGGTGGCGATGATCGTCGTTGGCATCCTGGTCCTCACAGGTTCAGCCGGGGCAGCGGGTCGTCGGTGTCGATCGCCCGCGCCAGCAGGTGGCCGAGGCAGTCGGCGAGCGGGCCGGCGCTGCGACGGCTGAGCGGGCTCCACGCGTAGCCGTCGCCGTCACCGATGCGGTCGAGCAGCCGCCGCGCCGACACGCGATTCCATGGCAGGTCAAGGATCTGAGAGGTCAACACCGCCTGGTACGTCGACATCAGGTCGGGCATGTGCCGCGGCTGCGCCGAATATCCGCCCAGGCGGCTGGCGTGGGCGTCGAGGGCGTTGGCCACGGTCGGCACGTCCTGATGGACGCCGATCGCCTGCCGGGCCCGGGCCGCCTGGGCCGTGGCGGCCAGGGACGGCGGCCCGCCGGGGATGGTGGCCTCGGCCTCGCCGGCCGTGCAGCGGTTGACGAAGTCGGCCAGCTTCGCGGTGTCCAGCACGGCGGCCGGGTCGAGCCCCGAAACCACGGCGATCTCCACTGCCGAGGTCGTCGACGTCAGATCCGAGCCGCGCCCGAGCCAATAACCCAGGCCGCCGTCCGGGTTCTGCAGGCCGCGCAACCAAACGCCGAGTCGCTCGGTGTCCAGGGACGAGCCGACTCGCTGCAAGGCCGAGGCGGCCCATAGCGTGCACCGCACCTCGGCGCCCCGGCCCGGCATGTACATCACGCCGCCCTCGTACGGGGTTTGGGCCCGTAGCAACCAATCCCGAGCGGCCGGCGCTGGATCCCGGGTCAGCACATACGCCGCCGTGGCCAGGCTGTCGCCGGCGGCAGCCGGATCGCGGTAGGTGAAGCCGGTTCCCGGCAGCTGGCAGTCCTGCACCATGGCGATCGCGCCATCGACCACCGCCGCTGGGGGAGTGAGGTCCACATGGGACAGTGCGCCGGTGACGGTGAACGCCGACCAGACGTCGGCCTGCCCGTAGCCTTCCCAGCGCTCGAAGCCGCCCGAGGGCAATGCCCGCGCCGACAGCCAGTCGACCAGCCCGGCGGTGTCCCGTGGGCGGGCGCCGAGCGCGCGAAGTGCCCCGGTGGCGCGGAAAGCGGCCCAGGTGCAGGCCTGCGCGTCGGGCGCGAAGCGGAATCCGCCGTCGGGGCCCTGCTGGTCCCGGAGCCAGCCGACCAAACGCCTGCGGTCCCAAGGTTCTCCACTGCCCGAGGTGGCCCAGGCGACGGCGCCGTAGTAACCGGCACGGACATCGGCAACGGCCATGCCTGGGGCCCAGGTGAGGCCGCCGTCCTTGGTTTGCAGCGCTGCCAACCAGTTCTCGACGTTGCCGACCGGCTCACCCAAGATGTCGTGCGACAGCCGGGACGCGTAGTAGGTCGCCCAGACGTCGGCCGCCTGACCCGGCGTCATGCCGAAACCGCCGTCCGGGCAACGGGTCGACGCCAGCCAGGCGCTGAGTCGATCGGTCGGCAGCGCCGGCGCGCCGAGGTCGGCGAGACCCTGCGCGCAGTAGTACGTCGCCCACACGTCGGACGGAAGGCCACGCTGCCAGCCGAAGCCGCCGTCGTCGTTACGCCGGGAGAGCAGGAAGTCGGCCACTGAATCAGGATCTGTGGGCTTGCCGCCCAGCCAACGCAACGCCCGCACGGCCGCGTAACTGCACCACAGGTCCGCTTCGGGCTGACGCGCGCCGCCGTCGTCGGTGCGAACCGCGGTCATGCCATCCTCGCAATGCTGGTGCGCTTCCAGCTCTTCTGACTGGCGCCGGCCTTGCTGATGGCCGGCAGCTGCGACACGATCACCACGTCGTCCCACTCCACACCCGCGCGCCGGCACCGGCCGCGAACCGTGGTCACGATGTTCGGCTCGTCGGTGGCGTCGATGTCCTTCTCCAGCACCAACCGCGCCCGGCCGCCGTCCTCGGCCACCTGCACGAGGTAGCCGGTCACGCGCGGGTCCTCGTACACCAGGCTGCCCAGCATGTGCTCGGAAAGCCTGGTACCGCGCCACATCACGGTGTCGTCGCCGCGGCCGTGCACGGAAACCGTTGGCAGCGCGAGCCCGCACGGGCACGGCTCGTCGCCGATCTGCACGATGTCCCCGGTGCTGTAGCGCAGCAGCGGACGGGCGTGGTTGTTCAGCGTGGTGGTGATCAGCTCGCCGGTCAGGCCGGGACGCACCGGCTCGACGATGCCCTCGTGCCGGATCTCCAGCAGATGGCCGGGCGTCAGCAGGTGCAGCCGGCCGAGGTCGCAGCTGGCGGCGATGGTGCCGGTCTCCGTGCTGCCGTACGAGGCGTCCAGCACCCGCGAATCCCAGTCGAGGCCAAGCTTCCGCCGCTGCGCGGCCAAACTTACCTCGCCCAGCAGCAGGACCGTGTTCACGCCGGCCTTGACGTCGTCCAACTGGCCCCGCTGCTTGAGCAGCCGCGTCCACTGCACCCATACGCCCGGCGCGGCGAACACGACCTGCGGCCGGTAGCGCACGAACAGCGCCGCCAACTTGTCCCAGTCACAGATGCCGGTGGTGAACGGGTAGCAGCGCAACGTGGTGTGCCCGAGGTATTCGCACGTCGCGGTGGCGAGATCGGCGACGGGCAGGATGTCCGACGGCAGCATCACGGCCGCACGCAAGGGAGCGCTGCCCAACGCCCGCCGCCACAGGCCGGCGACCGAGATGGCGTTGCCGATCATGTCCGCCGCCGTGCGTGGCGTCGGCGTCGTCCGGCCCGACGAGCCGGAGCTTTCGTAGTACCGGGCGATGTCGGTCAGGTCGGTACGGGCGAACGCCGCGGGATCGGCCTTGACCTGGTCCTTGGTGATCACCGGCAGCCGAGCCAGGTCACACGCCGCGAACCCGGGCTCGGCGGCGAAATGCGGGATGCTGCGGGCCCGCCCCCACAGCTGGGCCAGCTTCTCGTGCTGGATACGGGCCACCACGTCCGGGTGATACCCGCTGTGGTCGAGGAGTTCCTGCTGCCGGTGCGCCTCCTGGAAGGCGGCGCGCGCAGCGGGGTCGTTGAACCACATCAGCGTCCTCCGATGAGAGTGAGCGGCCGGCGCTGCTGCTCCCGTTCGGCCCACCAGCGCTGGCCTTCCTCGGGCAGCGTGTGGATCGGGTCGACGTACTCGAGGCGCTCGTCGGCGGTGTCGAACGGACTGCTGAAACCCTTGGCCCACGTGGAGATTCCGGTCACGCGGTCGTACGAGACGGCCTGGTGCACCCAGCGTTTGCCGGCGTAGGGCACGTCGCAGACCAGCCGCGGAGTGGCGAATCCGGGCAGGTAACCCATGATCGCGTCCTGTAGCGCCTGGGCCTTGTGCAGCGGCAGCCGCCAGTGTTCGGCCTGCGGGATCAGGTCACACAGGTAGAAGTAGTAGGGCGTGATACTCGCGCCGTCGAGCAGCGCGAAGCACAGGTCGAGCAGGTCGGCCGAGGTGTCGTTGACGCCGGCCATCAGCACGCCCTGGTTGCGCACGTCGCGCAGGCCGGCGGCCAGCAGCGTGCGCGATGCCTCGGCCACCAGCGGCGTGACCTGTTCGGCGACGTTGGCGTGCGTGTGCAGGGCGACGCTGACCCCACGACGGGCGGCGATCGTGGCGATTCGTTCGATGCCGGCCACGGTCGCCGGCGCCAGCCAGTGCTGGGGCAGGCCGACCAAAGCCTTGCTGGCCAACCGGATGTCCCGAATGGACTCGATGGTCAGCAGCTCGGTGAGGAACTCCTCCAGGCGCGGCCACGGCAGGTTGGCCACATCGCCGCCGGACACGACGACGTCGCGCACGCCCGGCGTGGCGCGGAGGTAGTCGAGCATGCGGGCCAGGCGATCGGCCGGCCGGTGCGCGAACCGGTACTTCGCCACCCCAGGGGTCGACGGGCCGACCAGATCCATCCGGGTGCAGTGCCCGCAGTACTGCGGGCAGGTCGACACCACCTCGGCCAGCACCTTTGTCGGGTAGCGGTGGGTCAGCCCCTCGGTCGCCCACATCTCGGCCTCGTGCAGGGAGTCGCGGCTCGCGTAAGGGTGGCTGGGCCAATCGCTGCGCCGGTCGGACGCGATCGGCAGCATGTAACGGCGTACCGGATCCTCACGCAGCAGGGTGTCGTTCGGCTGCGCGTGCGGAACCATGGTGTTGAGCAACTGCGGCGTCAACAGCATCGACATGGTCGCTGAATTGTCCTGGTCGCGCGTGAGATCGGCGAAGAAATCATCGCCGACCAGATCGCCGGTGATTGTCCGCAGCTGACGGGCCGTTTTCAGGCAATGCGACCGCTGCCATTGAACGTCCCGCCACTGCGCGGCCGTTACGTCACGCCAGCCGGGAAACCGGCGCCAGTCCGGCTCCACCAGCTCCCGTTGCCGATACGTGTAGGTGTACATCAAATGTGCTCCCATGCGGCCTGTTGGCGGCGCGCGCTGCCCCGCCTTCGAGTCCCTGACCTGGCGATGCGGCGCGCGCAGGTCCTCTCCGCAGCACCTGGCCGTCTGGTGTCGACGCGCTCAGGCCACTAGTCGGTGAATGCCCCAGACAGATATGCCCCAGTGTTACCGGCAGCCGCTCGTATCGGTCGCGAACACCCCTCATGTTCGCGGTCGCAGAAATGGGCTGCCGTGTTCTCAGTCTTACCTCGCCGGCCGATGGTTGAAATCGCCAGAATCCAGATACGCCCGATGGGGCAGATACTGACCGGTGCCCCCGAGCCCGTTGGGAGTAGCCGGATGACGGTGAGTTCACACCCTCGTGCCGAACTGTGACCGGGCCGGTCGTTGTGGTTTTCCGCCGGCGCCGATAATCGGACACCGGTGTCGGGACGAACCGTGTGCGCGCCGTGACGCTAGGCTTTCGGCAGGCCGTCGGGCGTGGGGAGGTAGGCGTTGGATCACCGGGGAACGAACCTGCCCGCCGTCGGCGAGTACAACCAGACGGTCGTTCTCGACGCGATCCGCCGCCGCCCTGAGGGCAGCACCCGCTCGGAGATCGCCGCACTGACCGCGCTCAGCGTGATGACCGTGACGAAGGTGTGCCGACGGCTGCTCGACGCCGGTCTCATCGAGGAGGACGGGATGCGCACCGGCGGGCCCGGCAAGCCGGCCGCCGTCGTCAAACTCAACCCGGGCGGTGGCTTCGCCGTCGGCGTGCACATCGATCCCGCGGCGGTCAGCTATGTGCTGGTCGATCTGTCCGGCGCGATCCGCGATCACTCGCGCACCGGCACCCCGACCGCCGGCGACGCCAGCGCCGTCATCGAGGAGATGGCCGCCGCGATCGACGCGCTCATTGAGGGTTCCGCCGTCGATCGGTCGCGGGTGCTCGGCATCGGCATCGCGTCGCCCGGCCCGGTCACCGTGGACGACGGCGTGATCCTGAACCCGCCGATGATGCCCAACTGGCACCAGGTCGCGCTGCGCAGCTCGCTGTCCGAGGCGACCGGGCTGCCCGTGCTGCTGGAGAAGGACACGACCGCCACCGTCATCGCGGAGCTCTGGTACGCCAGTCCCGGCACTCGTCGTGACTTCGCTTTCATGTACTACGGCACCGGTCTCGGCACTGGTCTTTCGCTGTCCGGCGACGTGGTCCGTGGTGTCAGCGCCAACGCCGGCGACGCCGGGCACATCACCGTCGATCCCGAGGGCGAGGTGTGCACCTGCGGCCGGCGCGGCTGCGTCGGTTACGTCACCGTGCCGCGGGTCGTCGTCGAACGCGCCGTTCGCGACGGTGTCCTGTCGCCCGCCGAGGTCGGCAACGTCGACGACATGTCCGATGTCGACGCTGCCCTCCGCCGCCTGGCCGCCCTCGCCCGGTCCGGCCGGCCCGCCGCCGTCGCCATCCTCTCGGACGTCTCCCGCGCCTTGGCCCGGGCCATCGTCGTGATCGTCAACCTGCTCGACATCGACGAGATCGTGTTCGGCGGTCCCTTCTGGGCCAGCATCTCCCCGGTGGTTCTGCCCGCACTCCCCGACGAGGTCCGTCGCGACCCCGCCCTGGTGTCCCCGCACCCCGTGCGCATCGTCGAGTCCGCCATCCCGATCGACGTCGCCGCCGTCGGCGCCGCGACCCTGATGCTGGACAACACCTTCTCGCCCCGCCCCTCGGCGCTCCTGCTCACGGCCGAGTAGTGCCACATGCGCTTCCCATGTGGCACCTGACGCCACATGGGAAGCGCATGTGGCGGTTGGGCGCGGCGCGAATTTGCTATGGCAACCGTTGCTGGGAATTACGATATATGGTTTAGTAACTCCCGTCGCGAGGGTTCGGTGCGTGAACCGCACCGGGCTTGCGTGTCCTGCCCGAGGTGTCGCGAACCCTTGACTGAGAAGCGTCAACGTCGACCCGGCGGCGTCGTTCGCCTGCCGTTCTCCGTGAGGAACAACATGAGCAAGAACCGTTTGGTGGGCGTGGTCGCCGCGCTGGCCGCCACCGTCACGGCGCTCGCCGCCTGCTCGTCGCCACCGTCCGGAACGGACAGTTCGGCGGCGTCGTGCGCGCCGTCGCAGGGCAAGGTGACGCTCCAGTACTGGAACACCGTGTCCGGCATGGACCAGGTGGTTGCCTTGTGGAACAAGGAAAACCCGAACATCCAGGTCCAGACCAAGAACATCGCCAACGACCAGTACGGGGCCATCGGCAACGCGCTGAAGGCGGGCACGGCGCCGGACCTGGCCCAGGTGGGCTACGACGAGCTGCCGGACCAGCGCACCCAGGGCGCGTTCGTGGACGCGTCGGCCTGCGCCGACGCGGTGGCGGCGAAGTCGAAGTTCGTGCCGTGGACGTGGGCCCAGAGCAGCTTCGGCGGCACCGGCGTGTTCGCGATCCCGCAGGACACCGGCCCGATGGCCCTCTACGTGCGCAGCGACATCTTCAGCCAGCACGGTCTGTCCATCCCCAGGACCTGGGACGAGTACGCGGACGACGCGCAGAAGCTGCACGCCGCCGACCCGAACCTGACGATCACCTTCTTCGACCCGAACAACGCCGAGTGGTTCAACGGACTGCTCTGGCAGGCCAAGGCGAAGATGTACGACTACAGCGGCGACACCTGGCACGTCACGGTGGATTCCGCGCAGAGCAAGCAGGTCGCGGACTACTGGCAGAAGCTGATCAACGCCAAGCTGGTCCGCACCGACCTGGCCAACACGTCCACCCCGATGTACGCGGCGTACGAGAAGAACCAGGTCGCCACCTACGTCGGCGCGGCATGGGGCTACGGCAACTTCCGGGACAACCTGCCGGACCAGGCGGGCAAGTGGACGGTCGTGCCGATGCCGACCTGGAACGGCAGTGCCGCGTCCGGCGACTGGGGCGGTTCGACGGTGGCCTTCATGAAGGGCGGCCAGCACCTCTACGAGGCGGTCAAGTTCAACCTGTGGCTGAACAGCGACCCGGCGGCGCTCGCGCTGTCCAACAAGGTCGGCGGACTGTACCCGGCGGCGACCGCCGGTCTCCAGCTTCCCCAGCTGTCGCAAGGCGTTCCGTACTACAACAACCAGAAGATCTTCGACGTCTTCGCCGAGTCCTCCAAGCAGGTCGACACCAGCTTCACCTGGGGGCCGACGCAGAAGGCGGTGAACGTGGCGCTACAGGACGCGATGGCCAAGGCCACGGCCGGCAACGGCACGCTCACCGACGCGCTGGCCACCGCCCAGTCGACGGCCCTGTCGTCGATGAAGTCGCAGGCGATCCCGGCCGTGGCGGGGAACTGACCTCGGCATGACCGACCTCGCCGTCACCGCAGCGGGCAGCCGTCGCCGTCGTGGCGCCGGCCGCCCGCGCGCGGTCACCATCCTCGCGTTCGTGCTGCCGTTCATCCTGCCGTTCGTGCTGTTCTACCTGGTGCCCGTGGCTTACGCGGTGTGGCAGAGCTTCCTGGTGGTCCGCCGCACCAGCGGCGAGTACGGCACGCTCTACACGACGTTCGGCGGCCTCACCCAGTACGCGCAGGCGCTGCAGAACTCGGCGTTCTGGGGCAGCATCGGCCGCATCGCGCTGTTCGGGATCGTGCAGGTGCCGGTCATGCTGTTCCTGGCGCTGGCCATGGCCCTGCTGCTGGACGCGCCGATGCTCAAGCTCAAGTCGTTCTTCCGGATCGCCGCGTTCATGCCGTACGCGGTGCCCGGCGTGATCGCCGCGATCATGTGGGCGTTCCTGTACTCGCCGCAGCTGAGCCCGGTCGTCGAGCTGCTCAAAGGCAGTGGCCTGCAACCGGATTTCCTCGGTCCCGGGGCCGTGCTGTGGTCCGCGGCCAACATCTCGACCTGGTTGTGGACCGGCTACAACATGCTCATCATGTTCTCGGCGCTGCAGGCCATCCCGCCGGACCTGTACGAGGCGGCCAAGCTCGACGGGGCCGGCGACTGGGCCATCGCCTGGCGGATCAAGGTGCCGATCATCGCCCCGTCGATCGTGCTGACCACGGTGTTCTCCATCATCGGCACGCTCCAGCTCTACACCGAGCCCGCGGTGCTGCGGCAGATCTCGTCCAACATCTCCAGCACCTTCACGCCGAACATGCTGGCCTACTCGGTGGCCTCCGGCAACAACTACCAGCAGGCGGCGGCCATCTCGGTGATCCTCGCGGTGATCACGTTCGTGCTCAGCCTCGGGTTCATGCGACTGACGTCGAGGAGGGCCGGGCTGTGAGCAAACAGAGTCCGGTCAGCCGCACGGCGGCGATGGCCGTCATGTTCGTGCTGGCCGTCTACTTCCTGCTGCCGATCTACTTCCTGTTCGTCGCGGCGACCAAGCCGCAGGGCGATCTGGTCGCCACGTTCGGGTTGGCGTTCTCGCACTTCCGGCTGTTCGAGAACCTGGGCGACCTGTTCGGCCGGAGCAACGGGATCTTCCTCCAGTGGGCGCTGAACAGCGTGCTCTACGCGGTGCTCGGCGCCGGTGTCGGCACGCTGATCTCCGCGCTGTGCGGGTACGCGCTGGCCAAGTTCCGCTTCCGTGGCCGGGAGTTCCTGTTCTCGGTGATCCTCGGCGGCGTGCTGGTGCCGACCACCGCGCTGGCGCTGCCGCTGTTCCTGCTGTTCTCGGCGGCCGGGTTGGTCAACACCTATCTGGCCGTGTTCCTACCGAGCGTCGTCAGCCCGTTCGGCGTGTACCTGGCCCGGATCTTCGCGAGCGCCGCCGTGCCGGACGAGATCCTGGAGTCGGCCCGGCTGGACGGCGCGGGCGAGCTGCGCACGTTCTTTTCGGTGTCGGTCCGGCTGATGACTCCGTCGCTGGTGACGATCTTCCTGTTCCAGTTCGTGGCCATCTGGAACAACTTCTTCCTGCCCATGGTGATGCTGCAGAAGGAGTCGCTGTTCCCGATCACGCTCGGCCTGTACGAGTGGAACGGCCAGACCGTGCACATCCCGGACCTGCAGGAGTCGGTGATCACCGGCGCGCTGGTCTCGATCGTCCCGGTGATCATCGTGTTCGTGCTGCTGCAACGGTTCTGGCGGTCGGGGCTGGCCGCCGGGTCGGTCAAGTAGCAGTTCCTCTGGGGAGAAAGTCGCTGCCATGCCGAAAAACGCTGTGTTCGTGCCGCACTTCCACTGGGACCGGGAGTGGTACGAGCCGTTCCAGGTGTTCCGCCACCGGCTGGTCCGCGCGCTGGACACGGTGCTGGCGACGGCCGAGGCCGATCCCGACTTCCGGTTCACTGTGGACGGTCAGCTGGCCGCGGTCGAGGACTACCTGGAGATGCGGCCGGAGAACCGGGATCGGCTGGCGGCCCTGGTCGCCAACGGCCAGTTGGCCATCGGGCCGTGGCTGATCCTGCTCGACGAGTTCCTGTGCTCCGGCGAGACCATCGTGCGCAACCTCCAGCTGGGCTGGGCCGCGGCGGCGAAACTCGGCGGGGCGATGCCGATCGGCTATCTGCCGGACATGTTCGGGCACGTCGCGCAGATCCCGCAGATCCTGGCCCGCGCCGGCATCGAGCACGCGGCGCTGTGGCGCGGCGTGCCGAGTTCGGTGCACGGCCACGCTTTCCGCTGGCGCGGCCCGGACGGCTCCGAGGTGCGGACCGAATTCCTGTTCGACGGCTACGACAACGGCCTCGACGTGCTGCTGGTGCCGGAGGTGATCGGCCGTGCGCTGGACGAGTACGCGGAGATGACGGCGCACCGGTGGGGCGCGGATCCGGTGCTGGCCATGGCGGGCACCGATCATGTGGCACCGGATCCGCGGCTGGCCAGCTGGTTGCGACGTGATTCCACTGTGGAGCGTCCGATCACCATCGCCACACTGGCAGAGTACGTTCAGCAGCACGTTCGTGACGAGGCGACCACGGTCGTCACCGGTGAGCTGCGCAGTCACGTGCGCGGCAACATCCTGCCCGGTGTGCTGTCCGTGCGGCGGCCGCTCAAGCAGCGGATGGCCGTCGCCGAGCGCACGATCGACCACGCCGAGCGGATGAACGCGCAGTGGTCGGCGCGGGACGAGTCGCAGTTCCTTTCCCTGGCGTGGCACAAGATCATCGAATCGACGGCCCACGACTCGGTGGTCGGTTCCGGCACGGACGAGACGGCGGACCAGGTCGAAGGCCGGCTGGCCGAGGCCGCGCACATCGCCCGGGCGGTGCGGGACGCGGCGCTGGCCGAGCGTGCCGCACTGGTGCCCAGTGACGGCTACCTGGTGGCCAACCCGCTGCCCAGCGTCAGGACGACGCTGGTCGAGGTGGATGTCCTTACGCCGCAAGACACCGCGACACTGGTCGCGACGGCCGCCGACGGCTCGACGCGGCCGGTGCAGCTGACGTCGTTGGCCCCCACCGTGCTCGGCGATGAGCGCGTGGACGCCTCCCAACTCGAACGCGTGCTGCGCCGGATTCACCGCCGCGAGCTGTTCGGCCGGCAGATCGACCGCTACGAGCTCACACCGGGCTCGCTCGTTTTCCATCTCGCCGAGGTCCCGACCAGCGGGCCGTTCGACCTGATGATTCTCCGTCGCGAGGTCGCCGAGGCGGCGGCCGCGCGCCCGGGGGAATGGACCGTGCTGACCCTGGCCGAGGCCCGTGCCACGGTCCTGGTGCCGGTCGAGGTCCCGGCGTCCGGGCTGGCCGGATTCCGGGTCGAACCGGGCACCAGCGCCGAGGCTTTCACCCCGGCGACCGCGACGACGCGCAGGCTGTCCAACGGTCTGGTCGACGTCGAAGTCAACGCCGACGGCACGGTCGACATCACTGGGACTGACGGCACCGTGTTGCGCGGCGTTGGCCGGCTCGTCGACGGCGGTGACCGTGGCGACAGCTACAACTACGGGCCGCCGGCCCAGGACGTGCTCGTCGACACGCCGACGGACGTGACCGTCGAGGTCCTGGAGACCGGTCCGCTGCGGTCGCGGGCGTTGATCACCCGGACCTATCCGTGGCCGACCGCGCTGTCGGCCGATCGCGACGTGCGCAAGGCCGAGATCGCTTCGACGCCAGTGGAAACGCTGGTCGAGGTGCGGATCGGCGAGCCGTTCGTGCGGGTCTCGACGTCTTTCCTCAACCGGTCCGGCGATCACCGGCTGCGCTGGCACGTCCCGCTGCCCGAGCCGGTCGCCGGCTCGGCGTCGGCCGGCCAGTTCGCCGTCACCGACCGGGGGCTGACCGCTGAGGGCGGCTGGGGCGAGTACCCGATCCCGACCTTCCCGGCCAGCGAGTTCGTGACGGCCGGCGCGGCGACCGTGCTGCTCGATCACGCCACCGAGTACGAGGTCGTCGGCGACGAACTGGCGATCACGTTGCTGCGCGCCATCGGCTCGATCAGCGTCAACATCCATCCGTTGCGGGACGAGCCGGCGGCGTCCGAGATCCCCGCACCGGGCGCGCAGGAACTCGGTGTCCGCATCGACAACCGGTTCGCCATCCTGCCGTCGCCCACCGGTTGGCGGGCCGCCGACGCCGTCGCCCAGGCCGAGGCCTTCCGTAACGATGTACTCGTTGCTCGCGGCAGCGCGCCGGCCGGCGGACCGCTGCCCGAGGACGCGACCGGCATCAGCGTCGATGGCGCAGACATCTCCGTGTCGAGCGTGCGCCGTGTTCCCGACGGCACCGAGGTGCGCCTGGTCGCCATGACCGACGCCGGCTCGACCGCCCGCGTCACCGGTTCGTTCACCGAGGCCACCACCGTCGACCTGCTCGGCCGGCCGCTGGCCACGACCCCTGCCGAGGACGGGCTGGAGCTCGTCCTCGGCCCGTGGGAGATCCGAACGGTCGTGCTCCGGTAGTCGACCGAGCGTCACCCCGGGTCGGGCACGCCCGACCATTGCCGAAACTGGTCTAGACCAGGCATACTGCTGCTCAGTCGGGCCGGAACCGGTACCGGCGACTCTCGCCCCCGCCCGAGAGGTGACAGCGATGTCGATTCGCCGTGCTCTGCGGCTACCGCCGCTCGCCCATGACGGCCAGCGGCCGTCGATGACCTGCGCCGCCCCTCGCTAGCTCCGGCCTGCCCGACTTCAGGCACCGGGGCTGTCCCGGTGTCTCCCTCAGCCCTGCACTGAAGGAGAACCATGTCCCGAAGAATCTCGGCCCTGCTCGCCGGTTTGGCCACGGTCGCCGCCATGCTCACCCTGCCCGCCCTCCCCGCGCAGGCGGCCACCGGCTCGATCACCGGCATCGGCGGCAAGTGTGTGGACGTCGCCGGGGCCAACAGCGCCAACGGCACCGCGGTCCAGCTCTACGACTGCAACGGCACCGGCGCCCAGCAGTGGAACGTGGTCGGCAACGGCCAGATCCAGGCGCTGGGCAAGTGTCTGGACGTCTCGGGCGGCGGCACGGCCAACGGCACGGTCGTGCAGCTGTGGGACTGCAACGGCACCGGTGCGCAGAACTGGACGGTCTCCGCGGCACACGACATCGTGAACATCGCGGCCAATAAGTGCCTTGACGCCAGTGGGAACAGCTCGGCCAACGGCACCCGCCTGCAGATCTGGGACTGCACCGGCGGCGCCAACCAGAAGTGGAACGCCCCCGGCTCCGGTGGCGGTGGCGGTGGCTTCGTGGTCAGCGAGTCGCAGTTCAACTCGCTGTTCCCCGGCCGGAACGGCTTCTACACCTACAGCGGCCTGGTCGCGGCGATGAGCTCGTTCCCGGCGTTCGCCACCACCGGCAGCGACACCACGAAGAAGCAGGAAGCGGCGGCGTTCCTGGCCAACGTGGCCCACGAGACCGGGAACCTGGTCTACGTCACCGAGATCGACAAGTCCGGCAACTACTGCGACACCAGCCGGCCCTACGGCTGCCCGGCCGGCACCTTCGCCTACTACGGCCGCGGCCCGATCCAGCTGAGCTGGAACTTCAACTACAAGGCGGCCGGCGACTCGTTCGGCGTCGACCTGCTGGACAACCCGTGGCTGGTCGAGCAGGACGCCGCGATCTCCTGGAAGACCGGTCTCTGGTACTGGATGACGCAGACCGGCCCCGGCACCATGACCGGGCACAGCGCGATGGTCAACGGGGCCGGCTTCGGCCAGACCATCCGCAGCATCAACGGCAGCCTGGAGTGCGACGGCCGCAACCCGGCCCAGGTGCAGAGCCGGGTGGACAACTACAACCGGATCGTCGGCGTGCTCGGCGTGCCGGCCGGCGCCAACCTGTACTGCTGATCCGCTGTGAAGGGTGTAACGGAGAGCTCTCCGTTAAGTCGTTGACGAAGCGGAGAGCTCTCCGTTACCGTCGGATGTCGAGGGGCCGACCGTCCTCTCGACATCCGAACGGAGTGGATGATCATGGCCGAAGTCCTGGTGACCGGCGGGTCCGGCTACATCGGCAGCTGGTGCGTGCTCGACCTGCTGGCCGCCGGCCACGCGGTCCGCACCACCGTCCGCGACCTGGCCAAGGAGCCCGGCCTGCGCGCCCAGCTGGCGCAAGGTGGGGCCGATGGTGAGCTGACAGTGCTGGCCGCCGACCTGACAAGCGATGCGGGCTGGCGTGAGGCGGTCGACGGCTGCGACTACGTGCTGCACGTCGCCTCGCCCACGCTGACCAGCGTGCCCCGGCACGAGGACGAGATGATCATGCCGGCCCGGGACGGCGTGCTGCGGGTGTTGCGGGCCGCGCGCGACAGCGGGGTGCGCCGGGTGGTCCTGACCTCGGCGATCGGCGCGGTCGCCTACGGCCACCCCGATCGCGACACGCCGTTCACCGAAGCGGACTGGTCCGATGTGGACGCCGGCATCCCGCCGTACCAGAAGTCCAAGACGCTGGCCGAACGCGCCGCCTGGGACTTCATCGCCACCGAGGGCAACGGCCTCGAGCTCGTCGCGGTCAATCCGGTCGGCGTGCTCGGACCGGTGCTGGGCGCGGACTACTCGCCCTCGCTCGGGCTCATCCGGCGCATGCTCGACGGCGAGGTGCCGGCCAGCCTGAAGTTCGCCTCCGGCTACGTCGACGTGCGGGATGTGGCCGATCTGCACCTGCGGGCGATGACCGACCCGGCGGCGGTGGGGGAGCGGTTCATCGCCCAGTCCGGGTCGAGCCTGTGGGTGCGGGACATCGCCGAGATCCTGCGGGACCGGCTGGGCGAGCGGGCGAGCAAGGTGCCCACCCGCGAGCTGCCGAACTGGGTCGCCCGAGCCGTGGGCACGGTCAACCCGCAGCTGCGGCTGATCGTGCCGCAGCTGGGCAAGAACTTCGACGCCTCCTCGGAAAAGGCCCGGCGCGTGCTGGGCTGGCGGCCGCGCCCGATCGAGCAGACGATCGTCGACACCGCGGAGAGCCTGCTCGCCCTGCCCGCCGCGGCCTGAGGCGTAAGATCGGAGAGTTCTCCGTCTTGTCGGTTCACGGAAGGGGCGCTGATGTCCCAGCGCAGCGACGCCCAGGCCAATCGGGCTCGGATCCTCGAGGTCGCGCGCGATCTGCTGACCGAGGACGGCGAGGCCTCGCTGAACTCGATCGCCAAGGCGGCCGGGGTCGGCCCGGGCACGCTCTACCGGCACTTCCCCAACCGGGAGGCGCTGGTGCTGGCGCTCTACCGGGCCGAGGTGCAGCGGCTGGTCGACGCGGCGCCGGACCTGCTGGCCAAGGAGCCGCCGCCGGCCGCGCTGCGGCGGTGGTTCGAGCGGCTGGCCGCGCAGATCCGGCTCAAGCACGGCCTCGGTGACGCGCTGAGCGCCGCCGCCAAGGACTCCGTCACCAACGAGACCTACGGCCCGGTGATCGGCGCGATCGACCTGATGCTGCGGGCCGGGCAGCTGGACGGCAGCATCCGGCCCGGCCTCGACCCGGACGACGTGCTGATGATGATGAGCTGCGTGTGGCGGACCCCGCCCGGCCGCGCCGGCCAGCAGCAGGCCGGCCGGCTGCTCGATCTCGTGCTGGACAGCATCCGCGTCTGACGCCCGAACGAGTGAGCCGGGTAATGCGATCACCGCCGGCTACGAAGAGTGGTGTGCCACAAGGGCATCCACTCGTGCGAGGTGATCGCGATGGCGTCGGCGCAGGAACCCGTGCGGTCCACGAACAACGTCATCACCGGCGCGATCACCGGCAATGTGGTGCAGGCCGGGCACATCGACGTGGTGAACCTCGCGCCGCCGGTGCCGGTGGCGTTGGCCGGCCTGCCGGCCGAGGTGGGTTTCACCGGTCGCCTCGACGAACAGGCCGGGCTGGCGGCGCTGCTCGACCCCGCGGCGAAGGGGCCGAGCGTCGCGACGATCACCGGACTGGCCGGGATCGGCAAGACGGCGCTGGCCGTGCGGGTGGCGCACGAAGCCGTGGCGGCCGGCTGGTTTCCCGGCGGCGTGCTGTTCATCGATCTGCACGGTTACGACCCGGCCGGCGGCGTGTCGCCGGACGCGGCGCTGCTGGCGATGTTGAGCGCACTGGGCGTCGAGCACGTGCCGGGCACGCGGGGCGAGCGGGAGAACCACTACCGCTCGCGCCTGGCCGAGCTGGCCGACCAGGGCCAACGGGTGCTGGTGCTGGCCGACAACGTCTCGGATGTGGCGCAGGCCAACGCTTTGCGGCCGGGCAGCCCGGCGCACCGGATGCTGATCACCAGCCGGGACAACCTGCCGGTGCCCGGCGCGCGACGCGTCGAACTGGGTGTCCTCCGGGACGGTGATGCCGTCGAAGTCCTCGCGCAGGCGCTGGCGACGGCGATTCCCGGCGACACCAGGGTGACCGACGAACCGCGCCAGGCCACCAGGCTGGCCCAGCTGTGCGAGGGCCTGCCGCTGGCCCTGCGGATCGTCGCCGAGCTGCTGGCCGATCAACCCGGGCAGGGCATCGACCGGCTGGTGCGGACCGTCGGCGCGGCCACCGACCGGCTCGACGAGCTCTCGTACGGGGAATCGGTGGCGGTCCGGGCCGCCTTCGACACGTCCTATCGACGCCTGCCGCCGAGCCTGGCGCGGCTGTTCCGGCTGCTGTCCCTGCATCCCGGCCCGCACCTCGCCCTCGGCGCGATCGCGGCGCTGGCCGACGTGCCGGCGAACGTCGCCAAGCGACTCGCGGACGGCCTGTGCCGGGCCCACCTGCTCGGCCCGTCGATCATGCCCGACTGCTACCGATTCCACGACCTGGTCCGGCTTTACGCCGGCCAGTGCTGCGAAACCGACGAGCAGCCGGCCGACCGGGCCGCTGCCGTCACGCGACTGCTGACGAACTACCGGGACACGGTCAAGGCCGCGTTCACCCACCTCGATTCCCGTACGCGCGCCGAGGAAAGATCGTGGCTCTTCGGGGGCCGCGGCGACGCGGTGGCGTGGCTGGAGAACGAACGCCCGAACCTGATCCCGGTGGTGAGCCTGACGGCGCGGTGCGGACTGGACGAGCTGACCGGCGAGATCGCGGCGGCGCTGCACCCGTTCTTCGAGCTGCGCAACCATCCGGACGAGTGGATCACGGTGGCCAAGTTCGGTCTCGCGGCGGCGTTGCGGCGCGGCGACCGGAGGGCTGAGGCACAGAACCTCACCGCGCTCGGCATCGCCCATCAGGAACTCCAGTGGTACGACGTGGCCGGCGACTACCACGGTCAGGTGCTGGCCCTGTGCCAGCGCACCGGCGACCGGCTCGGCCAGGCCAAGGCGTTGATCAACATCGGCGGGATCAGTTATCAGCGCGGGCGGTTCGAGGACGCCGAGGCCGCTTGGGAGCAGGCCCTGGCCATGGCGTCCGAGCAGCAGGAGCGCTACCAGATGGCCAGAGCCTTGAACAACCTCGGCTTCGTGGCGGCGCTCCACCACCGCTACGAAGCCGCCGAGTCCCGCTACCGGCAGGCCCTCGACTGCGCGCGGGAGCTGGGCGATCCGCAGGTCGAGGGTGGCGTGCTGACCAACCTCGGTGCCGTGTTGCAGCAGACCGGCCGGGCGGCCGAGGCCGTCGAGTACTTACGGCAGGCGCTCGATCTGTCGCCCTACAGCGGGGATCGGCTGCGTACCGGCCGTGCCTGGCACAACATGGCGTTGGTGTACCAGGGACTTGAGCGATGGGACGAAGCAGCGGACTGCCACCGGCGTGCGCTGGCGCTGCGCCGGGAGATCGGCGATCGGCACGGCGAGGGTCTGACGCTGACCCAGCTCGGCCGGATACACGCCGTGCAGGGCAGACGCGAGGAAGCCCTGACGTGCCAACGACAAGCGCTCGCCGCCTTCGTGCAGACCGGGGCCACCGGCGACGCCGACGAGGTTCGACGCCTGATCGAGGCCCTCACGACGGCAGCGCCTGGTCCAGAGTGATCACCACGTCCAGTTGGGCGTGCAGGCCGGTCGTCATGATCGGGACCCGCGTCGCGCGGGACCCGGCGACCACCAGGAGGCGGGTGTGTCCGCGCCGGTGCTCGTTGTGAGCCTCGATGAGCACCGACAGGCCGGGGGATGCCATGTAGGTGACGCCGCTGAGGTCGACGACCAGCGGCGCCGCGGCGGTGGTGTCGAGCCGCGCCACCGCGAGGTACCCGCGGAGCAGGGGAGCGGTGTCGGTGTCGATCTCCCCGGTGACGTGCAGGACGGTGGCCGACCCGACGGTCTCCTGGCGGACGTCGAAGGCGGGCTGCGCAGCGCTGTGTGGGCCGGACATGACACGAGAAATATCCACATTCGGCCCCGGTGAAACGCGTCACCGGGCTGTGACGATGTGTTGATGCTGGTCAGGAGGTGGTGATGTCCGGTCCGCGCCGTGCCGAAGTGCTGGCGTCCCTGTCGCTGGCCATCGACCTCGGCCTGGGCCAACCGATGGAGCACATGCTGCGGGCGGCGCTGATCGCCACCCGGCTGGCCGACCGGCTCGGCCTCGACGACACCCAGCGGGGCACGGCCTTCTACGCCACCCTGGTGGCCTGGATCGGCTGCCATGCCGATTCGCACGAATTGTCGCGCTGGTTCGGCGACGACATCGCCTACCGCGCCGACTCCTACCAGGTGAACTGGCAGGGCCTGCCGTTCCTGCGGCTGCTGGCCACGCATGTCGGCCAGGATCAGGGGCCGCTCAGCCGGGGCCTGACCGCGGCCGCGTTCTTCGTCAAGATCAAGGGCCGGCTGTCCGACCTGATCCACTCGCACTGCTCCTCCGCGGCCGGGTTGGCCGACCGGCTGGGGCTGGGCGACCGTGTCCGCGAGGCGCTGGCCTGCACGTTCGAGCGGTACGACGGCTCGGGACTGCCCGGCGGTCGTAGCGGCGACGACATCCCGATCGAGATGCGGATCGTGCACCTGGCCGAGGTGGCCGAGGTGTTCCTGCGGCAGGACGGTGTGGACGCCGCCGTGGCGATGGCGAAGTCCCGCGCCGGCAGCCAGTTCGACCCCGCGGTGGTCGAGGCGTTCGAGTCCACGGACCTGGAGGGTCTGCTCGACGACGACGTGTGGACGGCCGCGCTGCGCCAGGCCCCGGACAACACCAGCTCGCTGACCGAGGCGGAGCTGGACGACCTGCTGCTGGCGATCGGCGACTTCGCCGACCTCAAGTGCCCCTTCACCATCGGGCATTCCCGTGGCGTGGCCGAGCTGGCGGCACAGGCCGCTCGTGGCTGCGGCCTGCCCGAGCCGGACGTGCGCCTGGTGCGGCGGGCCGCGTTGGTGCACGACCTCGGCCGCATGGGCGTGCCCAACTCGCTGTGGGAAAAGCCGGGGCCGCTGACCGAAGCTGAATGGGAGCGGGTGCGGCTGCATCCCTACCTCACCGGCCGCATCCTGCGCCGCGTGCCGGGCCTGGAGCAGGTCGCCGCTATCGCCGCTGCCCACCACGAGCGCCTGGACGGCTCGGGCTACCCGCTCGGCGCGGCCGGCGCGGCGCTGGCTCCGCTGGCCCGGCTGCTCGGGGCGGCCGACACGTATCACGCGCTGACGGAGATGCGGCCGCACCGAGGCCCGTACGGGCCCGACGACGCCGCCGAGATCCTGCGACGTCAGGCCCGGGAGTCCCGGTTGGACGCGCAGGCCGTGGAGGCGGTGCTGCAAGCCGCCGGACATCCGGTCCGCCAACGCAAGGCCTTCCCGGCCGGGCTGACCGGCCGTGAGGTCGAGGTGCTGCGGCTGGTCGCCGCCGGCCGGCCCAACCGGGAGATCGCCGGCCTGCTGGTGATCAGCGAGAAGACCGTCCGCAACCACGTGGAGCACATCTACGCCAAGATCGGCGTCTCCAACCGCACCGGGGCCGGGCTTTTCGCCCTGGAACACGGGCTGACCGGAGCGTTCTCCGGTTGAAGATGGGGCGAGTGCCCCATGCTTCGGCGCCCCCGTGACCGCCAGGCTCGTTGGCGACGGAAGGGGACTCCAATGACCACTCAAGGCGAAGTGTTCGCCCGCGCCATCGCCGCCCGCGACGCCGGCGCCCTGCGCGCCGTGCTGGCCGACTCGGTGGCCTTCGAGGCGCTCACCCCGGGCCGGCACTGGGCGTCGACCGACGCCGACGAGGTCGTCGACAAGATCATCCTCGGCCCGTGGTTCGGGACGCACCAGGGCGACATCGAGCTCTGCTCGGTCAGCACCGGCCAGGTCGGCGACTGCCAGGAGGTCGGCTACCGGTTCCGCGTGCGCAACGCGGAGGCCGATCGGGTCGTGGAGCAGCAGGCGTACTACACGTCGCGGGACGACCGGATCGACACCATTCGCATCGTCTGCTCGGGATACCAGGGCGTATAACCGGCGGATGGAGGTCGACCTGATCATCGAGAACGGGCGGATCCACACCGGCGACCCGGCGGAGTCCATTGTGGACTCCCTCGCGGTCGCCGGTGGCCGGATCCTGGCCGTGGGCCGGGATGTCGAGGGACTGCGGGCACGGGAGCGGGTGGACGCTCGTGGCGGCGTCGTGCTGCCCGGTTTCAACGACGCGCACGCGCACAGCGTCTGGTTCGGGATGACGTTGCTGGAGACCGACCTGTCCGGCGTGACGTCCCTTGACGACGTGTACCGGGCGATCGGGGACCGTGCCGGCGATGGCGGGCCGGATGACTGGATCATCGCCGCCGGCTTCAACCCCGTGCTGTTGCATGGCGCTGTCCCGGACCGTGACGTGCTCGACCGGGTCAGCGGCGGCCGGCCGGTCTGGATCAAGCACGCCTCCGGGCATTCCTGCCAGCTCAACGGCGAGGGCCTGCGGCGCACCGCCGTCGGTGACCGGGAGATCGACGGTGGGCGGGTCGTGCTGGACGAGACCGGCCGGCCCACCGGTGTCCTTGAGGAACGGGCCATGGCGTTCGTACAGGACGTGCTCCTGCCGTACCCCTTGGACGTGATCGAGCGGGCGCTGGATTTGGCCACCGCCCAGTACGCCCGGGAGGGGCTCACCAGCGTCACCGACTGCGGCGTGGCCGGCGGCTGGATCGGGCATGCGCCGGGGGAGTTGGCCGCGTACCAGAACGCCCGGGAGCACGGCGTGCTGCGGACCCGGATGCAGGTCATGCCGGTCATCGACGCCCTGGCCGGCATAGACGGGCATGCGGACGAGCCCGCCCGTCTGGGTCTCGGCACCGGCATTCGCACCGGCTGGGGCGACGATTTCCTTCAACTCGGTCCGGTCAAGGTCTTCACCGACGGGTCGATCCTGGGCCGTACCGCCCAACTGACCGAGCATTACGAGGGCTGTCCCGACAACCACGGCTACCTCCAGGAAGACGCCGAGACGCTGCGCCGTCGCGTCCTGGCCGCCTACGCCGCCGGCTGGTCGCTCGCGTTGCACGCCGTCGGCGACGCCGCCCTCGATGTCGCGCTCGACGTCATCGAGGAAGCCATCACCCGGCACGGCCGCCGTCTCGTCCCCAACCGCGTCGAGCACGGCACCGTCGTCCGGCCTGACCAGGTCGCCAGGCTCGCTTCGCTCAGTGTCGCCTGTGTGGTGCAGCCGAACTTCCTACCCGCCTTCGGCGAAGGCATGCGCCGGGCCATTGGTCCCGCCCGCAGCCTCTGGTCCCACCGCGCTCGCAGCCTCCTCGACGCCGGCCTCCCCGTCGCCCTCAGCTCCGACCGGCCCGTCGCCCCCGGCGCGCCGCTCAGCGGTATCCAGGCTTTCGTAGAACGCCTTACCGAAGACGGAATCCTGTATGCACCCGACGAGCGGCTCACCCCTACGGAGGCCGTCCACGCCGCCACCGTCGGCTCCGGTCGGGTGACCGGGCAGGAGGCGTGCAAGGGTCGCCTGGTGCCCGGGCAGTTGGCCGACATGGTGTTCCTGGAAGCGCATCCGGCCGAGGTCGCCGTGTCGGACATCCACGCCATCCCGGTACTCGCGACGGCAGTGGGCGGTGTCTTCACACACAGCTGGTAAGGGTTGCCTTCTACAGGTGTGTAGCATCCGCGTCGGGGTTAAGTGAGCCTAACCGAAGGGGCGTGGCGCGGTGTGGGTCGACGGGCTGCCCAACCTGGTCATCGGCCTGCGTGAAGGGCTGGAGATCGGCCTGGTGGTCGGCATCCTGCTGGCCGCGGTGCGCCGCACCGGCAAGGGACCCGCGCCGATCTGGCTGGGGGTGCTGGCGGCGGGCCTGCTGTCGCTGGGGTTCGGCGCGGTGCTGGCGTTCTCCCGGGCCGAGCTGACGATCACCGCGCAGGCGGTGTTCGGCGGGCTGCTGAGCCTGGTGGCGATCGTGCTCGTCACGTGGATGATCTTCTGGATGCGCCGCGCCGCCCGCGGGCTGTCCGGCGAGCTGCGGGAGAAGATCGGCCACGCGGCCGAGATCGGGGCCGGCGCGCTGGCCACGACGGCGTTCCTCGCGGTGGCCCGTGAAGGCCTGGAGACGGCGCTGTTCCTGTGGACGACCGTGCAGGCGTCCGGCGACACGATCGCGCCGCTGATCGGGGCGGCGGTCGGCCTGTCGGCGTCGTTCCTGCTGTGCTGGCTGATCGTGCGGGCCAGCGTGCGGGTCAACCTCGGCGTCTTCTTCTCCCGCACGGCGGTGCTGCTGATCGTCATCGCGGCCGGCGTGCTGGCCTACGGCGTCGGCGAGCTCCAGACCGCCGGCCTGATCCCGGGCCGGAACTGGACGGCGTTCGACCTGTCCACGGTCGTCTCCACGGACAGCTGGTGGGTGTCGCTGATCTCCGGCATCACCAACCTCGCGCCGCGGATGACCGTGCTCCAGGTCGCGGTCTACCTGGCCTACCTGATCACGGTGCTGGTGGTGTTCCTACGCAAGCCCGCTGTGACGGCCGCCCCGGCCGAGCGGTCGGTTCGCCGGCTGCCGCGGTGGGTGTACGCGACCGCGGCGGTCGTCCTGCCGCTGCTGGCCGTCGGCGTGTTCGCGCTGGTCACATCGCCGTCCGGTGGCGGCTCCACGACGCAGGTCACCATCACGGCCGAAGGCTGTGCCCAGGACTGGGCCGGCGCCACCGCCGGCTCGTCGACCATCGCCGTGGTCAACAAGTCCGGGCACGGTGGCGAGATCTACCTGATCCGGGCCACCGACGGCGGCGTGATCGGCGAGATCGAGGGCCTCGGCCCCGGCACCCGCCGATCCATCACCGTCGACCTGCCGGCCGGCCAGTACAGCTGGCGCTGCCTGGTTCCGGGCGAGCTGGACCAGGTGTCGCCCGTCGCGGCGGTCACCGGCGGCTCCGGCGGATCGGCCGTGCCGGCCGTCGCGCCGGTGTCGGAGAAGGAACTCAAGGGACCGGCCGACTCCTTCACGTCCTACCTGTCGGACCAGCTGTCCACATTGGACGGTCAAACCGGCGAGCTGGCGGCCAAGATCGACGCCGGTGATGTCGAGGGCGCGAGGGCGGCCTGGCTGACGGCGCAGCTGACCTGGGAGCGGCTCGGTGCCGCGTACGGGCAGTTCGAGGACCTGGGCGTGGCGATCGACGGCCTGCCGCACGGACGGCCCCAGGGCGTGGCCGATCCCGACTTCACCGGCCTGCACCGCATCGAATACGGCCTGTGGCACGGACAATCGACCGCCCAGCTCTCGCCGGTCGCCGCCAAGCTCCGGCAGGACGTCCAGACGCTGCGCCAGAAACTGACGTTCGCGCCGACCGACCTGCCGCTGCGGGCGCACGAGATCCTGGAAGACGCGTTGCGGCGCACCCTCAACGGCCTCACCGATCAAGGCTCCGGCACGACGTTCGCCTTGGTGGCGGCGGATGTCGAGGCCACGAACGCGGTGCTGGACCGACTACAGCCGCTGCTCGACGACCGCAAGCCCGGCCTGGTCGCCGCCGCCCGCACGCAGCTCGCCGCGGTGACGGCGGCCTGCGGAACCGGCAACCGAACAGTGGTGGACGCCCGCGTCGGCGCTGCCGTGGAAACCCTGTCCGCCATCCCGACCCTGCTCGAAGTTCGCGCGAGCTGAAGGAGCCCCTGCCATGTCGCTGAGCCGCCGCCGCTTCCTCCAGGGCACCGGCGCCGGTGTCGCCGGCTCCGCGCTGGTCGGCGGCCTCGCCGCGGCCGGCGCACGGGCGGACACCGTTGCCGCGCCCGAGGTTCCGCAGTCGTACCCGTTCCACGGGCCACGACAGTCCGGCGTGGACATTCCGCCGCAACGCTTCGGCACCTTCGCGGCCTTCGACGCCACCGCGGCCGATCGGGCCGGCCTGACCGCCATGTTCAAGGCGCTGACCGACCGGGCCCGCTTCCTCACCGCCGGTGGCACACCGCCGGATCTTGGCGTCGGCGCGCCGCCGTCGGACAGTGCCGTGCTCGGTCCGACGGTGCCGGCCGACGGTCTGACCGTCACGGTGTCGGTCGGCGCCTCGCTGTTCGACTCCCGCTACGGCCTGCGCAAGCCCGACGGACTGACGGCGATGCCCACCTTCCCGGACGACGTGCTGGAACCCGCCTGGTGCCACGGCGATGTCATGCTCCAGATCTGCGCCAACAACATCGACACCGTGCACCACGCGCTGCGGGACCTGACCCGGCACACCCGCGACGGCATGCAGCCCCGCTACCGCCTCGACGGTTTCGGCTCGCCGCCACGACCGGCCGGCACGCCGCGCAACCTGTTGGGGTTCAAGGACGGCATCTCCCAGCCGACCGCGGAGGTGGTCTGGCGGGCAGACGGCAGCAGCTTCCAGGTGGTGCGGTTCATCCGGATGCAGCTCGAGTTCTGGGACCGGGTGTCGATCTCCGAGCAGGAACGGATGTTCGGCCGGCGGCGGGACAGCGGCGCGCCGCTGGACGGCAGCGCCGAGACCGACATCCCGGACTACGCCAAGGATCCCGACGGCAAGGTGATCCCGGTCGACTCGCACATCCGACTGGCCAACCCCCGCACGCCGAACACCGCGCGCATCCTGCGCCGGCCGTTCAACTACGACCGCGGTTTCCAGCCCAACGGCACGATCGACGCCGGCTTGTTGTTCTGCTGCTACCAACAGGACATCGCCAAGCAGTTCGAGACCGTGCAGAACCGCCTGAACGGCGAGCCGTTGACCGATTACGTCACGCCGTTCGGCGGCGGCTACTTCTACGTGCTGCCCGGCGTGCGGGACAACGCCGACCACTACGCCAGCGCGTTGCTTTCCTGAAAGTGTTCTCAGCAAAGGGGAAACCGGTTTCTGTCAACTAGCTGTCGATCGGTTGTGGTGGCGTGGCCCGTGCCGCGGCCGATGGGAGAATCCCCGAGTGACAAGCAGTCTGCGTAATTCCGCGGTCTCGGCCCGTGCCCTGCGGGTGCCGGAGATCACCGTCTTCTTCTGGCTGGCCAAGGGTTTGTCGACGGCGCTCGGAGAGTCCGCTTCGGACTATCTGGTCGGCGCGCTGTCGCCGATCCCGGCGGTGCTGGCCGGGTTCGCCGCCTTCGTGGTGTCGCTGGTCGTGCAGTTCGCGACGCGCCGCTACCGTGCCTGGGCCTACTGGTTCGCGGTGGTGATGGTCGGGGTGTTCGGCACGATGGCCGCCGATGTCCTTCATGTCGGTTTCGGTGTGCCTTACACGTTTTCCGCGCTGCTGTACGGAATCGCCCTCGCGGCGGTCTACATCGTGTGGTTCCGGGTCGAGAAGACCATGTCGGTGCACAGCATCGACACGCCGCGTCGCGAGGCGTTCTACTGGGCCGCGGTGGTCGCCACCTTCGCGCTGGGCACCGCGCTCGGCGATCTGACCGCGATGACCCTGCACCTGGGCTATCTGTGGTCGATCGTCCTCTTTGCACTGATGATCTGCATCCCGGCCGCCGGATACCGTTGGCTGCACTGGAATCCGATCCTCAGCTTCTGGTTCGCCTACGTCGTGACCCGCCCGCTGGGCGCGTCGGTGGCCGACTGGCTGGGCAAACCCGCCGATGTGGGCGGCGTCGGCCTCGGCGGCGGGCCGGTGAGTCTGGTGTTGCTGGCCTTGATCGTGGCCGTCGTCGGCTACCTGGCCGTCAGTCGACGGGATGTCCAGCCCACAGACCGATGATGCCGGTTCACGCCGCGTTCAGGTCGAGTACACCCGCGTCGCCTAGAACTCCTACGCCACTGTAGTAGTCAGCGAGGGAGTACCGGCATGCGCAGAACAACCCTGGTGGCCGCGGTCGCGGCCGGCCTGGTCGCGGCCACCGCGGCACCGGTGGCCGCGGCCGCACCGGACCGGCACGTGCTGCTGATCTCCGTCGACGGCCTGCACGCCACCGATCTGGCCTGGTACGTGCGGCAGCACCCGCACTCGGCGCTGGCCGGCCTCGCCCGTGACGGCATCGACTACGCCCACGCGAAGACCCCGGTCCCGTCCGACTCGTTCCCGGGCCTGGTCGGCCAGCTCACCGGCGGCAATCCCGCCACCACGGGCATCTACTACGACGCCACGTACAACCACGCCCTGCTGCCGGCCGGCACCACCGACTGCGCCGGCGCGAAGGCCGGCGCGGTCGTCGACCTCACCGAGGACCTGGACAAGAACCCGGCCGCGTTGGACGCCGGCCAGGGCTTGGCCGGGCTGCCGAACTCGATCCTCGGCATGACCGGCACGCCGCAGACGTTGATCCAACAGTCCGCCCTGCCGGTCGACCCCACGACCTGCAAGCCGGTGCAGCCCAACCAGTACCTCAAGGTCAACACCGTCTTCGAGGTCGCCCGCGCGGCCGGCCTGCGCACCGCCTGGTCGGACAAGCACCCGGCCTACTCCATCCTGAACGGGCCGTCGGGCACGGGCGTCCAGGACCTGTTCACGCCGGAGATCAACAGCAGCGTCGGCGCGGGTGACTGGACCACCGACAACACCGCCACCCGCCAGTACGACCACTACAAGGTGCTGGCCGTGCGCAACGAGATCGACGGCTACGACCACGCCGGCACCACCCGGGTCGGCACGCCGGCGGTCTTCGGCCTGAACTTCCAGACCGTGTCCACCGCACAGAAACTGCCGGCCGGCGGCTACCTCGCCGACGGAACGCCGGGGCCGCTGCTGGCCAGCGCCCTCGACTCGGTCGACGGCGAGCTCGGCGCGCTGACCGCCGAGCTGGCCAAGCAGCATCTGGCCGACCGGACCACGATCGTGTTGTCGGCCAAGCACGGCCAGTCGCCGACCGACCCGGCCGCGCTGACCCGCATCGCCGACGGACCGCTGCTGGACGGCCTCAACGCGGCCTGGAAGGCGGCCCACCCGGCCAGCGGCGACCTGGTCGCCGCGTCGACCGACGATGACGCGATGTTGTTGTGGCTCAACGACCGCTCCGCCGCGGCGTTCGACTTCGCCCGCGACTACCTGCTCGCCCAGCACGGCACCGGCAACGACATCACCGGCGCCGCCAAGCCGTTCACCGCCTCGGGTCTCCAGGCGATCCACAGTGGACCGTCCTATTTCCACACTTCGGTCGCCGATCCCCGCGTCCCTGACCTGGTCGGTGTCGCGCAGTACGGCGTCGTCTACACCGGCAAGAAGTCGAAGATCGCCGAGCACGGCGGGGCCGCCCCCGACGACCGTGACGTGGCGCTGGTCGTTGCCGGCGCCGGGGTGCACGGCCATCGGGTCGTGGACGCATCCGTGTCGACCGTCCAGATCGCGCCGAGCATCCTGGCGCTGCTGCGGCTCAACCCGAACGCCCTGCGAGCCGTGCGGATCGAGCACACCCAGGTGTTGCCGGGCCTGTGCTGATCACATCGGTGGCACGAGGGTGAAGTAGCGGTCGAGCACGGCGCGGGGACCGACCACGCCGAGCAGCTCGTCCACCGGAATTCGTTGCCACAGGAACAACATCAGGTCCGATGCGGTGCCGATCAGTTCGATGTGGCGGGGCTCGGTGCGGTCGATGAGCCGCACCGAGTCGCCGTCGAAGGCCACGGTCCAGATGTCGTCGCCGTCGGTGCGGCGCAACCGGATCCGCTCGCCGAGCCCGGGCGGCGCCTGCGTCTGGGCCCGCCGAAACGGGGCCATGACGGTGAAGTTCTGCTCGATGGCATCCGCGGCGAGGTCGCCGTCGACCGGCTCGGCCGTGCCGATCGCGTTCTCGGCGTCCCAGCGGTGCACGGCCGCCTCGATGGTCTGCGTCCGGGCCCAGAACCCGACCGTCTGCTCCTGCGACCAGGTCCACACCGGCTCGGCCGGATCACGGTTGCTGAACAGTTCGGCCAGCGTCGCGGCCCCGTCGGCGAACCAGTCGACCAGACCGGGACCGCGTGGGACCGTCGGCTGGGTGAGCAAGGCGCGATCCGGCGGCGTGGTCAGCCGATGTTCCACGATGTGGATCACGTATCGGTGCACGCGACCCAGGTGTGCCACCAGGTCCGGCATCGACCAGCCGGGGCAGGACGGGACCGGGGGAGCGCCGTCAGCGGCCCGGACCGCGTCCTCGAAGGCCGCGATCTCCCGGCGGAAGTGGGGGACGTAGTCCATGCCCTCACTCTGCACCAGTGCCGGCCGCGGCGGGCGCCCGGCTACGGGAAGTCGCGGAGCAACTCGGTCATGCGGTCGGCGCCGAACCGCAGGGCGCGGTGCGACAGCGAGCCCTCGGACAGGTGCAGCGGAAGCCAGCCGTAGCAGCGGATGCCGAGCCGGCTGTAGTGCACGGCCTCGGTGGAGCCGAGCGTCAGCACGGGCAGTGGCACGCCTTCGGGGTCGGCCTTGGTCAGGACCTCGACGAGCCGGTCGTAGAACGGCCCGAACTCGGGCTTGGCCTCGGACACCGGGTCCTCGTGCAGCACCTCGACCTCGGCCGAGCCGGTGAAGGTGCGCAGCTCGGCGAGAAAGGCGTCGGTGCCGCCGCCGGGCAGCAGGCGGCAGTCGATGTCGGCGCTGACCCGGCCGGGCGTCCGGCCGGCGGCCGCCTCGGTGCGGACGGCGACCGGATTGGCGGTGTTGCGCATCAGCGAGTCGAGGAACAGCGCCTGGGACAGCGGCAAGCTGGCCGGCACGCGGTCATTGGCATGATCAGTGCCGAGCCGGTGGACCGCGGCGGACAGGCCGTCGTCGGGCAGCGCGGCGGCGAGTGCGTCGAGCATCCGCTCGACCACGGGCGTGCGGCGGCGGGCCAGCCGGGCGCCGGACAGCGCGGTGAGCAGCATGCCGAGCTGGGCCACGGGCGAGTCGGACGGCGCGAGCAGGGCGGCGTCGCCATCGGCGCCGTCGATCGTGACCCGTACCAGGCAGGCCCGCTTCTCGGCGACGACGATCGGGTGGAATCCGACGCCGGGCAGCCGAATATCCGCCCCGGCGTGCCGACCGATCGCGCACCGGATTCCGGTGAAAAGGTCAGTGTGCTCGTCGACGAGGTGCTTGGCACCGTGCTTCCCGTCGGCCACCACGGCGAGCATCACATCGCCCGAAGGACGTTCGCCCCTGGCGTCCAGCCGAAGCAGCGCGGCGAGCATCATGGCCAGGCCGTGCTTGTCGCTCGCGGTCCCGTGCACCAGCAGCGGCTGCGCGGCCCCACGACCCGGAATCCGCAGCACGAGGCTGCTGTCGTCCGCATGCTCGACCCCGGGCAGCACCCCGGCGACGTGGTCAAGGCAGTCGCGACCGGTCTCGATCCCGATCAGGTCGCGCAGCACCCGGACCGGGTCGGCCGGCTCATGGTCGGTCATCGCATTGTGCTTCCGCCATGGGTGGTGTTCACGCTCGTGTCCTTCGATCGTCGGCGTCCTTCGATGCTGTCGGACGCCGGGTCCACGGCGAATGATGTCAGCGCCGCCAGGTCGCCACCAGTCGGGGAATCCGCCGACAGTACGCCGTCAACCGTGCATTTCGGACGCCGGGTGACCGATGCGAGCGTTACGCGCAGTCGGCCGATCGGACATCCGGCGGACAGCGGCCGTCTACCCGGGCATCAGGATTTCCTCTTAGGCACACTGCTTCCGCCGCGCACCGCTGGTGATGACCTTGTCTGTCGGATACTGGCGGGATGGACGAGCCGGTGGTGTTCCGAATCGGTCTTGACAAGCTGACGGCGCGGTTGAGCGTGCGGGCGGTGCAGCTGTACAAGCTCGCCGTCGAGTACCCGGCGTGGACCCGTCAGCAGGCCGAGCGGGAGCTGGGCGTCGGCGCGGTCGAACTCGAGGAGCTGATCACCACCCTGACCGACCTGTTGCTGCTGCGCCCGTCCCTGGACCCGGACCGCGAGTTCACCGCGGTCGGGCCGGACACCGCGACCGCCGAACTGCTCACCGCCGAGGAGAACGAGATCCACCGCCGGCGGGCGGTGCACCAGCAGCTCAAACGGGAACTGCTCGCCTTGCAGCCCACGTACTTCGAGGCGCGGCAGACCCGGCGCCGGTCCGAGGCGATCGACGTGATCGACGACGTCGGCATGGTCCGGCACCTGCTCGCCGACCAGGCCCGCAAGTGCGAGCGGGAGCTGCACATCGCGCATCCCGGCAGCGGCATGAGCGAGGAGGGGCTCAGCCGCAGCCTCGCGCTGGACCTCATGATGCTCGACCGCGGCGTCGTGATGCACTCGGTGCTCCAGCACTCCACGCGTTCGCACGCGCCGACCCAGCGCTACGTCGCCGCCGTCACCGCCGCGGGTGCTTTGGTTCGCACCGCGCCGATCGTGCCGCGGCGCATCATCGTCTTCGACCGCGAGGTCGCCTTCCTGCCCACTGCCAGCGGCGACCCCGCCGACGGCGCCGTGCTGGTCCGCGAGCCCGCCGTGCTCAGCCATCTGCTGGACAGCTTCGACCTGCTGTGGCATTCCGGCCGGCAGTTCCCGGCCGAGCGCACCGAAGCCGCCGAGGACGAGTCCGAGGAGGCCGCCGAGGAGCTGACCCGGGCCATCCTGCGGCAGATGGCCGCCGGCGCCAAGGACGAGGTCATCGCCCGCCGGCTCGGCATCTCCGTGCGCACCTGCCGGCGGCACATCGCCACCCTGGCCGCCGATCTCGGTGCGCAGAGCCGGTTTCAGGCCGGTGTGCTGGCCGAACAGCGTGGCCTGCTCGACTGAACGGGCACTGTTCGGCGGAGTTCGCCCGGATCGCCGCCGGCCGGGGATTGTCTGTCGTCGCCACCGGGCCTTCCGACGATCCGGGCGGCCAGATGTGTTGTCAGTGCGGCAAGTTCACGCCGGCGGCCGACGAAGGGCCGGGCACGCCCCGCCGAATCGGCGGGGCGGCCGCCGGTCACCAGTCAGTGCCGCCTTGGACGGTCTTCGGCGGCGAACCGGGAGTGCTCGGCGGTGCGTCGTCGGCCGCCGGCACCGGTAAGGCATGCGCGGCGGCCACCTGAGCCGAGGTCGACGCGATCACCGCCGGCCCCACGTCCACCAGTGCCAACAGCACGCCGACCGAAACAATACGGGCGAATGCGGCGTTTGCCACCATCCGTTATTCCTCCCCTGCGCCAGGACCCATCTGGTGGGATGATCATGCCGTAACCGGTGTCGGCCCAGAAGAGGGTGGCCGTGGCACAAGTTGCCAGGCAACTAGTGCCATCGCATCAGGTCGAATGAGTGTCCACGAGGGCACGTCTGACGCGTGGGAATCCCGGGTTCGGTCGCATGGGTTGACAAGTGATGCCGGGTCGTCCCATCGAATCGTTTCCGGACCGACAAAGGCCGCCGCGGACTAATGTCCGTGGCGGCCGATGTGGTCTTACCGGCGTATTGCCGTCACCAGTCGGTGCCACCGTCGACCGGGCCGTTGTCGTCCGGCGAAGCGACGGACGCGGTCGTGACGGCCGCGCCGGAAGTGGTGGGGAGCTCGGCGGCGCTGGCCGCGGTCGCGGTGCAGATGGCGATGACGGCGCTGGTCAGGACGACGACGGCAATACGCTTCTTCGACACGGTGTGCTCCTTCAAGTGGTTCTCGCCTCGACGAAAGTTCATCGGGCTCTCTCGCCGACAACGGCGGTGTGAGAACCATTCTTGGCGTGTTCTCGTGGTGTTGGCCAGATGGCGTCGAGGCCCAAAAGCTGCCTGGCAGCAAGTTACCGCTCGCCGGTCCCGCCGGCCGTACTCGCTGGTGACGGCCACCGGTGGAACTTGTTGTCAGGCACTTTGCTGAACGGCCGGAACCGTCGACACCGCATCGCCGTTCGCCACACAATCGGCCTATTGCACCCGCCAGTGATTCCCATTGAGAGGACCGTGACGATGTCGAGCATTCGGAGTATGGAGGGCATCGTCGTGCCGGCGGCGGAGCACGGGACGAAACGGTCGATGCTGTCGCGGGCGCTGGCCATCCTCTGCCAGTTCGAGCCGACCGACCGCGCGCTGACGCTCACCGAGCTGTCCCGTCGCGCCCATCTGTCCAAACCGACCGCGTCGCGGCTGGTCACCGAGCTCGTGCAGTGGGGCCTGCTGGAACGCAGCGGCCGCCAGCTGCGGCTCGGCCAGCGGCTGTCGGTGCTCGGCTCGAGGGTGCCGCGCCACCGCGTGCTGCGCGACGCGGCCACCCCGGTGCTGATGCGGCTGCACGAGCTGACCGGCGGTTGCGCCTATCTGTCCGTGCGGGACGGCGACAGCGCGGTTCCGTTGGACCGATTCGGTTGGCAGACGCCCGAAGGGCCGGTGCCGTCGAGCTGGGAGCGGATCATCGCCAGCGCCGCCATCCGTGCCATGACGGCGTTCGACCGACCGCTGCGCCCACTGTCCACTGTGGAACAGCGTCGGCCCGTCGACCGGCAGCTCACCGCGGTCCGATCGCTGGGCTATGCCGTGGTGCAACACGCCGAGGGGGCGGAGCGGGTGTTGGGCGTCGCGTGCCCCGTGGTGCTGCCGGCCGCCGGCGCGGTGGCTGCGGTGTCCCTCGTCGGCCTGGCCGACCGCTGCCCGGTCGGCACGGTCGCGCCGTCAGTGCGTGGGGCCGCGATCGCCATCGGCCGGGCGCTCAACGAGGCCGCCGACGTCGAGTGGGTCAGCTGATGCTGAATTATGGAGACAACGGAATGTCAACCTTTGTTTCGGGGTGTGGAAACATCGCCGTGAATGCGGGATCGCCGATTCGGCCGCGTGTTAGAAATGTGGAGGCCGAAATTGATCGGCTGAACCGCCCGGGCAGTCGCCCGGCACCGACGAAGGGACACGAACATGACCCGCAACCACTCCAGCCTGCTCCGTCCGCGCCTGGACAAGGTGCAGACCCGCAAGGGCTGAGCTGCGAATCGGTGAGTGGCGGCG
>DATJJB010000382.1:0-2893 GCA_035492655.1 Kutzneria sp. | reverse complement strand
CACTGCCCGAAGACGTCGATGGCCACCCGCACGGTGCTGGCATTGATCGGCTCCCCACCGTCCAACATGGTGCTGACCTGGGACAACCGCAGCCACGAGCGATCCTGCTCGGTGGTACGGGAGGCGCAGTAGGCCAGCGCGAAGTCGGGGGCGGCGGTGATCACGTCCTGCCCGGACGCCAGCGCCTGCAACCACCGGCGCGGCTGCTCCAGGACCGAGGACTGCTCCAACAACACGGCCCGCAGCCGCCCGACCAGCGGCGCGGCGACGGCGAGCACGAAGCCCAGGTCGTAGCACAGGGGCAGCCAGTTCACGGTCACCGAGCGCCCGGTCACGGCCCGGAAAGCCGTCACGGCGCGCTTGCCCGCGGCGGCCAGGTCACCGTGGCTCAGGGGCGTGCCGAACGGATCGGCGCCGGGGTCGACGGGGTAGCGCAGCATCGCGATGTCTCCCGGCATCGCCGGGTACCGGGCCAGCTCGTCGTCGGGCATGGCGTCCACGAGGACCACGGGCGCGTCGAAGGACGCCTGCACCCGCGGCTTGGCGGCGCTGGTGGTGAGCACGGCCGTGGCCAGGCAGTCGGCCAGCACGGCGCTCACGTGCGCCGGCTGGTCGTCGAGATCGGCCAGGTCGACGGGCACGGCGACCACGCCGGCCCAGAGCGCGGCCAGCACGGCCACCACGTCGTCCACGCCCTGCGGCGCGAGTACCACGACCCGGCTGCCCGGGCCGGCGACCCGCCGCAGCGCGGCGGCGGTGGACGCGACCCGCCGGTGCAGCGAACCCCAGGTCGCGGTGACCGACAGCCCGTCGAGGCTGGTGCTGTGGTCGACATAGGTGATGGCGGCGTCGTCGGAGTTGCTGGCGGCCCATGCGGCGAGGTGGTCGGTGAGCACGGTTCCTCCAAACGCGAGGGGACCCCGTCAGACACCTAGTGTCCGACGGGGTCCCCGAACCGCAACAGGCTTAACCGATCGTGTAGCTGTACGGAACTCCGGCCAGCTCGTCACCGCTGAGCAGCACGCCGTTGAAGTTGTCCACGTACAGCACGCCGCTCACCTTCGTGCCCTTCGCCCCGGTCGGGGTGATGGTCACGGTGATGGTGGCACTCTGGCCGGGGGCCAGCTGCACCGGCGTGAAGTCGCCGCCGGTGTCCACGCTGAACCGCCACAGGTCGCCGGTGGTGCTGGTGACCGAGCGGTCGAAGTCCTGCGCGTGGACCTGCGCCGCCAGCGTCGCCGAGCCGCTGACCTCGGCGTTCTCCGGGCCGATCGGGGTGGCCACGGCGAGCCACTGGCCCTGGGTGACCTGCGGCGCGGCCGTGCTGGCGGTGGCCGAGTTGCCCCGCGGCGTGCCGCGGATCTCGGACACGCCGGTGAAGCCGGACGCGTCGAAGTCGGCCGGCAGCGTCGCGTTCTGCTGGATGGTCAGCGAGCGCGACTCGGTCGGCACCAGCCAGGCCGTCCCGGTGGCCGTGGCCGGCTGCGGGAACGTCTGGTTGGCCGAGGTGCCGCCCAGCACGACCAGCGTCTGGTCGGACTCGGTCGTCAGGCGCGGGTCGACGAACACCGACTCCGGGGCGACGCCGTTGTTGCGCACCTTCACCTGCACGGTGATCGGCTTGCCGGCCGCGACCTTGCCGCTGGGCAGGCCGGTGACCGACGCGTCGACCACGTTGAACTTGAGGTGCCCGGTGAACGGCTGGGACAGCGCCGTGCCGCTGACGCCCTGGTTGACGTTGATCACCAGTTCCCAGCGGCCCTTCTCCGGGGCGTGCACGTAGCCCTGCATGGACTTGGTGCGGACCACGCCGCTGGCGCCCTGCTGCTGGTTGGTCGACAGCGACACGACCTCGCCGCTCGGCGACTTCAGGGCCGCGTAGACGACCTGGTTGGGGTCGCCGCCGAGGCTGACGTCGATGCCGAAGTCCTTCTTGCCGGCCGGCACGTCGAACCAGTACGTCTGGGTCTGCGCCGGCGAGAAGTCACGGCCGTTGCCGCCGACGATGGTGCCGCTGAACGCGCCGCCGTTGGCCGTCGTGATCAGGCTGCGCAACGTGAACGGCACCGAGGACACGCCGCCGAGCGGGGTGTCCAGCTCGACCGCGGCCGACAGGTCGCCGGGCTGGTCCGGCGTCTTGGCGGTGACGTGGAAGGTGCCGGACTGGCCGGGCTTCAGCGTCAGGGTCTTCGGGCTCACCGAACCGAAGTCCACGTACTTGGTGCTGGTGAACTGGTAGGCCACATTGCCCTTGAACCCGGTCGCGCCCTTGGTCACGTAGAACACCGCGGTCCAGGTGCCCGGGGCCGGGTAGTGCACGTCGACCCGGCCGTGGTTGGCCTGGCTGCCGCTGTTCTGCGGGCGGGAGTCGGACTGGTAGACGCCGTTGGGGTCGATCAGCGCCATCCGGACCGTCGCGCTCTGCGACGGGGTGCCCGGCCAGGCCAGGCTGCCCTGGAGGTGGTCGGCGCCGAACGGCACCTGGAACGTCGTCTTGGCGTACACCCGGGTGGCGCTGGTGCCGTCGATGAACGTCGGCGCCGTGGCCGAGGTGGCGTCCAGGGCGATGCTGCTGGTCGTGTCGGCCAGCGTCTTGCCCAGCACGCGGCCGTGCGCGGACACGGTCTGGGTGTTGGGGCTGGTGTTGGTGACGGTCAGCGGCTCGGTGACCGAGCTGCCCGGCTTGGCCACGGCGGTGAGCTGCGTGTCGCCGCCGGTCGTGGTGGCCAGCAGGCCCGCGCCCTGCGGCGAGGGCTTGCCGTTGCCGTCCTGGATGGACATGGCGGCCCGCACCGCGGCGTAGGTGTTCATCTCGCCCGCGCCCTGCTCGTCGGCCGGGTGGCCGAGGTCGGTGGCGGTGCTGGTGAGGATCTGCTTGACCAGCTGCGGGCTC
>DATJJB010000381.1:0-5294 GCA_035492655.1 Kutzneria sp. | reverse complement strand
GGTCGGCGGTGTTGCCGAGCCGGCCGCCGGCGGAGCCGGCGACGCGGCCGCCTTCCTTGAACACCTTGCCGGTGACCTCGGTGGCCTTGCCGGTGAACTTGGCGACCACGGAGCCGACGCCGGAGCGGTCGCCGGAGGCGTGGGAGACGAGGTTCTGGCCTGCCTGCTCGAGTTTGCCGCCGGCCTGCTCGATCTTGCCGCCGAAGTCCTTGAGCTTGCCGCCGGACCTGCGCAGGTGCTCGGGGTGGATGTTGGCCTTGGTCACGAGGGGATGCCCTGGTTCGTCGCGACGGACTCGGCGGTGCCGAGGGGGTCGTTGACGACGGAGTCGGCCATGCCCTCGACCTGGTCGACCGAATCGCTGACGCCCTGCGAGAAGCCGTCGACGCCGGCATTGGCCACGGCGCCCATGTCGATGCCCTGATGGGTGCCGAGGGCGTCACCGACGAGCTGCATGGCGAGCTCCTCGCCGGCACTCTCCAGGGCGGCGAAGATGGGGCCCTCGACGACGGACAGCAGCTGCTGCTCGACGGTCTGGATGGCCTGCTCGATGGCCTGCTTGACGATCTGCTCGGTGAACTCGGTCTGGGCGACGGCCAGGGCCTCGGACGCGCCGAGGGTCTCGATGGCGGCAGCTTGGTCGGCGATGAGCTCGGCGGCCAGGATGACCAGCTGGACGATGGCGGCGAGCTTCATGGCCACGATGACGACCGCGGCTATGTCGAGGCCGGTGGCGAGCATGTCCATGCCCTCGCCGAGCTGCTGGAGGTGCCCGTCGGCGAGCTTCTTCCAGAGCGCCTCGAAGATCTGGAGCGACTCGGCCGAGTTGACGCCGAGCATCTCCTCGATCTCGGACTTGGCGTCGCCGTTGTTGCTGGACAGCTCGGAGCCCAGCTCACGGAGCTGGTCGGCGGCCGAGCGGAGCTCGTCCTCGTCGATGTTGGGCCACTCGACGCCGATGAGGTCGAGCACCCAGGTGACCTCGGAAGGGAGGGTGACGCCCACCGTCACCACGACCCTTCGTTGAGCACGGAGCCACCGGCGTCATCGTCGTCGTCACGGGACGGCGGCGCCTGGCGCTGCGGCGGCTGCTGGGTGGGAGCGGCGGGCCGAGCGGGCGGCGCGACCGGCGGGTTGGGGCGAGGGGTGTAGGACTGCTGCTGCGGAGCCTGGGCCTGACGCCACGGGTCGTCCTGACCGGTCGGGTCGGCGGCGGTCCGCGGCACCTCGGGCGTGCTGAGCTTGGCGGCATCGAGCCCGTTGGCGTTGCCGGCGGCGGCGAGCACGTTGGCGCTCTGCGCCCGCACGGGGGCCATGGTCTCGGACACCTTGGCCCGTGCCTTGGCCGCGGCGGCCTGGATCGTGGCGACCACGGCCTGCGCGAGCTTGTCGGGCGTGGTGCGCTCGAAGGCGTTCGGCGACAGCTTCAACGCCGTCACCACGCCGGTCGCGTCCACGGCGACCTGCACGCTGCCGTCCCGCGAAGTCGCCTCCCCCGTGCTCGACAGCGCCTCCTGCTGCGCCTGCTTCACCGCGGCCATCTGCGCGCGCAGCCCGGCCAGCGCGCCGTCGGCCTGTTGCCGCAGCTCAGCGACCTTGGCCGCGCGCTGCTCAGGACTCAAGTCCGGCTCAGTCATAACCAACACCCCTCACGTCAGGCTCTACGACGACGCCCGCGTCCCGTCGGTTCCCGTCCGGTGTGACCGGACCCCAGACCTGACATCTTCGAGCCAGCCGATTCGGCCGACCAGTCGGGGGGTGTGACCAGCGCCGGTAACGGCCGGTAGCCGATTCACCGGACACCTTCCAGTGCCCGGTTGTCGCTTTGGGTCAAGAACGCGGCCGGAGGCGTGCACAATCTGTACTTGACGTGATACGCGGGCGAAGAAGGGGTGCGACCGGGTTGGCCGTGGAGTTCCGGATCCTCGGGCCGCTGGAGGTCGTCGTGGACGGCCAGGTGGCGCCGATCGGCGCTGCCAAGCACCGGACGCTGCTGGCCTGCCTGCTGCTGCGCGCCAATCGCGTGGTGTCGGTGGACGAGCTGGTGGACCGCATCTGGGACGGCGACACCCCGCACCGGTCGAAGGCGACGCTGCAGACGTACGTGATGCGCCTGCGCCAGGTGCTGGGCGACCCGTCGGTGATCCGCACGGCGGCCGACGGCTACCTGATCACGGTCGACGCCGACCACCTTGACCTGCTGCGCTTCACCGAGCTCGCGGCGGCGGCGCGAGCGACGCTGTCCAGCGGAGACCTGCCGACCGCGGCCGAGCTGTACGGCCAGGCGCTGGCCCTGTGGCGGGGCCAGCCGCTGGTGGACGTGCCTTCGGACGTGCTGCACCGCGAGGAGATCCAGCGCCTGGTCGAGTACCGGCTGGAGGTGCTGGAGCGCCGGATCGAGGTGGAACTGAGCCTTGGTCGGCACACGGACCTGATCCCGCTGCTGCGCGTCGTCACGGGCGAGCACCCGTTCCAGGAGCGTTTCTGGGGCCAGCTGATGCTGGCGCTGCACCGCTCGGGCCGCCAGGTGGAGGCGCTGGAGGCGTTTCGCCAGGTCAGCCGCCTGCTCGGCGAGGAGCTGGGGGTCGGCCCCGGGGAGCGGCTGCGCGCGATGCACCAGGCGGTGCTGCGGGACGACCCGGGCCTGGCGCCGCCGGAGCGTGCGCCACGGCCGCCGACCCGCGCGGTGCCGTCGGAGCTGCCGGCCGACCTGGTGGACTTCGTTGGACGACGTGAGGTGTCGGACCGGATCGCGCAGCGGCTGGTGGCCGGCGACAAGAACACGGCGGTGCCGCTGGTGACGCTGTCCGGGCCGCCGGGCGTGGGCAAGACGGCGCTGGCGATCCACGTGGCGCACGGCGTGAGCAGCCGATTCCCGGGCGGCCAGCTGTACGTGAACCTGCGCGGCTACGCCCCGGGGCCGCCCATGAGCACGGTGGACGCGCTGACCCGGTTCCTCAAGGCGCTGGGTGTGCCGCCGTCGCAGATCCCGCTGGACGTCGAGGAACAGATCACCCTGTACCGGTCGTGCATGGCCGGCCGGCAGGTGCTGGTGGTGCTGGACAACGCGGCGGCGGCCGAGCAGGTGCGCCCGTTGCTGCCGGGCAGCCCGGGCTGCGCGGTGCTCGTCACGAGCCGCGACACTCTCCTGGGACTGACGGCATTGCAGGGAGCGCGGCCGGTCGGCCTGGACGCGCTGGCGCCGGATGAGGCGCAGCAGCTGCTGACGGAGATGCTCGGCGCGCGGGTCGTGCTGGCCGAGCCGGTTGCCGTGCGGGAACTGGCCCGGCTCTGCGCCTATCTGCCGCTGGCGCTGCGGATCGCGGCGGCGAACCTGGCCAACCGGCCGGGGGTGGCCAACTACGTGGCCCGGCTGCGCGAGGGCAACCGGCTCGACGCGTTGGTGGTGGATGACGACGACGAGGCGGCGGTGACTGCTGCCTTCGACCTCTCGTACCACGCGTTGAAGCCGGCGGCGCGGCAGCTGTTCCGGCTGTTGGGCCTGATCCCGGGCCCGGACTTCACGGTCGAGGCGGCGGCAGCCGTGGCCTCGCTGCGGTTGGACGAGTCGCAGCGGCTGCTGGACCGGCTGGCGGCGGCCAATCTCGTGCAGCAGCACTCGCCGGGCCGTTACCACCTCCACGACCTGCTCCGCCTGTACGCCGAGCAGCGCACGAACGTGGAGGAGAACCCGGGTTCGAAGGTGATCGCCCGGTCGAACCTGGCCGCCTACTACCACCACGCCTCGGCCGCGGCCTCGAACACGCTGTCGCCGGGCAGCGTTCGGCTGCCGGTGCCGGGCGCCGGCTTCGTCGTGACGACGCCACGGTTCGCCGACCACTTCGAGGCGCTGGCCTGGCTGGACGGCGAGCGGGCGAACCTGATCGCGGCGGTGGCGCAGGCCGAGGAGACGGGCCCGCTGCCGGCGGCCTGGGGCCTCGCGGACGCGCTGCACCGGTACTTCCGCAGCCACCGGGCCAACGACGAGAGCGTCCGGATGACCCGGATCGGTCTGACCGCGGCGCTGCGTTCCGGCGAGCGGCGAGCGGAAGCCGTTATGCGGCAAGCGCTTGGCGTGCTGGCCTGGGACGTGAGCGACTACGGCGAGGCCGTCGACCAGCTGTCGCTGGCGGTGGCCTACTACCGCGAGATGGGGCCGGACGAGGCGCTCATCGAGGCGCTGACCGACCTCGGCGGCGTGCACGGTGAACGCGGCGATCTGGCCACCACGGCGGACTACTTCGAGCAGGCGGTCAACGTGGCCGAGGCGATCGGCTCCCCGGTCGGCCGCGCCATCACCCAGTTCAAGCTGGGCACGCTCAAGCAGGCGCAGGACCAGTTCGAGGAATCGGCCGCGCTGCTGGAGAGCGCGCTGGCCGGCTATCGAGGACTCCGCCGCCGCTATGACGAGGCGTCCTGCCTGACCAATCTCGGGCTGACCTATCGCGAGCTGGGCCGGCTCGACAAGGCCTTGGCGGCTATGCAGGAAGCCCTGGACCTACGCACCGAACTGGGTTCGTCGGACGGCCGGAGCAGCCTGTTGGACAACCTCGCCCGGCTGTGCCTGGACCTCGGTGACGTGGCACAGGCCGAGGACTACGCCACGACAGCGCTGGTGCACGCCCGGGAGACCGGGGTCCGTCGCCTTGAGGCGCACGCGCTGCGGACGTTGGGCTGCATCGTGGCCCGGCGTGGCGACTTCGAGTCGGCCGTGCGGCACTACGAGCAGTCGCTGGCTGTCTTCCGGGAGATCGACACCCGGGCCCTGGAGGCGGGCACGCTGCTCGAGCTGGCCGAGTTGTATCGGGGCCGGGACGAGCAGGGCCGGGCGGTGGAGCTGATCCGGCGGGCGATCGCCGTGTGCGAGCCGGCGGAGCACCCCATGCTGCTGGCTCAGGCCCAGGAAGCGTTGGCGCTAGCGCTGAACGACTAGGTCGGCACGGTCGCGCGTACCGTCCACCTGGAACCAACCGCGCTCGAATTCCTTCCACCGCACCAGATTCTCGCGACTGGCTTCGCCGTCACGGGCGACGGCCCGTTCGAGCGCGTCCGGCGCGTCGACCCAGATCAGCTGCGACAGCCACCGCGTCGCCGCTCGACGGCCAGCAGAAAACCCTTCCACGACAAGGACTTCCGTCGGCTCGACGACAACCTCGGGGCCGAGCGCGGGCACGCCGTCGGTCCACTCCATCCGCCGGTACCGGCCGCACCGGCCCTGCCGCAGCGGCGTGATCACGTCGTCGACCAGCCGCGGCCACCACGCCACCGGGTCGTCCCAGGTGGCGAAGTGGTCG
>DATJJB010000380.1:0-20590 GCA_035492655.1 Kutzneria sp. | reverse complement strand
CGGCATCAAGATCTCGCTGACCCTGCCGGTGCTGCCGTCCGGCCTGGACACCAACGGCCTCAACGTGGTCAAGGCGGCCAAGAGCGCGGGCGTCAACCTCGACATGGTCAACATCATGGCGATGGACTACTACATGGGCTCGGCCAACCAGGGTGACCGGGCCGTCTCGGCGGCCAAGGCGACGCAGGCTCAGCTCAAGTCGCTGTACGGCCTGTCCGACGCGGCGGCGTGGAAGAAGGTCGGCCTGACCCCGATGCTGGGCGTGAACGACTCGCAGAACGAGGTCTTCTACACCGCCGACGCGACCAAGGTGGTCTCCTTCGCCAAGTCGGTGCACCTGGGCATGTTGTCGTTCTGGGAGGTCGGCCGGGACGCCAACGCCTGCACCGGCGCGCTCTACCGCTGCACCAACGTGCCGCAGTCGCCGTACCAGTTCTCCAAGATCTTCGCCGGGTACACCGGCTGACCGGGGACCCCGACTCACCCGACCCTGCGGGGTGAGGCCCACGGTGAACCGGGTCGGAAATTGGTGCGTACCAATTTTCGACCCGGTCTCACTGTCTCTGGAGGACCCCGATGACCATGCCCCCTGCTCGCCGCAAGGCGCTGATGGTCGGCGGAGTGATGGCCGCGGCCGTCACGATCGGCATGGCGGCGATGTTCGGCGCGAACTCGAACGACGCCAACGCCGCGTCCGCCAACTCGGTCGCCCGCCCCGCCGCGGCGTCGAGCATCACCGTCGCCCCGTACGTGGACATGGGCCTGTCCGCGACCAAGCTGTCCCAGTTCGCCAGTGCCAGTGGCATCAAGTCGTTCAGCCTGGCCTTCGTCACCTCGGCCGGCTGCAAGGCCAGCTGGTTCAACGCGCACACCATCGACGAGGGCTTCGGGCTGGACCAGATCAACAAGATCAGGGCGGCCGGCGGCGACGTGAAGGTGTCCTTCGGCGGCGCGACCGGCACCGAGCTGGCCCAGGCCTGCACCGACGTGAACCAGCTGGCCGCGCAGTACACCTCGGTGGTCAAGGAGTACAAGCTCACCCACATCGACATGGACGTGGAGGGAGCGGCGGTCGCCGACAAGGCGTCCGTCGACCGGCGGTCCAAGGCGCTTGCCTTGGTGCAGAAGCAGAATCCCGGCCTGAAGGTGTCGCTGACGCTGCCGGTGCTGCCGACCGGTCTGGACGCCAACGGCCTCAACGTGGTCAAGTCGGCCAAGGCCGCCGGCGTGGCGATGGACGTCGTCAACATCATGGCGATGGACTTCGGCACCGCCGAGAAGGACATGGGCGCACGGGTGATCCAGGCCGCGCAGAGCACCGAGAAGCAGCTCAAGACGATCTTCACCGGCCTGTCCGACGCGCAGGCGTTCAAGATGCTCGGCGTCACGCCCATGCTCGGCGTCAACGACACCCAGACCGAGGTCTTCAGTGTCGCCAACGCCAAGGCCGTGGTGAACTTCGCCAACCAGCAGCACGTCGGCTACCTCGGCTACTGGGAGCAGAGCCGGGACGCCAACGCCTGCACCGGCGCGCTGTTCCAGTGCACCAACGTGCCGCAGAAGGCCTTCGACTTCGCCAAGGTGTTCGCCGGCTTCAAGGGCTAGTCGTCGTACGGGTCGTCGATGACCGAGCCGTACTCGGACTCCGCGGAGTCGTCCGGGTCGATCAGCGCGAACCGGGTGCCGAGCGGGTCGGCCAGCACGGCGACCCGCCCCAGCGCCGACCGGTAGGGCTTGAACCGCAGCCGGGCGCCGAGCCGGCGGGCCAGGTCGATGGTCGCCTCGAAGCCGACGTCCGGGTCGACCGCGAACTGCGCGATCCAGCGGGCCGGCACGTCTTCCGGAGTGCCGAGGGCCATCCGCACGCGGGCGAGGACCGAGTCCTCGCCCGCGTACCAGACCACGTGGTCGAAGCGCCGGCCGTCGCCGAACTGCTTCTGGCCGTAGTCGAAGACCGCGCCGAAGAACCGGTCGGCCAGGGTGGCTCGCCACGTGACGAGTTCGGCCCACACCAATGATCCCGGCACACCGGCGGTGAAGTGGTGGCCTTCGCCGCACTCGCACAACCCGACCGCGGTGCCGGTGGGGTCCAGCAGGATTGCCTTGTCCCCCTTGCGATCTTTCAGCCGGCCGCCGTACCGGGCGGCCTGTCGGGCGGTCCTGTCGATGTCGGGCGTGGCCAGGTACGGCGTCCAGCCCAGCGCCGGTTCGGCGGCGCGCCGCACCCCGGCGACCGGTTCGCCGAACAGGGTCGCGGTGGCGCCGTCGAACTCCCAGCCGAACAGGCGGCCGTAGAAGCGGGCCGTGGCCTCGGGATCGGGTGTGGCGATCTCAAGCCAGCACGGGCTGCCGAGAGCGGGCTTCGTGATGACGGACATGGGGTCGCCTCCTCACTGTGGGGAAGGTGCCTAGCCTTGAGTATGTCATTACTTGGTCTTTACCTACAAGCCGCACTCCGGGCCCCTCCCATGCAGGGAAGGACGCCTTACCTGCATTGAACGCAGGTAAGGCGTCCTTCCCTGCATGGGGACGGGGCGGTGGCGGGGGAGTGTCGGGGGTGCGTGCTTTGATCGGTCCGTGGCACGCAGAAGCACTCCGCTCGCCCTCGTGCGCCGGCCGGCACAACCGCCGCCCCGGCCGCGGTGGGACGCGACCGCGCGCCGGGTCATCGATCGTGAGGGCGGTCCACTGCGCCTGCTCGGCGGCCCGGGCACGGGCAAGACGACGTTGCTGGCCGGCGTCGCGGCGGACCGCGTCCTGAACACGGGCGTCGACCCGGAGAGCGTGCTCGTGCTGACGTCCAGCCGGAAGTCGGCGGTGGCGCTCCGGTCCCAGATCACCCGTCTGCTCAAGGATCGCGGCCCGTCCCGTACGGCTCGAGAGCCCCTCGTCCGGACCGTGCACTCCTATGCCTTCGCGGTGTTGCGGCTGGTGTCCACAAGGGAGGGACTGCCGCCGCCCCGGCTGCTCGCCGGCCCCGACCAGGACGCGATGGTCCGGGACCTGCTCATGGGTGACATCGAGATGGGCGCCGGCTACTGGCCGGACAGCCTGCGGCCGGCGCTGGGCATTCCCGGCTTCGCCGGGGAGTTGCGCGACCTGATCCTGCGCGCGGCCGAACGAGGCCAGGGCCCGGAGGACCTGGTCCGGCTGGGCCGTGCGCAGGGCGTGCCGGAGTGGACTGCTGCCGGCACGTTCTGGCACCAGTACGAGCAGGTCACGTTGCTGGCCGGCAGCGAGGCCCAGGAGTCGGCCGCCCCGGCGTACGACGCGGCCGAGCTGGTGTCCAGCGCCCTGCTGGCCTTCGACCTGGACCCCGACCTGCTGGCCGACGAACGCGCGCGGGTCCGGCATCTACTCGTGGACGACGCCCAACATCTCGATCATCAGCAGTTCGCGCTGGTCAGGGCGTTGGGCGCGGCCGCGCACGAGTTCATCGTGGCCGGCGATCCGGACCAGGCGATCTTCTCCTTCCGTGGCGCGGATCCGACGCTGTTCACCGATCGCGGCGACGGCCCGGTCGAGGTGCTGAAGGTCGATCACCGGATGGCGCCCGAGATCCGCAAGGCCGTCAGCCGCCTGCACGCTCGGCTGCCGGGCGCGGGACCGCAGCGGGAGTTGCTGGCCCGGGAGGAAGAGCAACGCGGCAGCGTGCAGATCCGGCTGTTGGCGTCGGCGGCTCAGGAAGCGTCGTGGATCGGCGACCAGCTTCGCCGTGCGCACCTGTTGGACGAGGTGCCGTGGTCGGAGATGGCCGTGCTGGTGCGGTCGACCGTGCACTCGCTTCCCGTGCTGCGTAGGGCTTTGCTCGCCGCCGGCGTGCCGCTGGCCGTACCGGTCGACGAGCTGCCGCTGGCCCAACTGCCCGCGGTGCGGCAGTTCCTGGTGCTGCTCCGATGCGCGGACGACGCATCCATGCTCGACCAGGACACGGCCGCGTACCTGCTCGAATCGCAACTCGGTGGCGCGGACACGTTGGCGCTGCGGCGATTGCGTCGCGGCCTGCGCCGGCTGGAGCTGGCCGCGGGCGGTGATCGGTCCAGCGGCGAGCTGCTGGTGGACGTGATCAACGACAACGACCTGCTGGTCGCGCTGGAGGACAGCGAGGCGGTGCCGGTCCGTCGGATCGGCACCCTGATGCGGACGGCCCGGTCCGCCATCGAGGCCGGCGCCAGCGTGGAACAGGTGCTGTGGCAGCTGTGGAAGGACAGCAACCTCGAACAACGCTGGTCCGCCCAGGCCACCCGCGGCGGCCCGACCGGCGCGCAGGCCGACCGCGACCTGGACGCCATCGTCGGTCTGTTCGACGCGGCCGGCCGATACGTCGACCGGCTGCCCGGCGCCAGCGTCGCCGGGTTCGCGGATTACCTTACGGCGCAACAGATCGTCGGTGACTCACTGGCGCCGACCGCGCCACTGGGCGAGGCCGTCACGGTGATCACCGCCCACGCGGCGGCCGGCCGTGAGTGGACGGTCGTGGCCGTGCCGGGTGTGCAGGAGGGCAGCTGGCCGGATCTGCGCATGCGCGGCACTTTGCTTGGCGTGGAACGAATGCGGGACCTGCTCGACGGCGTCGCCCCCGGTGACGTGGTGTCGGCGACCGCGCCGCTGCTGGCCGAGGAACGGCGGCTGTTGATCGTGGCCACCAGCCGGGCCAAGCGAACACTGCTGGTCAGCGCCGTGCGTGGCGAGGACGAACAGCCGTCACGGTTCCTGGACGAGCTGGAGGGCACCGCCGCCGATCCGGAGGCGGCAGTGCGGCCGGTGTTCACGCCGCCACGGGGGCTGGTGCTGTCCGAGCTGGTCGGCGAGCTGCGCCGCGTGTGCTGCGACGCCGAGGCGGAACCGGGCAGCCGCCGCCGCGCCGCCGCGCAACTGGCCCGACTTGCCGCGGCCAACGTGCCCGGCGCTCATCCCGGTTCCTGGTACGGGCTGCCGGAAGTGTCCACCAACAGTCCGTTGTGGACGGACGAGGACACGGTGAGCGTCTCCCCGTCCACCATCGAGGTGCTCTCCAAGTGCCCGCTGCGCTGGATGGTGGAGCGGCACGGCGGCGAGGATCCGGCCCAGCTCGCCTCGATCACCGGCACCCTCGTGCACGCGCTCGCCCAGGCCGCCGCCAGCGGCGTGGACCGACTCGAGCTGCGGGTCCGGCTGGACGAGGCGTGGGCGGCGGTAGATGCCGGCGCGCCCTGGTTCTCCCGCCGGGAACGCAACCGGGTGCAGAAGATGCTCGACACCTTCATGGCCTGGTTCGAGCGCAGCCGCAGCGAACTCACCCAGGTCGCCGTGGAGCGGGACCTGACCGTGCAGGTCCCCACCCAGGCCGACGGCCCGTGGCTGCGTGTCCGGGGCCGTGTCGACCGGTTGGAGGTCGACGACCAGGGCCGCCCCGTCGTCGTCGACATCAAGACCGGCAAGCAGCCCGTCAGCAAGGACGACGCCCAGGAGCACCCCCAGCTCGCCGTCTACCAGCTCGCCACCCAGCTCGGCGCTTTCGAGGAACTCGGCCTCAGCGAGGAACCCGGCGGCGCCCGGCTCCTCTACGTCTCCAAGGAGGACAAGAAAACCGGCGCCGCCGAACGCGTCCAGGCTCCCTTGGACCCCGACTCGTCCAAGGTCTGGCTCGCCACCGTCCAGGAGGCCGCCGCCTCCTGCGTCGGGCCCGAGTACACCGCCACCGAGAGCCCCGACTGCCCGCGCTGCCCCGCGCGAACGTCCTGTCCACTCCACGAGTCCGGTCGGCAGGTGGGCGAGTGACCCGCTGTCCCGGACCGCTGCTGTCGCCCCGGCCATCACTCGATTTTGCTTCCGCCGGCCCGGAGTCCGGTCAGACAGGGCGAGTGCGCGCTTTCCCTCCCGCGGCCGATCCGGTCGGCGGCCATGGGTACGTGAAACCCTCAGCGGCCGACCGGATCCTGCCGTCAGGTGGGCGAATGCGAGGAGGTGGTGCCGAGATGACTGCTGACCTGGTGGCCGTTGCGCCGTGACGACTGGGGCGGCGATGCCGCCTCGGCCGCCGACCAGGCCCCGGTCGACCGTAGCCAGGTGTCCACGGCCCAGCGCCAGCGCAGGGCCGTGGCCAGCGAGCCCTCCGGCGGGCTGAAGCCGGTCAGCTCGGCCAGCCGGCGCAGGCGGTGCTTCACGGTGTTGGGGTGGACGTGCAGGGCCAGCGCCGTGGCGTCGACCCGGCCGCCGTGATCGAGGTAGGTCAAGGCGGTCGAGGCGAGCAGCCGGTGGAAGTCGTCGGTGCCGGCCAGGCCGGCCAGCAGGTCGTCGGCGAGCATCCGGCCGAGCGCCGGGAAGCCGTCGGTGACCAGGTCGACCACCAGCTCGGTGAGGCGCACCGCCCCGGACAGACCGCGGCAGCGGCCGGTCTGGAGCGCCGCTCGGCACGCCTGGTACGCCGCGCCGAAGTCCTTGGGCAGCACCGCGGGTGTCACCACGGCGAGCACGTCGGCCACCGGTGACAGGTCCGGCAGCTGCACGGCGACGCCGCACACGAGGCCGTCCACGGTGACGCAGAACGTCTCCGCCAGCGCCGCCTCCGCGCGGCGGGCCTGGCGAGGGTCGCTCACGTCGGCCAGCACCACGTGGTAGTGCCGGTCCTCCGCGAGCCCGGTGTTGACCACGCCGGTGACCGGGCCGCCCTTGAGCAGCTCGCGCAAGGCCTGCACGCGGGCCGCCTGTGCGGTGCGGGCCAGCCGCAGCTCGGTCTCCCGGTAGGCCTCCACCAGCCGGTTCTGCAGCTTGTTGGCGTAGCCGTCGAGCTCGAGCAGGGCCGCGACGAATTCGTCGGCCAGCATCTCGTGCTGGCGCAGGCGGCCGCCGAGCTCGCGCAGCACGTGCGCGCGCCCGGTCTGGAAGCCGGCGAGCAGCGCCGAGAGCGGCACGCCCTGCAGCGCCCGGTCGGTGGCGAGCCGGTCGGCGGCCTCCACGCCCAGTCCGGTGGAGTCGATGAAGGCCGCCGAGGCCACGCCGAGCAACGCCGCGATGTGCCGGCGGACCTCGGCGACGGGGAGCGCAGCCACCTGGGGTGACTGCGCCCGCACCTCCGCCACCACGCCGTCGAGCACGTCCGGATCGGCGCGCATCTGCTCCATGATGCGGCGCAGCGTGGCGCGCCCAGCTCTCTCCTCGGTCATCGCGACAGCGACCCCAGCACCGCCGGGTCGACCTTGGACACCCGCTCGCGCTGCGGGAAGGTGCCCACCGGCACCCGGGCGACCTCGGTGCCCGAGTGGTAGTCGATGATCGACACGGCGTTGGCCTGGCTCAGCGACACGTAGCAGTAGTTGCCGTCGGTGCTGGTCTGGCCCCAGTAGGGCAGGCTGTTCGTCGGGTAGTTGACGAACGCCCGGTCGACCAGGCCGTCGGTGCTGACCAGGGCCACGTAGTCGTCGATGGTGCCGACGTCGCACAGCGTGCTGCCGTCACCGGACAGGGCAAGGCCGTGGTGGGCCGAGTTCTTCGGGTAGTCGTCCGGCTTGAGCGACTTGGCGTGGTCGCTGAACGGCTGGTTGACCGTGGCCACGATCTTGCCGGCGTTCAGGTCGTACTTCACGAAGCCGTTGAGGTAGGACAACTCCGCGTAGAACGTGTTGCCGTCCGGCGCGATCAGACTGGGTCGGATGCCGTGCTGGAACGTCCAGGTCTTGACCACCTGCTGGGTGGCGGCGTCGATCTTGGTGAGCTGGAACGCGCCCTTGGCCCACTCCAGCGACTGCGGCAGCTGGATGTTGCCGATACTGGAGTTGTAGACGTACTTGCCGTCCGGCGTGTAGTCGTTCTGGTGGGGGTAGTTGCCGGTCGGGGCGGAGCTGACGATCTTGCCGTTGGCGGTGTCGATGAACTCCGCCTTGTTCGCCGTGGTCGCCGACACCACGAAGCGGGTGCCGTCCGGCGACAGGGCCGCGTGGTCGGCGTGGAAGCCTTCCAGGCGGGTGTGCCACAGCTCCTGCTTGGTGGCCAGGTCGAAGGCCGCCACGTCGTCCAGGTTGCCGCGGGACACGATGAGCCGGCGGCCGTCGGGGGTCAGGGCCGCGTCGTCGACGAACCGGTCGCCGCCCTCGATGCCCTTCACGGTCTCGTACCCGATCCGCTGGATCGGGTCCATCTCGTTGATGCGCTGCTGGAGGTCGGGGATGACATTGAAACTGCCGAGGACGGCGAAGCCGTTCTCGTCGATGAAGCTCACCGATCCCGTCTGGCTGTTGCCCACGAGGAGCACGTTCTTCAGGGCGGTGACGTGCGGCGTTGCAGGGCTGGCAGCGGCAGCGGGGGCGGCCGCGGTGGCCGCGACCATCGCGGCGGCCAGGAGGATGCGCACGGTCGGCATCCGCCCAGTCTGGTGAAATCGGCGTTACGCAGATAGACGCGACCGGACCAATGTGAAACTTATTCATTGTCGATGGCGGACAACGCGTCCGCCGATCGGCCGCACGGCCGGTCCGGGCGCGGACTTCGGGTGCGCCAACCGGACGACAGCGCGTTCGGACGGGCCTGTGCCGCACCGGAAACACGACCGACACGGCGGGCCCGTTCCCGTCGGGGATTCGGGATGGGCATCGCCGGGCCGAGTGTAGGCGCGGAGCGGGCGGCGGCGTAGGTGTCGTCGGGAGTGGAGTTCGGGTGGTCCGATCGGCCGCACGGCGGGTCCGTTTCGGTCGTTGAGGTGCGACGACCTAGCGTGGTGTCCGTGCAACTGGTCAGTCCGCAGGAGGTGGCGGCCGCGCTCGGCCTGCCGTCGCCGACGGACGAGCAGGCGGCGGTGGTCGCGGCGCCGGCGCAGCCGGCGCTGGTGGTGGCGGGCGCGGGGGCGGGCAAGACCGAGACCATGGCGGCCCGGGTGGTGTGGCTGGTGGCGAACGGCCTGGTCACGCCGGACCGGGTGCTGGGACTGACCTTCACCCGCAAAGCGGCCCGGCAGCTGGGCGAGCGGATCAGGGCCCGGTTGCGCAGGCTGGCGGGCTCGGGACTGCTGGACCAGTTGGACCCGGGAGGCGATCGGCGAGCGCTGGTGCTGGCGACGGAGCCGACGGTGCTGACGTATCACGCCTACGCGGGCCGGCTGGTCGGCGAACACGGCCTGAGGCTGCCGGTGGAACCGGGGGCCCGACTGCTGACGGGCACGGCGTCGTGGCAGCTGGCGCACCGGGTGGTGGCGACCTGGACCGAGGACCTGGACACGGACAAGGTGCCAGCGACGATCACCGGCTACCTGCTGGCGCTGGCCGGCGAGCTGGCGGAGCACCTGGTGGAGCCGGACAAGATCCGTCGGCACGCGGAGTGGATGCAGCGGACGATCGAGTCGGCGCCGAAGGGGCCGCGGCAGCGGGCGGAGCTGTCGACGACGCTGCGGGAGATCGTGGCGGCGCAGCAGTTCCGGGTCGCGATGCTGCCGCTCCTGGAGGCCTACCAACTGCGCAAGCGCAAGGAGGCGGCGCTCGACTTCGCCGACCAGATGGCACTGGCGGCCGGACTGGCCAGTGGCTTCCCGGAGGTCGCCGAGGGCGAGCGCAACCGGTACGGGGCAGTGCTGCTGGACGAGTACCAGGACACCGGTCATGCACAGCGTGTGTTGCTACGGTCGCTGTTCGGCACCGGAGACCCGATGCCGGTCACGGCCGTTGGCGATCCCGCACAAGCGATTTACGGCTGGCGCGGAGCCAGCGCGGCCAACCTGCCTCGCTTCACCACCGACTTCCCGCTGATCGACTTCCCTGGGGCCGACAAGCGCCCCGCCCCGAAGTACGGCCTGTTGACCAGCTTCCGCAATCCGCCGGAGGTGCTGGCCGTGGCCAACGCGCTGTCCGGCCCGCTGCGCGCCGCCGGCCTCGACGTCGACGAACTGCGGGCCAAGCCCGGTGCGGAGCCCGGCGACGTGCACTGCGCGCTGCTGCCCGATGTGCGCCAAGAGGTGACGTGGCTGGCCGACGAACTCGCGGCGCGTTGGGAGGCCCAATTCGACGCCACCGGCAAGCCGCCGACCGCCGCCGTCCTGGTGCGCCGCCGCGCCGACATGGGTGCCATCGCCCACGCGCTGCGCGTGCGCGGACTGCCGGTTGAGGTCGTCGGTCTCGGCGGTCTGCTCGACGAGCCCGAGGTGCGCGACCTCGTCAGCGCCCTGCGCGTGCTCATCGAACCCCTCGCCGGCACCGCCGCCGCGCGACTGCTGACCGGGTCGCGTTGGCGGCTCGGGGCCGCCGACATCGCCGCGTTGTGGGACCGGGCCGGTCAGCTGGCCGGGCGGCAGCGGCCCAGCAGCGGGGACGATCCGTTGGCCGCGATCACCGACGCGCTGCCGGGTGAGCACGCCGAGCAGGCCGGACTGGTCGACGCCATCGACGATCCCGGCGAACCCGAGCAGTACTCGGCCGCCGGCTACAAGCGGATTCGCCGGCTGGGCAACGAGTTGGCCATGCTGCGCCGGCGGCAGGACCAGCCGCTGCCCGACCTCGTCGCCGACGTGGAACGCACGCTGCTGCTGGACATCGAGGCCACGGCCCGTCCCGGCCGTGTCGGCCGTGCCCACCTCGACGCCTTCGCCGACGTCGTCGCCGACTACGCGTCGGCCAGCCCGTCGGCGACGCTACCGTCCCTTTTGGACTATCTGCGCACCGCCGAGAACGCCGAGGACGGCCTCGAACCCGGCGAGGTCGAGGTGGCCGAGGACCGCGTGCAGATCCTCACCATGCATGCCGCCAAGGGGCTGGAGTGGGAGATCGTCGTCGTGCCGCACGTGGTGCGCAACGTGTTCCCGGGGCAGAAGAAGTCCTCGTCATGGCTGAAGAACGTCACCGAGCTGCCGGCCGACCTTCGCGGCGACAGCCAGGACCTGCCCAAGCTCAACCTCGCCGGCGCGGAGAACCGCAAGGAGGTCGAGGAGGCCATCGCCATCCACAACGAGGAGTTCGAGGAGCGACGCCTCGTCGAGGAGCGGCGACTGTGCTACGTCGCGCTGACCCGGTCCGAGCGAGTGCTGCTCGTGTCCGGCCACTGGTGGGGCGAGACCGGTGAAAAGCCCCGTGGCCCTTCGGATTTCCTCGATGAGGTGCACGCCGTGCTCACCACCGGCGACCGTCCGCCCGGCATGGTCGACGAGTGGGCCCCCGCCCCGGCCGAGGACGAGGAAAACCCGCTCATCGCCGACGTGCGCACCGCGCGGTGGCCGGTCGACCCCTTGGCGTCACGCCGCGAGGCGGTCGCCGAGGGAGCCATGATGGTGCTGGCCGAACTCGCTGCCTTGTCGCAGGACGGTTCCACCATCGCCGCTGCCGCGGCCACCTCGGCCGCCATCACCGCTGCCACTGCCGCTGTCGCGCGGAAGGAAAGGGCCGTGCGGCAAACGGAAGCGCCGCCGGAAGAGGGCCTGCCGGAGGAACCTCCGGAGGAAGAGGACTGGCCGGAGGAGGAAGCACTGCCGGAGGGGGGACGGCCGGCGGACGAGGGCTGGCTGGCGGAGGAGGGCTTGCCGGATGAGCCACCGGGGGAGGAGGACTTGCCGGTCGAACCGCCTGAGGAGGGATGGCCGGGCGAGCCGCTCGCGGAGGACTGGCCCGTTGGCCCGGGCGACGCCGACGCGGCTGAAGGAACCCTGCCCGAGGACCCCGATCCGGAGGGCTGGGCGGCTGATGTCGACGTGCTGCTGGCCGAGCGGGAAGCGGCGCGGAGTCGGCGGGAGCTGGTGGCGTTGCCGGACCAGCTCACGGTGAGCCAGCTGGTGGAGCTGGCCGACGACCCGGATGCGCTGGCCAGAAGGCTCCGGCGGCCGCTGCCGTTCCCGCCCAACCCGCTGGCCCGCCGGGGCACGGCCTTCCACTCCTGGCTGGAGCAGCGGTTCAAGTCGAACCGGCTGTTCGATCTCGACGAGCTGCCGGGCGCGGCCGATGACGTGATCGGGCAGGAGACGGATGCCGATCTGGCCCGGCTGAGGGCGGCGTTCCTGGCCAGCGAGTGGGCGGACCGGGTGCCGGCGGACGTGGAGGTGGCGTTCGAGACGGAGGTGGACGGCGTGGCGGTCCGCGGCCGGATGGACGCGGTCTATGCGGACGCCGACGGGGGCTGGACGGTGGTGGACTGGAAGACCGGCGCGGTCCCGGACGAGGAGAAGCTGCCGGCGCTGTCGGTGCAGCTGGCGGCTTACCGCCTGGCCTGGGCGGCGCTGAAGAACGTGCCGGTGGACCGGGTCCGAGCGGCCTTCCACTACGTCCGCCACGACCACACGCTGCGCCCGACCGACCTGCTGGACGCGGACGGCCTCAAGGTGCTGCTGGCCGCGGTCCCGAGGGCCTAAGGCAGCTGGTCGGCGCCGTCCCAGTGCTGGAGCAGCATCGCGCCGGGCGCGGTGACGTGGGCGTAGAGCACCTCGAGCAGCCAGCGGCTGAACGGCGAGGGCCCGAACTCGCTGGCCCGGTCCTCGGGCGCGACCTCGAGCCGCGCGGGCCCGTCGTCACCGGCCCGCACGAGGCCGACGCCGTAGTAGTCGAGCTCGATGAGCGGCCACGGGTCGTAGTCCGGGCTCTCGGGCACGAGCACGGCACACGGCGCGAGGGTCATGAGCGTGCCGCAGGCCTCCAGGGCCTGCTCCACGGTGGACTCGGTGACCAGGATGCCGATGAGCTCGACGGCCGACACCGGCACCACGTCGTGGAAGGCGGGCTCGAACCACGAGTGGAACCAGGACGGGTCGGGCGCGGGCGGCCACCCGTTCTCGGTGCGCCAGCGGTGCACGTCCGCGCGCAGCCGAACCACCGCCGACACTCGTTGACCGAGCACGGCCACATCCGAGATCACCGTGCCGCGCCACCCGAGGGCGGACACAGCGTGCTGGGTTCGCGACTGCACGCGATCATCCTATGGTCAGGGTCGCCGCGGCGACAGTGCCTTGCAGATGGCCAATTGCAGGAAACATACGACTCAGGGGGCCGAACGGCTCACCCGAAGGGCCCAGATCACCAAGGGAACCTGGAGCGGAAGGCGGGCGACAGTGGCCAGCTGCTCCCCGCGCGACCGGCCACGGGCGTCCAGGGCCATCTTGATATTGGCCGGGAACACGGCCGTGAACAGGGCGGCCGCGGCCAGCCCGCCCAGCTTCCGGGTGGGCGGCGCGGCGACCGCGGCGGCCACCGCCAGCTCGGCCACCCCCGAGAGGTACGTCCAGGTCCGGGCGCTGCCGGGCAGCGCCGTCGGCACGATCCGGTCGTACGGCTTGGGATAGGCGAAGTGGGTCACGCCCGCGACCGCCAACAGGGCGGACAGCGCGAGCGCCGGACGGCGGGAAGTCATGGACCGAGGGTGACACGAAGGGTCCCTTCGCGGCGAGACGGTACAGGTCCGTGCAGGTCGAACGCGATGTGGTGGGGAAGTTACCAGAGGCGTTCCATGATCGGTGGAAAAATTACCGGTCCGGGGGAGGTGATCACGGCGTCGCCCGCCCGTTACCCTCCGGCAGCATGAGCACCAGCGGCGACGGCCTCGCCGACCAGCCGGGCCACGCCCTGGTCGGTGTCGTGCGGATACCGGCCACCGGCGGCAGCCCCGTCCGGACGATCACCCGTCGGGTGCTGTTCGCGCTGCTGGCGCTGGCGGTCACCGTGGTCATCGTCTACCTCGACCGCGCCGGCTATCGGGACACCAACGGCACCGGCCAGGGCCTGAGCCTGGTCGACTGCCTGTACTACGCGACGGTCTCGCTCACCGCGACCGGCTACGGCGACATCGTCCCGGTCACCGAGGCGGCCCGGCTGGTCAACGTGCTGGTCCTGACGCCGATCCGCGTCCTGTTCCTGATCCTGCTGGTCGGCACCACACTGGAGCTGCTGACCGAGCGCTCCCGGCAGTCGTTCAAGATCCAACGCTGGAGGTCGAAGGTGCGCGACCACGTGGTCGTCGTCGGGTACGGCACCAAGGGCCGCGCCGCGGTCGTCACGCTGCTCGGCGACGGCGTCGACGCGGAGCAGATCGTCGTGGTGGACACGTCCAAGCCGGCCCTGGAGGCGGCGTCGGCCCGCGGCCTGGTCACCGTCACCGGCTCGGGCACCCGCTCCGACGTGCTGCGAGTGGCCGGCGCGCCCAAGGCTCGGGCGATCGTGGTGGCCACCAACCGCGACGACACGGCGGTGCTGGTCACGCTGACCGCCCGCGAGCTGGCCCCCAAGGCGCACATCGTGGTCTCGGTGCGCGAGGCCGAGAACGAGCACCTGCTGCGGCAGTCCGGCGCCGACCAGGTCGTGGTGTCCAGCGAGACGGCCGGCCGGCTGCTCGGCATGGCCACCACCACGCCCAGCGTGGTCGCCATGGTCGAGGACCTGCTGACCCCGGACGTCGGCCTGGCCATCGCCGAGCGCGAGGTGGAGGACGGCGAGGTCGGCGGCTCGCCGCGGCACCTGTCCGACATCGTGCTCGGCGTGGTCCGCAACGGCACGCTGCACCGGGTCGACGCGCCGGAGGCCGACGCCATCGAGACCGGCGATCGCCTGCTGTACGTCAAGAAGGTGACGCCGGCCTAAGTCCCGCCCTTCGTTGGGTGCTTCCGGTCACAGCCCGGCGCTACCGTCCGTGCTGTCCCTTTCACCCTGCGGGAGGACACATGGCACGGCGTTTGCCCCTGCCCATCGGCGGTGTCGCGGCGGCCATCGCCGCCGCGGCCGTTCTGCTGCTGCCCCAGGCCGCCACCACGACCACGGTGGCCGCGACCGAGAGCACGCAGTCCGCCCAGCCCACCTTCGTCTACCGGGTCACCGGCGCCGACGCGGAGAAGCTCTTCTCCTACGGCTTCGACGTGCTCGAGGACCGTGACGGCAACGACCTGTTCGTGCTCGGCGCCGCGGCCGAGGGCGACCGGCTGCGTCAGGCCGGGTTCACCGTCAGCACCGAGAGCGCGATGAACCCGCCGAGCTGGACGCCGCCCAAGCCGCGGAGCACCAACAATCCGACCGCGGCCGACGCCGGCGAGACGTACTACGGCGGCTACCACACGGTCAACGCCCAGTACGCGCACCTGGACCAGGTCGCGCAGGCCCATCCGGACCTGGCCACCGCCGTCACCTACGGCCAGTCCTGGCTGAAGTCCAAGGGCAAGGGCGGCTACGACCTCCGGGGCATCTGCATCACCAAGAAGCAGACCGGCGACTGCGCGCTCAACCCGAACTCGGCCAAGCCGCGGTTCTTCCTGATGGCGCAGATCCACGCCCGCGAGATCACCACCGGCGACGTCGCCTACCGCTGGATCGACTACCTGGTCAACAGCTACAGCACCGATGCGACGGTGAAGGCGCTGCTGGACTCCACCGAGATGTGGGTGGTGCCGATCGCCAACCCCGACGGCGTGGACATCGTGCAGCAGGGCGGCAACTCGCCCAAGCTCCAGCGCAAGAACGCCGACACCGCCAACGGCAGCAACTGCGGCTTCGGCGGCCAGACCGGCGTCGACCTCAACCGCAACTACAACACGCACTTCGGCGGGGCCAGCACCTCGACCGACCCGTGCAGCGAGGTCTACAAGGGACCGGCGGCCGACTCCGAGATCGAGAACACCTCGATGGAGAAGCTGTTCCGCAACCTGTGGCCGGCCAGCCGCACCGGCACCGGCGTCACCGATCCCGCGCCCGTCGACACCAAGGGCATCATGATGACCATGCACAGCGACGGCAGTGTGGTCATCTTCCCTTGGGACTACAGCTCTTCCGTGCACACCGGCAACGACGCCTCGCTGCGGGCCATCGGCAAGCAGCTCGGCTCGATCACCGGCTACCCGTACGGCCAGGCCGGCCAGGTGCTGTACAACGCCTCCGGCAGCACCGACGACTGGTCCTACGACAAGCTCGGCGTGGCCAGCTTCACCATCGAGGTCGGCGACAACGCCGGCCGCGGCTGCAGCGGCTTCCTGCCCAAGTACACCTGCCAGGACAGCTTCTTCTGGCCCAAGATGCGCCCGGCCCTGGTGTACGCCGCGCAGCAGGCCAAGGCCCCGTACCAGACCCACTGACACCGCGACCAAAAAAGGGGCTCCGCGGCCAGGCTGGCCGCGGAGCCCTTGTACGTCAACGGATTCGCCCCACCCCCGCGGGGTCGAACCCGGGTGGCATCACCCCACGGTGTAGCTGTAGGGGAACGCCTTCAGCGAGTCGCCGGCGCTGGCGAACTGGCTGTAGTCGTCCAGGTAGAGCACGCCGGACACGGTGCTGCCCTTGGCCGCGGTCGGCGTGATGGTCACGCTGATCGTGCCGGTCTGACCGGGCTGGAGCACCAGCGGCGTCAACGCCGGCGCGTTGTCCTGGACGGTGCCGAGCCACGCGTTGCCGGTCGAGGACGTGACCGCCGGGTCGAACACCTGGGTGTGCGCGACCAGCCCGATGTTGGCGGTGTTGGCCTTGGCCGGGTCCTGGAACGGCCCGATCTGGTTGAGCTGCGCGAGCCAGAGTCCGGGCGTCAGCTGCGGCGAGGTGAGCGAGGCGATGGCGACGTTGCCGACGCCGGACCGCTTGAGCACCTCGGGCAGGCCGATGGCGGTGGACAGGTCGAGGTCGATCGGCTCGCTGGCCGACGCCGCCGAGGTGAGCGAAGTCGTCTCGGTCGGCACCAGGAACTTGGTCGCGGTGAACTGCGGCAGCGGCACGTTCGCGGCCTGGTTCAGCGGCCGCACCTGGAGGTCGTCGGACTTCGTCGACCGCGCGTCGACGAAGTAGGACAGCGCCGCCTTGCCGGTGTTGCGCACCTGGAGCTGGATCGTGGACGGCTTGCCGGCCGGCAGCGTGTGCGGCACGGCGACCTTGGCGTCGACCACGTTGTAGCGCAGCGAACCGCTGAACTTCTGCGACGTCGCGGTGCCGGCGACCGGGTTGGCCGCGGCGATGACGAAGGTCCACCGGCCCGGCGCCGGGTCGCGCCGGTAGACCTGCACCGAGCGGCCGTAGCCGGCCGGGTTGCCGTTGGCGTCCAGGGTGAGCACGTTGTTCTGCGCGCTCAGCAGCTGGCCGTCCGGGCTGACCAGGTAGCCGTTGATCACCTGGTTCGGGTCGCCGGCCAACGTGAGGTCGATGCCGAGGTCACGCTGCCCGCGCGGCACGTCGAAGCGGTAGACGTTGGTCTGCGCCGGACCGCCGCTGCGGCCGTTGCCGCCGGTCAGCGTGCCGGTGAAGGAACCGCCCCAGCTGGGCAGCTTGGTGCGCAGGATCAGCGGCACCGCCAGCTGCTTGCCCTTGCTGGAGTTCAGCTGCACCGCCGCCGGCAGGTCGCCGGGGTTGTTCGGGTTGGACGCCAGCACGTGGAAGGTGCCGCTCTGGCCCGGCTTCAGGTTCAGCGAGGCCGGGAAGACAGTGCCGGTGGTGACGTACTTGCTGGTCGCGAACTCCAGCGGGATGGTGCCCTTGACGCTGTCCGGGGCGTTGCGGACCGAGACGACCGCGGTCCAGTTGCCCGCCTTCGGCGAGTGCACGTCGATGTGGCCGTAGCCGGCGAGCCCCTGGGGGAGGGTGTACCCGGTCAGCGCGCCGCTCGGGTCGAGCAGCCACATCGTCACGATGCGCGGCCCGGCCGGCGGATAGGCCAGCGAGGCGTCGAGGTGGTCGACGCCGGCCGGCACGGTGAACGTCTTGTTCTGGTAGACGTACTTGCTGCCGAAGGCGTTCGCCCAGGTCGGCGCAGTGGTCGAGGTGCCGTCGATGGCGACCGAGCTGTGCTCGTCGGTCACCTGCTCGGTCAGCGTCCGGTTGTGCGCGCTGACGGTCTGCGGGGCGGCGCCGGTGTTGGTGACCGTCAGGTCCTTGGCCTGCAACTGGCCCGGGTTGCCCTCGGCCAGCAGCTGCGTCTGGTTGACGATCAGGTTGTCGCCCTGCGCGGCCGGGGAGCCGTTGCCGTCCTTGACCGACAGCGCGGCGCGCACCGCCTCATAGGCGTTGAGCTGGCCGGCGCCCTGGCGGTCGGACGGGTCGAGGTTGTCGGTCGCGGTGCTGGTCAGCAGCTGCTTGACCAGCTGCGGCGTCGGCCGCACGCCGTGGTGGCCGCGCTCGTAGGCCTCGATGACCAGCGCCGCGGCACCGGAGATCAGCGGCGCGGCCATGCTGGTGCCGCCGAACAACTCGATCGGCGACGCCTTGCCCTTGCCGTTGCTGCACCCGGTGTACCGGGTCAGGTCCGGCGTGCACAGCGCCCAGCCCTCGTCGCCGGGGGCGACCAGGTCGACCACGCGGCCGCGTTCGGTGGTGCCGCCGGAGCTGATGGCGGAGACGTTGCCGCTGGTCCACTTGCCGCTGAAACCGGGAACGTTCGGGAACAGCTGGGCGTAGGTGCGCAACGTGGTGGACGCGCCGGCGGCGATGACCGCCGGGTCGCTGGCCACGTTGCCGACGGTGCCCGTCACGCCGGAGTCGCCGGAGCTGGCCACGATGGTCACCCCGGCGGCGATCGCCGCCCGGTTGGCCACCGACCACGGGTCGGTGTTGTTGTCCGGGTACGGGTTCGAGCCCAGCGACTCGTTGATCACGTCGACCTTGTCGACGTTCACCGCGTAGTCCACGGCCTGCACGATGGCCGAGGTGGTGCCGAAGCCGTTGGAGGCGATGGCCTTCAGCCCGACCAGGCTCGCGTCCGGCGCGACACCGCGGATCCGGATCGTGCAGCCCTTGGGCAGCTGCGAGGCGGCGTTGGTGTAGTCGGCCAGGTCGTAGACCTGCCGGCCCTGCGCGGCGATCGCGCTGGCGTCGCCGAACGCCTCGTCGCCCGAGCCGGCTGCGGCGGTGCCCTCGCCGCTGAAGTCCTGGTAGTCGCTGAACACGCGGCTGCCGTCGGCCCGCTTGAGGTCGGGGTTGTCGATGTCGATGCCGTCGGCGATGTAGGCGACCTTGACGCCCTTGCCGGTGGCCAGGCTCGACGCCTGAGGCTTGCTCGCGTCGTCATCGGCGACGTGCGTGGTCTGCAGCGCCTCCGGCTCCAGCAGCGGCTTGGCCGGATCCGTGGGGCAGGCTCCGGATCCCGCGGTGGCCGCGGGCGCCTCGCCGATGGCCTGCGGCGTCTCCGCCTTGCGCACGGCCAGGTCCGGGTACACGGCCTGCACACGCGGATCGCTCGCCAGGTGCTGCTGCTCGGCGCCGGTCAGCTTGGCCGAGAAGCCGTTGACCACGCTGAACTGCTTCACGTCGGCCGCGCCGGTCTGCTTGGCCTGATCCACCAGCGGCTGCTGGTCGGACCGGGTCAGCCCCTGCCGGCGGCTGTTGTCCCCCTTGGTCACCGGGGCGTCCGGGTGCTGGTCCTTGAGCACCACGATCACCGGCTGCTTGGCGCCCTGGCTCAGGTCGCCGGTCGCGGCCGACGCCAAGGCCGGCACCACCGGCACGAGCACCATCACGCTGGCCGCGACGGCGGCCAGAGGTCTCAAACGCATCTTTCGCCAACTCCGACTTTTGCTCGATGCCCCCATGCACCGCTCACTCTTTGTCGCCGGCGATGCAGGATCAACCAACGAAAGTCGGTAATTGCGTCCGTCTGCGGTCGGATATCCACAACGGACACTGCCGGCAGGACGCCGACGGCCGGCTCCCCGGAAGCGGGAACCGGCCGTACGGCCACAACTGGTGGTGGCTCAGGACTTCGCCCACGACTCGAGCATGCGGCGGGCGATCGAGGTGACGCCGGGCAGGATCAGGCCGGGACCGGTGCCGCCGGCGGCGAGCACTGCTCGGACCTCGTCGCGGTGCACCCAGCGGGCCTTCTCGATCTCGCCCTCGGCCGGCACCAACGGCAGGGTGGGATCGCCGACGGCGCTGAAACCGACCATGAGGGAACGGGGAAACGGCCAGGGCTGGCTGCCGAGATAATGCACCGATTCGACCGTAATGCCGACTTCTTCGCATATTTCCCGGACCACGCAGGCCTCGAGGGACTCGCCACCCTCGACGAAACCGGCCAGCACGGAATAGCGGTCGGGCGGCCAGATCGGTTGGCGCGCCAGCAACACCTGGTCGCCGCCGTCGTGCACGAGGCAGATGACGGCGGGATCGGTGCGCGGGTACTCCTCACGTCCGCAGCCGGTGCAGTGCGTGGCCCAGCCGGCCCGCCGAGGCTCGACCCGCGACCCGCACTTGGCGCAGAAGCCGGCGTTGTCGTGCCAGCTGAGCACGGCCACCGCCGTGGTCAGCAGCCCGGCGTCCTCGGCGCTGAGCAGGCCGCCGGCCAGCCGCAGGTCCTGCCACACCGGCTCGTCGGTGTCGGGCAGCGTGGCGTCCCAGCCCATGCCCTCCTGCACCGGACCGTCGGGCTCGGCCCGCACGGCCCAGTAGCAGACCCCGTCCTGCTCGCCGAGCAGCACGGCGTCGGCCGGCGGCGTCGGCCCTTCGGTGGCCCGGAAGTCCAGCACCGGCAGGTCGCCGGAGCGACCCATCGGCGCCCGGCCGCGGCGGTCGACCGGCAGCAGCCGGGCGGTCGGCCACAGCCGGGCCAGCTCGGCTGCGTTGTCCCGCAGGAAATCGTTGCGGGGCACCGCGGTCCGGGACAGCGCCGGCAGCTCGTCGAGCTCGAAGCCGGCGGTGGAGCAGAGACTCACGGCAGCACCACACCGCCGATGGCCCGGAACTGCGCCGACAGCGCGTCGGCG
>DATJJB010000379.1:0-5335 GCA_035492655.1 Kutzneria sp. | reverse complement strand
AGGGCACAGCCGGCCTTGGTCAGGTCGACCGCGCTGCCGGTCATGCAGCCGGCGAGCAGGTAGGTCTCCTCGCCGTAGTTCGTGCCCTCGTGCACGGTGACGTTGCCGGCCTGGTCGACCTCACACGGGTTGTCGACGGTGCAGCGCTCGCCGTTCTCGTTGCCGGTGTTGTTGATGCCGATCAGCTTGCCGCTGGGGTCCTCGATCGGCGAGCCCGAGGTGCCGCCGATGGTGTTGCAGGTGGACGTGTAGCGGATCGAGTCCTTCCAGGTCCAGTCGCCTTCCTTGAGGCGGTAGACGAAGCCGTCGATGTCGCAGCTGTAGATCCGCTTCCAGTAGCCCGAGACCACCTTGATCGCGGTGCCGGCGGTCGGGTGCGCGGTGGAGATCTCCAGCGGGCTGATGCCGTACCGGGACTTGATCGCGTCGTAGGTGGTGTTGAGCTGGTAGAGCGTGATGTCGGTGTCGGTCATGGTGGCGTAGGCGACCTTGCTCGCGCGCAGCGTGCCCAGGTTGCCGCCGCTCGGCGACAGCAGCGTGAACGAGCGCGAGGAGGACCGGTTGACCAGGACCTCGCCCGGGTCGAGGAAGCCGCCTTCGTAGCAGTGGCCGTTGGTCAGCACCAGGGCCGGGCCCGAGGTCGGGGCGCTGCCCAGCTTGACCAGCGAGCCGGAGCAGTTGTTCAGGGCGACCGTGCCGGAGAAGTCGATCGCTGAGGGGGCGGCGGTGGCGGTGGGTGCGGCGACTGCCGACGTGGCGAGCAGGGCGCCGAAGAGGGCGCCGAGCAGGGCGCGCTTGCGCATGGGCAGGGATCCTTCCGTGACTCCAGGGCGTGACACGGTGTAGCAGTGTCGGACCAGTTGACCGGCTAGGCGCACCGGTCGGTACCCGCCGGAAGTCGGACGTTTCACCCAGCTCAGCGACGGGGGCCGGCATCACGCAGCGTCATACAGTCTTGTAGGATTGTTGAACAAGACCTACCCTCCAGGGAACTCCCATCCCGTGAAGGAGGGCACATGGTCGTCCTCATCGGCGTCGCCCTGGTGGTGATCGGCTTCGCGCTGCGCCTGAATCCGATGCTGGTCGTCACCGTCTCCGGCATCGTCACGGCCCTGCTCGGCGGCCTCAACCCGGTCGCCATCCTGGACACCTTCGGCACCGGCTTCGCCGGCAACCGCTCGGTCACCATCTACGTGATCACCCTGCCGGCGATCGGCCTGCTCGAACGGTACGGCCTGCAGCAGCAGGCCGCGCGTCTGATCGGCAAGCTGCGCGCGCTGACCACCGGCCGGCTGCTCGCGGCGTACATGCTGATCCGCCAGGGCACCGCGGCGCTGGGGCTGACCGGCATGTGCGGCCCGGCGCAGACCGTCCGGCCGTTGATCTCCCCCATGGCGCTGGCCGCGGCGCTGCGCCGGCACGGCGAGCTGTCCGATCGGCAGATCGAACGCGTGAAAGCCTTCTCCGCCAGCTCGGACACCGTTGGCCTGTTCTTCGGCGAGGACATCTTCCTCGCCGTCGGCTCGATCCTGCTGATCACCAGCTTCGTGGACAGCACGTACCACCTGAAGCTGGACGCGTTGCAGATCGCGGTCTGGGCCATTCCGACCGCCGTCTGCGCGTACCTCATCCACGCCGCCCGGCTGCTGTGGCTCGACCGGAGCCTGGCCAAGACCTCCACCACGCGGGAGGTGGCAGCGCGATGATCGACGCCGAGTGGCTGTACTGGGCCTGTGGCCTGTTCTTCCTGATCGGCGCGGGTTTCAGCTACCGCGGCGCGCAGTACGGCGGCGCCGCGTTCTGGGCGCTGCTGGGACTGTCCTTCTGCTACTCCACGTTCGTCGTGAACAAGACCGCGCCGCCGTGGCCGCTCGGGCTGGCCGTGCTGATCATCGCCGGGCTGGCCGGCTTCGGCGCCCTTGGCCGGACGGCCATCGCCACCACCAATCAGGCCGATCGCCTCTCCGCGGCGAACACCTTGCGCAGCAAGCTGTTCATCCCCGCGCTGATGATCCCGTTGGTTGCGCTGATCTTCGGCACGATGCTCGTGTCCATCAAGATCGGTGGGAAGCCGTTGCTGGCCACCGGAACGGCAACGCTGACCGGTCTCGGTGTCGGCGCCGTCGTGGCCACCGCGGTCGGGCTCGTGTTGCTGCGGCCGGCCGGCGGCGTGAAGCTCACGCTGCCGCTCGTCGAGGGCACCCGACTGTTGCAGTCCATCGGCTGGGCCGTCGTGCTGCCGCAGATGCTCGCCGTGCTGGGCCTGGTGTTCGCCAACTCCGGCGTCGGGACCGCGGTCGGCACCATCGTGTCCGGGATCCTGCCCAAGGGATCGCTGCTCATCGCGGTGATCCTGTACTGCGTCGGGATGGCCCTGTTCACCATCGTGATGGGCAACGCGTTCGCCGCTTTCCCCGTGATGACCGCCGCGATCGGCTGGCCCGTGCTGATCCAGGGCTTCCACGGCAACCCGGCGATCGTGTTCGCCGTGGGCATGCTGGCCGGGTTCTGTGGCACGCTGTGCACGCCGATGGCGGCCAACTTCAACATCGTGCCGGCCGTGCTGCTGGAGATGAAGGACCGCTACGGGCCGATCAAGGCGCAGCTGCCGACCGCCGGGCCGCTGCTGGTGTGCAACATCGCGATCATGTACCTGATGGGATTCTGAGTTATGAGCACCGTGCTGCTGACCGGTTTCGAGCCGTTCGCCGGCGACGACGTCAACCCTTCCTGGGACGCCGTCAGCCTCGTCGACCTGCCCGGCGTCACCGTGGTCAAGCAGCTCCTGCCTTGCGCGTTCGGCGATTCCCTCGCCGTGCTGCGGCAGGCGGTGCTCGCGCACAACCCCTCCGTCGTGATCGCCGTCGGCCTGGCCGGCGGCCGTGACGTCATCACCCCCGAGCGCGTCGCGATCAACCTCGACGACGCCCGGATTCCCGACAACAGCGGCCGGTCGCCGATCGACGAGCCCATCGTCGACGGCGGCCCCGCCGCCTATTTCACCGGGCTCCCCATCAAGGCCGGCGTCAGCGCCATGCGCTCCGCCGGCATCCCGGCCGCCGTCTCCTACTCCGCCGGCACCTTCGTCTGCAACCACGTCTTCTACGGCCTCATGCACCTCATCGCCACCACCGCGCCGGGCATCCGCGGCGGCTTCGTGCACGTCCCCTACAGCGCCGAGACGACCGCCTCCACCGGCGCCTCCCGACCTTCCCTCCCGCTCCGCACCATCGCCGACGGCCTCGCCGCCTTCACCCTCGCCTGCGTCCAGACCTCCGATGACCTGCTTGTCCCCGAGGGCACGCTGCACTGACCGTCACCCGGCCGCTGTCAAGTGGTCTTTCGATCCTTGCGGCCTTGGACGGCTCCTTGTGTGATGGGCCTCACCGCCCTTGTCGACGAGGAGGTCCGATGTCTGTCCGGTTACGGCTGGCGGCGATCGGGGTCGCGGCGGCCACCGCGGCGGCCGGGTTGGCGCTGGTCGCCGCGCCGGCCGCGGTGGCCCTGGACAACGGTCTGGCCCGCACCCCGCAGATGGGGTTCAACAACTGGAACGCGACGCACTGCAGCGGCGACTTCAACGAGACGATGGTCAAGGGCATCGCCGACCTGTTCGTCTCGTCGGGACTGAAGGACGCCGGCTACCAGTACGTCAACCTGGACGACTGCTGGGCGCTGCCGGCCAGGGACGCGAGCGGCGACCTGGTGGCGGACCCGGTGCGCTTTCCCGACGGCATCAAGGCGGTCGCCGACTACGTGCACTCGAAGGGCCTGAAGTTCGGCCTGTATTCCAGCGCCGGCACGAAAACCTGCAACTCGGCGGGCTTCCCCGGTGGGCTGGGGCACGAGAAGCAGGACGCGGCGTTGTGGGCGTCATGGGGCGTGGACTACCTGAAGTACGACAACTGCAACAACGCCGGCAGCACCACCACGCAGCAGTACATCGACCGGTACAGCGCGATGCGCGACGCGCTGGCCGCGACCGGGCGGCCGATCCTGTACAGCCTCTGCGAATGGGGCGTCAACGAGCCCTGGACGTGGGGCCCCGCGGTCGGCAACTCGTGGCGGACCACCGGCGACATCAGTGACAAGTACAGCTCGATGCTGTCCATCTTCAAGAAGAACGTGGTGCTCGCGCCGTACGCCGGACCGGGGCACTGGAACGACCCGGACATGCTGGAGGTCGGCAACGGCGGCATGACCGACACGGAGTACCGCAGCCACTTCAGCCTCTGGTCGATCATGGCCGCGCCGCTGCTGATCGGCTCGGACATCCGCAAGGCCACGCCGGCCACGATGAGCATCCTGACCAACCGCGACGTGATCGCCGTCGACCAGGATCCGTTGGGGGTCCAGGGCACCGAACTGTCCAATGTGAACGGTCTGCACGTGGTCAGCAAGCCGCTGGCCGGCGGCGACCGGGCGGTCGCGCTGTTCAACGAGAACAACTCGCCGGCGACGATCAGCACCACCGCCGCGGCGGTCGGCCTGCCCAAGGCGTTCGGGTACCAGCTGACCGACCTGTGGTCGCACCGGACGTTCGAGACGGCCGGCAAGATCAGCGCCACCGTGCCGGCGCACGGCACCACGATGTTCCGTGTGCACGCCGGCGGCAACTGGTGGTCGAACCCGCCGGCCGTGCACACCAACGCCGACCTGCCGGTCCCCTATCCCGGCGCGCCCGCCCTCGTGCAGCCCGGCGCCACCACCACGGTGACCACGACGACCAGCAATGACGGTGTCCTGCCTGGACTTTTCGCCGGCGTCAAACTGACCGGCCCCGCCGGCTGGACGGTCAAGGCCACGACACCGACCTTCTTCCCCGTGCTGCCGCCCGGCCATGACCTGCCGGCCCGCTGGTCCGTCACCACGCCCGCCGGCACTCCACCGGGCAGCTATCCCTTGCACGTCAGCACAACCTACGAGCCCGGTAAGTCCACTGTGGACTACGATCTCGTGGTTTCCGTCGCCACACCGCTGCCGTCCGGGGCCACCCAGCTCGGCGACGATCCGTGGCTGTCGGCCGACAACGGCTACGGGCCGGTGGAACGCAACACCAGCAACGGCGAGTCCAAGGCCGGCGACGGGCATCCGATCAAGCTCGGCGGCGTCACCTACGCCAAGGGCCTCGGCACCAACGCGCCCAGCACCGTCACCTACTACCTCGCCGGCCGCTGCTCCGCGGTGGACACCGTGGTCGGTCTCGACGACGAGAAGACCGGCGCCGGTTCGGTCAGCTTCGAGATCTGGGCCGACGGGACGAAGGTCGCCGACTCCGGTCTCATCAAACGGGGCGACGCCGCCAAGACCCTGCACGCCGACGTGACCGGGGCGA
>DATJJB010000378.1:0-6157 GCA_035492655.1 Kutzneria sp. | reverse complement strand
ACAGCCGTTCGACGGCGGGTCGGTGGCGGGGGTCGGTGCTGGTGCGCACGAAGTCGTCGAAGGAGAGGTCCAGCGCCTCGTTCAGCGCGACGAAGCGGTCCGCCATGCGGGCGACGTAGTCCGCGACCGGGATGCCCTCCGTCTCCGCGCTGCGCACGTTCTTCAGCGCGTTGTCGTCCGTCCCCGTCTGCGCCCACACGTCGTCGCCACGCTGTCTCCGGTGCCGCGCAAGCACATCCGCCTGCACGAGCTCCAGCGCGTGACCGATGTGCGGCGACCCGTTCACGTACGGGATCGACGTCGTCACCACTGTTCGCCCCATGCATCGAGGCTAGGCAGTGAGGGCAATCGGTTTACGCGGTCCGGGCGGCCTGGTGGCGCTCGATCACCGCGCGGGCCCGGGCGGTCTTCACCGCGGCGGTCAGGGTTTCGAGGTCGAACGAGCCGTAGTGGCGCTGGCCGTTGATGAAGAAGGTGGGGGTGCCGGAGACGCCGCTGAGGTCGGCCGACTGGACGTCCTGGGCGATGCGGGCCTCGTGCTGGTGGCGCTTGACGTCGTCGTGGAAGCGCTCGCGGTCGAGGCCGAGTTCCTCGGCGTAGGAAAGGAGATCGACGATACGGAGATTGTCCTGGCGCTGCATGAGCAGGTCGTGCATGGGCCAGAAAGCGCCCTGGGCGGCGGCGGCCTCGGCGGCTTCGGCGGCCAGTTGGGCACGGGGATGGACATCGGTGAGCGGGAGGTGGCGCCACACGTAACGAAGATCGGTGTCGGTGAGCAGGTCGCGGACGACGGGCTCGGCGAGACCGCAGTAGGGGCATTCGAAGTCGCCGTACTCGACGACGGTGACGGAGGCGTTGGCGGGACCGCGGATGTGGTCGCGGTCCGGGTCGACCTCGTCGACGAGGTCGATGAGCTGCTCGGAGGTGCCGAGCAGCGCCAGTGCCTTCTTCTTGGGCGAGAGGTAGCGGGTCGTGTGGTAGACGGCCCACGTGACACCGGACGAGAGGAGCACCGCTGACAGCACGCCGACCTTGGCCTGGTCGAGTTCCTGGCCCCGCAGGGCAAGCGTGGCGATGAGCAGCGAGACGGTGAAGCCGATGCCGGCGATGGTGCCGCTGCCGGCGACGGCCAGCCAGCCGACCGGCGGCCGGATCCGGCCGTGGCTGAGCCGGGTGATCAGCCACGTGGTGCCGACGACGGCGACGGGCTTGCCGACGACGTAGCCGAGGATGATGCCGAGCGTCACCGGCGAGGTGTAGGCGCGGGCCAGGAAGCCGCCGTCGATGGCGACGCCGGCGTTGGCCAGGCCGAACAGCGGCACGATGACGTAGCTGGTCCACGGGTGGAACATGTTCTGCAGCCGGGAGTTGGGCGACAGGCTCCGGTTCAGCCCGGCGGTGGCCTCACGGGCCAGTTCGGCCGTCGGCTGCTCGCGGAACAGCCGGAACAGGCCGGTGGCCCGTTCCAGGTCGTCGCGGGCCGGGGTGTAGGCCGACGTGGCCAGGCCGACGCCGAGCCCGACGACGACCGGGTCGACACCGCTCTCCAGCAGGGCCAACCAGGAGATGACGCCGAGCAGCGCGTGCACGACACCGCTGCGCACGCCGGCCACGCGCAGGACGACCAGCACGACGAACACCAGCACCGAAATGACCAGCGGCAGGACGCTGATCTGCTCGCTGTAGGCGATGGCGATCACCAACAGGGAAACGAGGTCATCAACGACGAAGACCGTGAGCAGGAAGACCCGCACCCGGTCCGGGACACCGCGGCCGAGCAGCGTGAGCAGGCCGAGGGCCAGGGCCGTGTCGGTGGACATCGTCACGCCCCAGCCGTGGGCGCCGGGGCCGCCGAGGTTGACCACGGTGTAGATCAGCGCGGGCAGGGCCAGGCCGACCAGGCCGGCGCTGAACGGGAGCAGGAAGCGCCGCCGGTCGCGGAAGTCGCCGAGGTCGAACTCGCGGCGCGCCTCCAGGCCGACGACCAGGAAGAACAGCGTCATCAGGCCGCTGTTCACCCACTCGCGGAGGTCGGCCGAGACCTCGGCGCCACCCAGCCGCACCGACAACGTGGTCCGCCAGAACGCCTCGTAGGAGCCGGTGTCCACGTTGGACCACAGCAGCGCGGCCACGATCGCCGCGACCAGCACGCCGGCGCTGGCCGACTCGGTGCGCAGGAACGCCCGGATCGGTGCGGCGATGCCGCGCTGCCACAGGGTCCGCTGCCGGGTGGGCTCGCTCACGGAGGCGAAGTTTACCGAGTGAGCGGGGCCGCGTGCCCGGTCGCGGACGCATTGCGGCAGGTCAGGCCGGGTTTGCCGGTCCGAGGGCGAGCCGTCCCGGCCGGTGGGAGGACCGGCCGGGACGATCGCGGCTCAGACCTGCGCCAGCAGCTTGCCGATGTCGGCGCGGGCGACGTTGCCCATCTTGCGGCCGACACCCATGGCGAGCATCTCCAGCTTGCCCATGAGCTGGGCGAAGTCGGTGGGCAGCATGGCCTGCTTGCCGTCGCAGAGGGCCTGCTCGGGGCGGATGTGCACGTCGATGAGCAGGGCGTCGGCGCCGACCGCGGCGGCGGCGAGGGTGAGCGGCTCGACCAGGGAGGGGATGCCGGCGGCGTGGCTGGGGTCGACCATGACCGGCAGGTGGGAGCGCTGCTTGAACACGGCCACCGCGGACAGGTCGAGGGTGAAGCGGGTGGCGTTCTCGAAGGTGCGGATGCCGCGCTCACACAGGATGACCTGGTCGTTGCCCTGGTTGAGCAGGTATTCGGCGGCGCCGAGGGTCTCGTCGATGGTGACGCCGAAGCCGCGCTTGAGCACCACCGGGATGCCGGCCTGGCCGGCCGCGGTGAGCAGGGAGAAGTTCTGCATGTTGCGGGCGCCGATCTGGAGGGCGTCGGCGGTGGCGGCGACGCGCTCCACGTGGTCGGGCTCGACGACCTCGGTGACGATGGGCAGGCCGGTCCGCTCGCGGGCCTCGGCCAGCAGGTCGAGACCGGCCCAGCGCAGGCCCTGGAAGCTGTAGGGCGAGGTCCGGGGCTTGAAGGCCCCGCCGCGCAGGCCCACGACACCGCACTGGGCGACGGCGTCGGCGCTGGCGAACAGCTGTTCACGGGTCTCGACGGCGCACGGGCCGGCGAACACGTTGACGGTGCCGTCGCCGATGGTGGCCTGCCCGATCCGCACTACGGTGCCCTCAGGCCGGAGGGCCCGGTCGGAGAGCCGGATCTCGCCGGTCAGCGGCACCTCGCGGAGCGGACGGGGCAGCCAACCGGAGACGGCGGTGTCGTGCGGGACGTCCGGGGCGACGAGCACGGGCGTCGACCCGAGCCGGTAAGCGGTGGAGCGGGCGCCGGCGAGCTCGAAGTGGTGCTGCCAAGCCTGGATCTGCTCGTCGGAGACGGCGGTGTCGAAGACCATGACGGTGTTGGACATGAGATATCCCTTCCCTGGCGGAGGCGGTGGCTACAGCTGGCCCTGGACGGCGACCGCCGACCCGGTGTGGGTGGAGACATAGGTGGCAAGATCGGTGTACTTCTCGCGGAGCTGGCGCTTGAGCACCTTGCCGGTGACGCCGACGGGCAGGTCCTCGTCGCCTGAGGCGATCTCCAGCACGCCGAGCTGGAGATGCCCGGCCCTCGTGAGGGCCTCGTTGGCCAGCCGCAGCAGTTTCTCGGCCTCGACCTCGGCCCGGACCGTCACGACGGCGACCGGCACCACGGTGGCGCCGGCCCGGCCGGCGATGACCGCGATGTCGACGACATCCGGCACGTCGGACAGGATCGCCTCCTCCATGAACACCGAGTAGCCGGTGCCCTTGGCGGTTTCGATGGCGTCCACGGTCCGGTCGACCAGGAAGTGGTCGCCGTGCTCGTCCCGGTAGGCGTTGTCGCCGGTCAGCCAGTAGCCGCCGAGCCGGAACCGGTAGGTGAGGTCGGAGTTGCCCCAGTAGCCGGGCGTGATCGCCGGCCCCTTGGCGGCCAGCAGGCCGACCTCGTTGTCGTCGGCGAACGAGCCGTCCTTGCGCAGGATGGCGACCTCGGAGACGCCGACGGGCTGGCCGGCGCAGCGGTCGTTGCGCTCGGTGCGCAACGTGCGGGCCTTGAGCAGCGCGCCCCAGCCGAGCTCGGTGGTGCCGAGGCGGTCCAGGAAGGTCGCTTCGGGACGGTCGGCGGACCGCTGGCGCAGCAGGTGGTGGATGTGCGCCTCGTGCACAGCGTCGCCGATGGACACCCAGAAGTCAACGGAGTCAACGGTTCCCGGCTCCAGCGCGAGGGCGGGAATCTCGGAATACGCGTGGGCGAAGGACATCACGGCGGTCGGCCGGTGTTCGACGACCGCGTCGATCAGGTCGGCGCCGCTGTAGTCGCGGCCGGCGATGGTGTTGGCGCCGGCCAGCACGGCATAGGTGCTGTACGCGATGCAGCCCAGGTGTGATTGCGGCAGACCGGTCAGCGTGACCGCGCCGGGCCGTTCCTTGTGGTCCACCAGACGGAACTTGGGCCCGGCGGCGATGGACTCGTGGGTATGGATGGTCGGCTTGGGCACGCCGGTGGTGCCGGAGGAGTGCAGGATGACCACCGGGTCCTCGGCGACGTGCCGGAACCGGTCGGTGTCGGCCAGCGTGGCGGCCGGCGGCGCGGGCACGTCCTCGGCGACGACGATCCAGGCCGGCTCGGGCAGTTCGCCCAGCTGGGCCAGGCGTTCCCGGTCGATGTACAGGCCGACCGGCGTGGTCTGGGCCAGCAGCGACTTGGCGATGAAGTCGCTGGCCCGGCTGTTGATCAGCACGCCGATCGCGCCGATCTGGGCCAGGGCATGGAAGTGCACGGAGTAGGCGTACGAGTCCTCGATGTGCACGGCGACCCGGTCGCGCGGCTGGACGCCCTTGCTCAGATAGAAGACCGACCAGCTCTGCACCAGCTGGTCCAGCTCCAGCAGGGTGAAGGTGTGCTGCGGCTGCCCGTCGGTGTTGGTGATCGGACGGACCGAGTGCAGGAAAGGCTTGTCCGGGTGGGCGTTGGCCTTGATCGCCGAGGGCAGCAGGTTGCCGCCGCCGACGGTCGGGTCTGCGGCCAGCGCGGCGCGTTGCTGCGGCGACAGGATCGTGTCAACGGACAGGGTCATCGAGACACCTCACGGAGTTGAATTCAGCGGATGGCGTCGAACGACCGCGCACAGGCGGCGGAGTGCAATGAGACGGTCGACCCGAGGTAGCCGCGCAACCCCTCCAGCAGCGCGGTGAAATCCTCGGGCGAACCGGCGTCGACGAGGTCGGCCAGGTCGCGGGCGGCCGCCGCCAGCGCCTGACGGGCTTGCGGCGCAAGGGAATTGGCGGCCTGCACGTCCCAGTACACCTCGGGCGTGCCGGTGGTGATGCGAGCGAGCAAGGCGAGCAGGGTGCGGTGCGGCGGCGGGGCGATCGCGGTGAGCTCCTCGATCCCGACGTCCAGCGCGGCCAGCGCCGCGCCGAAGGCCAGCACCGCGGCGTGCGTCAGGGCCTGGCTGGCCGCCGCGAGCCGGTCGTGCCGGTCGGCGCTCACCCGGACCACCCGGCCGCCCCAGGACGTCAGCAGCTCGGTGAACGCCGTCGCCCGGTCCCCGCCCCGGAGTTCCACGACCGCCACCGGGCGGCCGGGGAAACCGAGGCTCGGCGCGAACATCGGGTTGACGCCGAGCACCTGCTGCTCGATCGGGGCCCGGGCCACCTCGGCGGCGAACGGGCCCTTGACCGACAGCGTGTCCACGATCAGGGCACCGGGTCGCATGCTGCGTGCGAGGGGGGACAGCGCGGAGCATGCGACCGGCTCGGGCACCGCCAGCACGACGACGTCGGCGGCGGCCAGCAGAGCGCGCAGCGGTGGCTGCGGATCGAGAATATCACCGGAAACACTGTCGGCACAGGGAATCGGGCGTGACTGCTTGTCCACTGCGGACACTTCCCAGCCGGAGCCGGCGAGCAGCTCCGCGAAGAGCGTGCCCACCGCACCGGCCCCGCCGACCACCACGCACCTGGGTCGCGGTATCACGACTCCCCAACGGGCAAGGAGTTAACCAGGGCCCCGAAGGGCGAATGACAGGCGGTCTCAGGGGCGGTGAGGAAGGCCGACGCCTCCGGGACGCCACTGAGCAGCGAATCCGCGGAACTGTCCGTG
>DATJJB010000377.1:0-4102 GCA_035492655.1 Kutzneria sp. | reverse complement strand
GGTGGCGGTGTTGGTGGAGTCCCAGTCGACGCCGGTGATGTCGTCGGCCGTGATGCGCAGGTCGGGTGCCTTGATGGCGGCGACGGACGTGAACGAGGAGGCGGTGAAGCCGCCGAGGCGCGAGCTCCACTGGTCATCGGTGGCCTGGCTGGCCGAGGTGACCCGGACCGAGTGGATGACCTGGGGCGCGCTGCCGTTGGGGTCTTGGGGGGAGATGAGCGGGAACGCGCCCTTGGTGTGCGACAGGAGGTTGAGGTCGGCGTACCAGATGGCGGCCTCGTCGCGGCCGACGTTCATCGGGGCGTCGTTGGAGTACTGGCCCTTGCCGTTGTCGACCTGGGTCAGCAGGTGCTGGGCCTGGCTGACGAGGCCGGCCTCGCGGGCTCCCTGGGCGGCGGTGTACCGGTTGACGAAGCCGACGGAGTAGCTGGACGAGCCGGTGGCGGCGTAGCCGTTGACCGGGCTGAACATGTTCAGCTTGTCATTGACGGCCCGCAGGTTGCACTCGTTCGTCACCGACGGGTCGAGCTGGGCGAGGTCGGCGAACGCGATGCCGGGGATGGCGTCGAGGAGGACGACGCCGTCGGCCGGGGGCATGTTCGCGAGCTTGGAACTGCACGGGTCCAGGCGTGCGGGGGCCTGGCAGGTGGCGATGCCGTTCTGGGCGACGTTCTGGTAGTAGCTCATGATCGAGCCGCCGCCGCTGTAGCCGACGAGGACGACGTGCTTGACGGGGGCCACGCCGCGCAGGTACTCGACGCTGCTGCCCACATCGAGGGCGAGGGCGTCGAAGTTGGCGAGCGCCTGGTCGTCGAACTCCGACTTCACGCACATGACGGTGTAACCGCGCTGCGCGAGCTGGACGCACGGGGTGGTGCCGATGAAGTTGTTGTCCTCGTGGGTGAGCACGAAGGCGGTGGACTCCTGCACCGTGGGGGACTGTGGCTGGTACAGGGCGCCGATCGCGCCGCTTGAGCCGATGAGCACGGTGCTCACCGTGTAGGCGTCGGGCGTGGGTGTGGCCGAGGCCGGGCCGGCCGAGGCCGCGGGGACGATCGCCGCGGCGGCGGCCACGCCGAAGGCCGCGATCAGTTTGTGGGTGCTCGTTCTGCGGGACAGGTGCCGTGCTTTGCGCCAGTGCAGCAACATGGCCGAGTTCCCTCTCCGCCGGGGCGCTGCCCGGCCGTCGAATCAGTGCCCGCCATCACAGCAGTTGGACTAATGGTTAGTCAATACCCCCACGGTGGCGTCGACGTAGCCCCGCGTCCCGCACGGGCGGCCCGCGCCGGAATGCGGCCGGCCCGTGCCCGCAGGCAGCAGGGTCACGCGCGCGCCGGCCGCGGCGCCCGGTCCGGCGGCGCGGGCCTGGTGTCGAGAGAGGTGAGTAAATGTTCATATTGACTAACCATTAGGAGTGTGCCCCTATGGGGTGACGATCTGCACTGCCGGGGCGCTGCCACCCGGTGGGAAGGGGAACCCGGCCATGTCGCCGCACCGACCGGACACGCGCCCGCGCCCGAAGCAGAGCCTGGGAGGCGTGTCAGCGCGTGTCGTCGTGGGCCGAAAGCCGTTCGGGTGGCGGCCGCTTGCGCGACCGCCACCCGAACCGCTCATTCCTACCGCTACGCCTACGTGCCTGAGCAGGTCAGGATCGGGTTCACCCAATCCCCGTGGTCGTTGCCGTTTCCATCGCCGCCGTCGCCTACCGACAGATCCAGTACCTGCCCGCCGGTGACCGGCACGTCGATGGCTACCGCCGCCGACTTGCTGTTGAGCACCGGAGTGCTGGCCAGGACCTTGCCGTCGAGGCTGACGGCGAAGGTGACCGTGCCCGGACTGTTGTTGTCGATCCCGACCGTGGCGGTGAACTCGGTGCACTGGCCGGCGAGGTAGACCTGCACGTCGCTGGGCGAGTTCGTGCCCAGCCCCTTGGCATACGTCGTTCCGTTGATCTTCAGCGGAGTTCCGTCGTTCGCCGCGGTGCCGCCCACGCTCTGGTCGCGTTCCACCGGGCCCCAGCCGTTGGTGGCCGACAGGAACGGCAGATCACTGACTTGGTCGCTGCCCGCCGGTGGCGGCGGCGGGACGCGGCCGACCGTCCGTTCGTCGGTCACGCTCGCCGCGTGGCCGTTCTGGGTGAGCTGCGCCGTGACCGTCAGCGTGCTGATCGCCGGGAGCGTAGCCGGCGCCGTCACGTCCCAGGTGTAGGTCGCCGACGCGCCGCCGAGGACCTTGGTACCCGCGGGCGGCGACGACACCGGCACGACCGTCCAGCCGGCCGGTGCGGCCAGCGCCGCTGCTCCCGTCCGCAGGGTCGGCCCGCCGGTGGGAGCGCTGACCGTCGCCTTCGCGGTGAACTCCTGGCCCGCGACCGCCGATCCGGGCAGCTCCAGGCTCACCGCGGACTTCGCCGCGACGGGGGGCATCGCGTAGAGCTTCTTGTCGTAGGACGGGCTGTCGTTCATCGGAACACTGAGCGAGGACGCATAGCTCCCGTAATCGGTCAGCGCGACCGTTCCCAGCCCGCCGGTCGAACCGTCGAGGTTCCACACCGCGATCGCGATGGTGTTCTTGCCATGCGGGTTCAGCACCCCGTTGGGGATCGGGAAGCTGTGCTGTGGACCCAGGTAGTTGACATAGTTGCCCATGTCCCAGCCGTTGACGTAGATCTCCGCGCGGTATTTCCGGGACGGATCGTCGGTGATCGTCAGGCCGATGGACGTGTCCTGGCCCTTGGGCAGGCTCAGGGTGACGTCGGTGTTGTACCAGGAAACCCCGGGCGTGGTGTCGGTGGCCGGCAGGGTGACCGGCTGCCAGGTCTTGGTCGGGTACCCGGGCAGCATGTAGCCGGCGCGCTCACCGTACAGCCCGCCCGTGTTGAGCGGCCCACGCACCATGTCGACGGTGTCCTCGCCGCCGCGCACGCCCTGCAGCCGCCAGGTGATCGTGTTCAGCGGTGCGCCGACCAGCGACGCGCCCGTCAGGCCACGGGCCGCCGAGTTCGTGTTGCCGCCGTTGTAATCCTCCTCGTGTCCCATGTCCACGGTCAGGACGGAGATGACGTTGTCGCCGCCGGTTTTGAGCAGGCCGGGCGGGAAGGTGTAAGTCTTCGTGCCGTCGGAGGTGGAACTTCCGAGGAACGTGCCGTTGAGCCAGACCGATGACGCCGCGGCGCCGCCGCCGCTCTGCGCGGACAAGGTGACACCGGTCTCGCCGCCGGTGCCGGTGAAGTGGCCGCGGTACCAGGTGCTGCCGGTGTGGAAGCCGTAGTCGTCGGCGAAAAGCACCGGAAGCGTGCTTGGCGTGGTCGTGCTGTTCGACGTGGTCTTGTCCGCCACCTGCCACGAGGAGTCATCGAACCCTGGCTCGGATTCCGGCGACTCCTGCGTGTGCTTCCAGTCGGTCAGCGCGGGCAGCGTGATCGCCGCCGCGGTCTTGATCGAGCCGGTGAGGCTTCCGGTGGCCGTCGGCTTGGCATGGATCGACTTGCCGTTCCAGGTCACGGACGTGGCCGCGGCGAAGACCTCGATCGACGGGTCGGTGCCGTTGTCGCCGGTCAGCGCCAGGCTCGATCCGTCCGAGACAGCGCCGCGCAGCAGGTGCGTGCCGCGCACGAGCACCGGTCCGGCCGCGGTGTCCAGGCGCCAGAACGTCCCTGCCGTGGCGGTGTCGGCCAGCAACAGCAAAAGCGGGTGGTCGCCGCCGGTGATCTGCACCCGGATCAGGCCGTTGTGCTGGTAGTTCAGCCGCAGGTCGCCGGTGGCCGGGTCCCAGGTCGAGGTGACGGTGCCGCCGGTCGCGGTCACCGTCGGCTCGGTCTTGTAGTTCAGGACCGTCTCGCCGTCGGAGCCGTGGTCGCCGTAGAGCACTGCGACGTCGCGGCCGGCGATCGTCGCGTTGGTCATGATCTCCGAGGTGGAGTACTGGAGCTGGTTGCCGCCGAGGTTGTAGTCGGCGACGATGATCTTGGACTCGCGGCCGACGAGGCTGATCGCGGTGCCCGGCTGCTGCGGGATCGTGTAGACCGGCGCGGCGGCCTGGGCGGCCGTGGTCACGTCGATGGCGTCGATCGGGACGAAGGTGCCCGCCGCCGAGCCGTTCT
>DATJJB010000376.1:0-3862 GCA_035492655.1 Kutzneria sp. | reverse complement strand
ACCATGGAGTTCGACCACTACGAGGACGTGCCGGCGAGCATGGTGGAAAAACTGATGGAGAAGGAGGCGAAGTAAGGCCTCGTCTTCGACCGCGCGCCGGCGATGTCGGCCGGCGCAAGGCAGCGAACCCGGGGAGCGATCTCCGGGTTTGTGCATATCGGTATACGACCGGGCGGAAGGTGTACCGAGGCTGGCGGCGTGCCCGTTCTGTTCGACAGCGACTCCTCCGTTCCTGTACCGAAGAGTAACGGGGTGCAGCGCCCTGGCCCTGGCGAGCAGTAGCATATTGTCCGACCGCAGGCAGCGATGCTGCCTGCATCCGGGTGCCGGGGGGCACCTCTCCATCTCGACCAGGGAATACCATGACTACTTACCGCACGCGGCCGACCTTGCTTGCGCGGCCTCTCCGTATTCATCAGCGACCGCTGGCTGCCGCCTGCGCCGCCCTGCTCGGACTGACCCTGGCCGGCGCGGCGTCGGCGCAGCAGGCGCAGGAACCGACGGCCACGCCGACGGGCACCCAGACGGCACCGGTCGACCAGAAGGTCGACGCCAGCGCCAGGAAGAACAAGAAGTCCGAGAACACGGTCAGCAACCTCGACGCCGTCATCGTCACCGGCATCCGCGCCAGCATCGAGAACTCGCTGAAAGCCAAGCAGAACTCCGACAACATCATCGAGGCGATCTCCGCCGAGGACATCGGCAAGCTGCCGGACGCGAGCATCGCCGAGAGCCTGTCGCGCGTACCGGGCCTGGCCACCCAGCGCCTGAACGGGCGCGCCAACATGATCTCGATCCGCGGCCTGGACCCCGGTTTCGCCGGCACCACGCTGAACGGGCGCGAGCAGGCCACGATCGGCGAGAACCGCGGCGTCGAGTACGACCAGTACCCGTCCGAGCTGATCAGCGGCGTGGCAATCTACAAGACGCCCGATGCCAGCCTGATCGGCCAGGGCCTGTCCGGCACCGTCGACCTGCACACGATCAAGCCGCTGGATCTGCCCGGTCCCGCCTTCGCGGTCAACCTGCGCGGCGAGCACACCAGCAACGGCAAGCTCAACCCGGGCAGCGGCGTCGGCGACATGGGCCACCGCGCCAGCATTTCCTACATCAACCAGTTCTTCGACCATACCCTGGGCCTGGCCGTGGGCTTCGCCCACCTCGACTCGCCGATCCAGGAAAAGCAGTACCAGGCCTGGTGGTGGAGCATGAACAACGGCCCGGGCAGCATCGAGGACAACTGGGGCGGTCCGCACACGCCCGGCATGCCCGACGGCGTGATCTCGCAGGAAGGCATGCAGCTGCGCGCGCAGTCGCTGAACCAGAAACGCAGCGGCCTGATGACCGTGCTGGAGTGGGCACCGGGCGACCACTACCACTCCACGCTGGACCTGTACCACTCCATCTTCGGCGAGAAGAAGTTCACCAACGGCGCGCAGTGGTCGAGCAGCCCGTGGGACAACATCAGCTACTCCAACGTCGGCGTCACGCCGGCGCAGCCCTATCCAATCGTCACCTCCGGCACCATGGACGGCATCGCGCCGATCCTGCAGAACCAGTACACCAAGGAACACGACAAGCTGTTCTCCGCCGGCTGGAACAACCAGTACGACTTCGACAACGGCTGGATGGCCACCGCCGACCTTTCGTACTCCAGCGCGAAGAAGAAGCTGCACGACGCCTACCTGTTCACCGGCCTGGCCGGCGGCGCCTTCACCAGCGTCGACTTCCGCACCCCGGCCGGCAACGGCTATCCGTACTTCTCGCCGGCGGTGAACCTGGCCGACCCGTCCCAGGTGGTATTCACCGACCCGGATGGCTACGGCTACAACGGCCGCCAGGAGTTCGATACCCAGAAGGACACCATCAAGGCCGTGCGGCTGGAAGTGAGCCACCCGCTGGGCTGGATCTTCAGCAGCATGAACCTGGGCGTGAACTATTCCGACCGCACCAAGACCAAGCAGGCCGACGTGCAGTTCGCCTGGTTGAACGGCAACGGCTCCACCCAGGGCACCTACGACAACCACTTCAGCGCACCGGTGGATCCCGCCTTCCTGCGCGGGTCCACCTCGCTCGGCTACGGCGGCATCCCGGGCATCCTCTACTACGACGTGCTGGGCGCGCTGGCCAGCCAGTTCTACCTGACCGAGCGAAACGGCCAGGGCGACTGGAGCCGCAACTACACGGTGGAAGAGAAAGTCCCGGTGGCCTACGCCAAGTTCAACATCGAGACCACGCTGGGCAGCGTGCCGCTGACCGGCAACGTGGGCGTGCAGTTCGTGCGCACCGACCAGTCCTCCACCGCGCTGCAGACCAACGGGGACACCCTGGTCGGCCGCATCACGGACGGCGCGAAGTACAACAACGTGCTGCCCAGCCTGAACCTGGTGGCACACCTCACCGACCGCCAGTACCTGCGCTTCGGCCTGGCCAAGACCATGGCGCGCGGGCGCATCGACGACGAGAAGGTGGCCACCTCGGCCGGCCTGTCGAAGGCGCAGAACGGCCCGGCCGCCGGCCAGGTGCTGTGGTCCGGCAGCGGCGGCAACCCGAAGCTGAAGCCGTACGTGGCGGTGGGCACCGACCTCTCCTACGAGTTCTACTTCGGCAAGTCCAGCTACTTCGCCGCGGCGGTGTTCAACAAGAACCTGCTGAACTACATCTACAACCAGACCACGCTCGACTACGACTTCTCGCACTACACCAACAACGATCCCACGCTCACCCCGAGCAGCAACATCGGCTCGTTCACCCGGCCGGCGAACGGCACCGGCGGCAAGATGCAGGGCCTGGAACTGTCCGGTGCGCTGGAAGGCGGCCTGCTGGCCGACGCACTCGACGGCTTCGGCGCGCAGGCGAACTTCTCGCTGACCAACAGCAGCATCCCGATCAGCTCGATCTCCTCGATCCCGGGCGGCCCGAAGACCCTGCCCGGGCTGTCGCGCAAGGTCGCCAACCTGGCGCTGTACTACGAGAAGTACGGCTGGTCGGTGCGCGTGGCCGAGCGCTACCGCTCGTCGTTCACCGGCGAGGCGGTGGCGCTGTTCGACCAGCTCGGCTACACCAAGTACCTGCCCAACAAGCAGACCGACCTGCAGCTCGGCTACGCCTTCTCCGAGGGCAGCCTGAACGGCCTGTCGCTGCTGCTGCAGGTCAGCAACCTCACCAACACGCCGGACAAGACGGCGCAGGTCGCCGGCCTGCCCAACAACGTGCAGCTGACACGCCCGCTGGAGTACGACACCTGGGGCCGCACGGTGATGCTCGGGCTGAACTACAAGTTGTAGGCCGTCCGGCGACACGGCAGGACCACGGAACCCGGGGAGCGATCCCCGGGTTTTTTATGGGCGCCCGTCACGCGGCAAGATGCTCGTACAGGATCACCGCGCCCACCCCGACCAGGATCAGGCCGCCGATGATCTCCGCGCGCCGGCCGACCATCGCGCCCAGCATGTGGCCGAGCATGATGCCCAGCGTGACCATGCTGAACGTGCACAGGCCGATCACCAGCGCCACCACCGCGATCGGCGTGTCGACGAAGGCCAGCCCCACGCCCACCGCCAGCGCGTCGATGCTGGTGGACAGGCCGGTGATGGCGAGGCCGACGATGCCGTGCCTGCTCGCCTCGTCGACCGGCTCGCCCGCGTCCGGCTTCAATCCATTCCAGACCATGTGCAGGCCCAGCACCAGCAGCAGGCCGAATGCGATCCAGTGGTCCCACGCCTCGATGTAGCGCGAGGCGCCCTTGCCCAGCAGCCAGCCGAGCACCGGCGTGATCGCCTCGATCACGCCGAAGATCGCTCCGGCGCGCAGCGCCTGGCTGAGCCGCGGTTTGCTCATGGCGGCGCCCTTGCCGATCGCC
>DATJJB010000375.1:0-11528 GCA_035492655.1 Kutzneria sp. | reverse complement strand
AGCAGCGCGTCCGGCCGGTCCGCGGTGGGCAGCGGGTCGACGATGGCCACCGAGCAGCCCAGTGCCGCCGCGCCGCCGTCGGCCTCCTCGCTGTCGCCGACCATCAGCGTCCGGGCCGGCTCGAGGCCCAGCCGCGCGCAGGCGCCGGCGAAGATCTCCGGCTCCGGCTTGACGTGACCCTCCACATAGGACATGACGATCTCGTCGACCAGGTCGGCGATACCGTGCTTGACCAGCACCGGCCGGATGTCCCAGCCGATGTTGCTGACCACGGCGCTGCGCAGCCCGGCGTTGCGCACGGCCCGCAGCGCCGGCAGCACGTCCGGGTACGGGACCCAGTTGTCGGCGTCCAGCATCCGGCGGTAGACGATCTCCGCGGCCCCCGCGGGCAGCCCCGCGGCCCGCAGCGCGGCGGTGTAGACGGTGTGGTGCACATCGGTGTCGAGGTCGCGGCGGTGCCACGCCTCGTGCAGCTCCGGCGGCAGGCCCTCGGAGATGCCGACCGGCGCGGTGAGCCGGCGCATCAGCTCCACCTGATCCTCGATCTCCAGCGGCGCGCCCGCGTCGTCCATCAGGCCGTCCAGCACGCCGGAGCCGAACTCGAGGCGGCACAGCGTGCCGGAGAAGTCGAACAGGACACCTTGGATGTCAGCCACGACGCCAACGTAGTTGTCCGGACCATCTTGACCCAAGGGAAAGTGACGCGGCCATCGTCGTCCACAGTGGACAGTTACGGGTCGGTGTCAGCCCGTGGTCGGCACGACCAGTGCGGTGGCCACCGCGGCGATGCCCTCGCCGCGGCCGGTGAGCCCGAGGCCGTCGGTCGTCGTGCCGGACACCGAGACCGGGCCGCCGACCACGTCCGAGAGCACCCGCTGCGCCTCGTCCCGGCGCTTGCCGATCTTGGGACGGTTGCCGATCACCTGCACCGCGGCGTTGCCCACGGTGAAGCCGGCCTCGTCGAGACGCCGGCGGACCTCGGTGAGCAGCGTCACGCCGCTGGCCCCGGCCCACTTCGGGTCGCCGGTGCCGAACACCGCGCCGAGGTCGCCGAGGCCGGCGGCGGACAGCAGCGCGTCGCACAGCGCGTGCGCGGCGACGTCGCCGTCGGAGTGGCCCTCGCAGCCGTCGACGTCCGGCCAGTGCAGCCCGGCCAGCCAGCAGTCGCGACCGGCCTCGATCGGGTGCACGTCGGTGCCGATGCCGACGCGGGGGAGGAAACTCACAGCTGCGCTCCTGAGAACAGCGCTTCGGCGACCACCAGGTCGAACGGTGTGGTGATCTTCAGCGCGTGCGGGTGGCCGGCGACGGTGGCGACAGGCTCGCCCAGCCGCTCGACCAGACCGGCGTCGTCGGTCACCGGAGCATCCTGCTGATCATGGGCGCGGCGGAGCAAATCCACGTCGAAGCCCTGCGGGGTCTGCACAATTCGCAGTCGCGACCGATCCGGCGTGGCGACCACACGTCCCTCGACATCGACCTGTTTGACCGTGTCCGTGACCGGCAGCACGGGAATCACCGCCGGCTCGCCGGCCTTCACGGCGTCGACGACCGCGCGGACGACCTCGGGTGGCGTGAAACACCGGGCCGCGTCGTGCACGAGGACGACACGGGTGTCGGGATGAACGGCCACGGCCTCGTCGAGGGCGAGACGGACCGAATCGGAGCGCTCTTCACCGCCGGGCACGACACGGACGGTGGGACCGAACTCACTGAGCGCGTCCACCATCACGGCCACCATGTCCGGTGGCGCGGCGACGATCACCTGGTCGACACAGCCGGCGGCCAGCAGGCCACGCACGGCGTGCACCAGAAGCGGAGCCCCGCACACGGGGACCAGCGCCTTCGGGATGGGGGCGCCGAGACGTACTCCCCGGCCGGCCGCGGGCACGAGCGCCACCACGCGCGCGTCCGCGGCCACCGGAGTGTTCAACGAATTCAGGATGCGGTAGCGAGGACCTCGTCCAGCAGGACCTCGGCCTTGTCTTCGTCAGTTCCTTCAGCCAGTGCGAGCTCACTGACCAGTATCTGCCGTGCCTTGGCCAACATGCGCTTCTCGCCGGCGGACAGCCCGCGGTCCTTCTCGCGTCGCCACAGATCACGCACCACTTCGGCCACCTTGTTCACGTCGCCGGACGCGAGCTTCTCCAGGTTGGCCTTGTACCGCCGGGACCAGTTGGTCGGCTCCTCGGTGTGGGGAGCACGCAGGACCTCGAAGACCCGGTTGAGCCCGTCCTGGCCCACGACGTCCCGCACACCCACGATCTCGGCGTTGTCTGCGGGCACGCGGACCGTCAGGTCGCCCTGGGCGACCTTGAGGACGAGGTACTTCTTCTCCTCGCCCTTGATGAGACGGGTCTCGATCGCTTCGATGAGAGCGGCACCGTGGTGCGGGTAGACGACGGTCTCTCCGACCTTGAAAACCATGTGTCCTCTGCCCCTTTCGCTGACCCCAGCTTAACACGTCCGGCAACTCGCGCGCCTCGGGCCGAAGATCCGTTACCGCAGGTCAGCGGCCGCACGGGGGGTTGACAAACCCCGATTAGGCGTGCTGCCACCCGGTGGTCGATCCACTGTGGACAACACGAACGGGCACCGTGTGCGCGGGCCGTTCGGGGCTGTGGTTAGGCTTCTGGCCACGTGTCGGAGTTTCAGGTGCGCCAAGGAAGGATCCCGCCACAGTGAGCAGCGCTGAGCAGAACCTGATCACGCGACTGCGCCTGCTTCCCGTAGTGCTGGGGATCGGCGCCGCGCTCGTGGTGTCCGGCTGCAGTGCGGGCCAGATCACCCAGACCGACACCCAGGTGCCGGCCGTCAACGGGTCGATGGGCACGGTCAAGCAGATCGCGGTGCGTGACGTCCGGCTGGCGTTCCCCGCCGGCAAGAGCTACTTCAGCAAGGGCGAGAGCGCGTCCCTGCTGGTCACCATCGCCAACTCCGGCCAGGCCGACGACAAGCTGGTCAGCGTCAGCAGCCCCGAGTTCGGCTCCGGCGCCCAGATCGTCGGCGACGCCACCATCCCCGGCTTCCACGCCATCTCGGCGACCGAGACCGCCGTCGCGTCGGTGACCACCACCACGACGACCGCCACGTCGACCACGGGCACCTCCACCACGGGCACGTCGACCACCGGGACGTCCACCACCGGCACGTCGACCTCGACCACCGGCACGTCGACGTCGACCACCACGGCCACCACCAGCGCGGCCGCGCAGCCGATCGGCAGCATCCGGATCCAGCTCGTCGGTCTCACCGCCGACAAGCTCCTGCCCGGTCAGACCGTGACGGTCACCTTCACCTTCGCCAACTCCGGCGACCTCACCCTGAACGTCCCGATCGCGGCCAGCCCGCACCCGCGCGACGACAAGTGAGCTTCTGACGACAAGGCCCCGGCAGCCCCGCTGCCGGGGCCTTGCTCATGATCCTGAGTTATCCACAGGCGGCCCGTCCGCAAGATCAACTCGGGGGTATCCCGGGTAGGATGGCTTCGGGGCGGCCTCCCCAGGGAGAGGTGGGGGCTGTTTTCTGTGGGGATGGCGCGGGATCGAGCCTTGATCGGGCTCTCCGGCGGAATTGTCAGAGGTCCCCGCTAGCGTTGGCGCGTGGTCAAGAACGCGAAGCCGGCGAAGGCCAGTTATCGGTGCGCGGAGTGCGGCTTCGAGGTCGCCAAGTGGGTGGGGCGCTGCCCGGAGTGCCAGGCGTGGGGCTCGGTGGAGGAGCGCGCGCCGGCGAGGGCGGGACTGGCGCGGATCGCGGCGGGGGCGCCGAGTTCGCCGGCCCGGCGGATCTCCGATGTGGACGTCGAGGAGAGCAAGGCGCGGTCGACCGGCGTCGACGAGCTGGACCGCGTGCTGGGCGGCGGCATCGTGCCGGGGGCGGTGGTGCTGCTGGCGGGCGAGCCGGGCGTGGGCAAGTCGACGCTGCTGCTGGAGGTGGCCCACCGCTGGGCGGAGAAGGGTGACAGCGGCCCGGTCCTCTACGTCACGGGCGAGGAGTCGGCGGGCCAGGTCCGGCTGCGCGCGGAGCGCACGGGCAACCTGCACCCGGAGATCTTCCTGGCGGCGGAGAGCGATCTCTCGGCGGTGCTGGGCCACGTCGAGGAGGTCAAGCCGGGCCTGATGATCGTGGACTCGGTGCAGACGGTGCAGTCGACCGAGGACACGGGCGTGGTCGGCGGCGTGACGCAGGTCCGCGCGGTGGCCGCGGCGGTGATCGCGCTGGCCAAGGAGAACGCGCTGCCGGTGGTGCTGGTGGGCCACGTGACCAAGGACGGCTCGATTGCCGGCCCGCGCGTGCTGGAACACCTGGTGGACGTGGTGCTGCAGTTCGAGGGCGACCGGCACAGCACGTTGCGGCTGGTCCGAGGGGTGAAGAACCGGTACGGCCCAGCCGACGAGGTGGGCTGCTTCGAGCTGCGCGACGACGGCATCGTGGGGGTGCCGGACCCGTCGGGCCTGTTCATGAACCGCAAGGACGTGGGCGTCGCCGGCACCGCGGTGACGGTGGTGATGGAGGGCAAGCGCCCGCTGCTGGCGGAGGTGCAGGCCCTGGTGTCGAAGACGGGCCTGCCGGCCCCGCGCCGGGCGGTGAGCGACCTGGATTCGGCCCGGCTGGCCATGATCCTCGCGGTGCTGGAACGACGCGGCAAGGTGCGGCTGAGCGACCAGGACGTGTTCTCCGCCGCGGTCGGCGGCATGCGCATCACCGAGCCCGCGGCCGACCTCGCCATCGCGCTGGCGGTCGCCTCGGCCACGGTCGACGCGGCGTTGCCGGCGGACGTGGTCGCGGTTGGCGAGGTCGGCCTGGCCGGAGAGATCCGGCGGGTCACCGGCGTCGGGCGGCGCCTGGCCGAGGCGGCTCGGCTGGGCTTCACCCGGGCGCTGGTCCCGCCGGACTCCGGCCCCCTCCCCCCGGAGATCCGGGCTCTGGTCGTCACCGATCTGGCGTCGGCCCTGCAAGTGCTCTACGACGTGGCGAAGAAGTGATGCCTAAGGCGTGCCGCCCAGCTTGTCCACAACTCCATATCGCATGGCGGAGATCAGGAAAATCGAGTCGTTGGCCGGCTCGTACTGCCGTTCGCCGAGGTAGGTGCCGTCACTCGGGTCGATGAGGATCTCGTCGACGACACCCTGCTTGACGACGCCGATCGCGAAGCCGAGCTTGCCGTCCAGGTTGGCCACATCCTTCGTGCCGGACGCGTCGCCGGGCAGGTAGGTCAGCGCCCGGTACAGGATGGGCCGGATGTCGGCCGGGACCACGCCGGTCTTCAGCGCCTGGACAGCCATGTACAGCGGGCTGACGTCGCTCGGGGTCTCCGCCTTGAGCTTGGTCGCCAGCGCCACCGCGTCCTTGGGCAGGCTCGCCAGCCAGTCCGGCGTGGGCGTCAGCCAGCTGCCCTTCTGGTCGACGCACGGCAGCCGGCCGCCCGAGTGCTGCGGGTCGACCGCGTCGAAGTCGGCGCAGCCGGCCCGGACATCGTTGTCGCGCAGGGAAGGCTTCTGCTCGGGGCCGGCCGCGACGATCTGACCACTCTCGTCGGCTCTCACGGTCAGCGAGCCGAGCACGGAGTCGCGCCGCAGCCACTGGTCCGTCCACTTGGCCGGCTGCCAGGTGGTCGTGGCCCGGTCGGTCAGTGGCTTGCTCGGGTCGCCGCTCACGCCGCCGGCCCACACCTGGTCGCGTACATAGCGGAAGTGGCCGGGGCCGATCTTCGGATCGCTGTACGTGATGTTGTTGAGGACCCAGTCCAGCGAGACCGGCACGGGCGTCGGCTTGGGCGGTGGGGGCGCGGCCGGTTGCGCGGTGTGCGGTAGCAGCACCAGCACCGTGCTCACCAGCGCGGCGGCCGCCGCGGCGGCGGCGATCGGCAGCCACGCGCGGTGAAATCGGCGGCGACGGACCGGTTCGCCACTCAGCACCCGCTCGCGGGTGGTGGCCAGACCGTCCGGGGTGGGGCGCACGTCGGCGTGCAGCTCGGCCAGGACCTGGTCGAGCTCGTCGTCAGTCCACATCTGTCGCATCGGATCCTCCTTGACAGGTTCGCAGTGACTTCCGCACCCGGTGCAGGCGCGACCGCACGGTGCCGACCGGGATGTCCAGGGCCTCGGCGACCTCGTTCGAGTCCAGACCGGCCCACGAGGTCAGCAGCAGCACGTCCAGGTCCGGGCCGGCCAGCTTGGCCAGCGCCGACGCGAGGGCGCGGACCCGGGCGTCGGCGTCGACCCGGTCGGCGACGGCGCCGTCGTGACCGTCGCCGGGCACGTCCCGGGCCGCCAGCCGGGCGGTGGCCTGGTAGCGGCGGCGCTCCTGACGCAGGTGCCGGCGCAGCAGGTTGGTGGCGATGCCGTAGAGCCAGGACCGGACCGGGGCCCGGTCCTGGTCGTATCCGGCGTAGCCGGTCATCGCCGTCAGGAACGTCTCCGCGACCAGGTCGTCCGCGGTCTCCGGCCCGATCCGGCGCGCGAGGTAGCGCCGCAGCGCCGGGGCGTGTTCGTCGTAGAGCCGGGCGATCAGCTCGGCCGGCGCGGGACCCGTCGGATCCGGCCCGCCGTGTTCGCCCGTGCCGTCTTTCGACATCGTGGTCACATCACCTGTTGCCCGGAGCGGTCGACGGCGTTCACGGCTGCCAGACTGCCGGTATGTCGTCATCCCCGCTGGTGCATTCCCTGGGTTCGGCCACGCACGCCTACGAGCAGCCGACCGGTGGCTGGTTCCTGAACAACGCCGGCTGGGTCACCGGCAGCGAGTCCACGCTCGTGGTCGACACGCTGGCCACGGAGGCCCGCACGGCGGCGCTGCTGGCTGCTGTTCGCGCGGAGAGCGGCCACGACGGCGCTCAGCTGATGGCCGCGATCACCCACTGGCACGGCGACCACGCCCATGGGGCCAACCAGATCCACGACGCCGGCGGCACGACCGTCACCACGGGGCATTCGGCTGCCATGATCGCGGCCGGGCCGCACCTGTTCGAGCAGGTCTTCGCCTTCGACGGCTGGGGCGACGTGACGCCGCCGAAGATCGACTTCGTGGTGTCCGAGAAGACGACGTACGACCTCGGCGGCGTCACCGTCGACCTGCTGCCGGTGCCGTGGGTCGCGCACACCGAGGGCGACCTCGTGGTGCACGTGCCGTCCGACGGCGTGCTGTTCACGGGCGACCTTGTTTTTGTCGGCGTCGTGCCGCTCGTGATGGCCGGCACCGCCGCCGGCTGGATCCAGGCCCTCGACTGGCTGCCGACGCTGGAACACCGGCACCTCGTGCCTGGCCACGGGCCGATGCAGGGTGCCGACTCCACGGCCATCGCCGACCTGCGCGAATACCTGAGCTGGCTGCTCGACGTGACGGCTGTGGACTCCCCGGACTTCGCCGCCCTCGACGCGCAGGCCCGCGAGCGCTGGGCGGCGTGGTCGGAGCACGAGCGGCACGCCGTCAACCTGATCAAGACACACGCCGACCAGCACGGGCGTACGGCCGACATCCCGACCATGGCGATGGCCATGCTCAAGCCCTTCGGCGGCCCGATCAAGCTCGACATCTGAGTTGTGCACAGCGATCCACAGTTGTGCACAACCTCTGTGCACAACCCTGTGGACAACTCCCCGAACCAGCTCTCCGGACCACTGCGAAGCCAGTGACGGAGCGTAGTTTCGACCGCCGCAGACCCGGCCCGGAATGCAGTGAAGGGGGCTTTCCTGACGTTGAACGTCAGGAAAGCCCCCTTCCAAACATCACTGCGTGTTACTGGTGCTTGGCCAGCAGCTGGGCACAGCGGATCAGGCCGAGGTGTGAATAAGCCTGGGGATGGTTGCCCAGCGAGCGCTCCGCGATGGGGTCGTACTCCTCAGGCAGCAGACCCGTCGGACCGGCGCAGTCGACGAGCTGCGCGAACAGCTCCTCGGCCTCGGTGCGCCGGCCGGACATCAGGTACGCCTCGATCATCCACGCCGCGCACAGGTGGAAGCCGCCCTCGTCGCCCGGCAGGCCGTCGTCCCGGTGGTAGCGGTAGACGGTCGACCCGGAGCGCAGCTCGGCCTCGATCGCGGTGACCGTGGACTGGAAGCGCTCGTCGGTCGGGTCGATCAGGCCGGTCAGGCCGACGTGCAGCGAGGCGGCGTCGAGGTCGGTGCCGTCGTAGGCGGTGGTGAACGAGCCGACCTCCTCGTTCCAGCCGTTCTTCAGCACGTCGGTGGCGATCGCCTCACGCAGCGCCGGCCAGGACGGGTCGAGCTCGCGCCCGTAGCCCTCGGCCAGCCGGATCGCCCGGTCGATGGTCATCCAGCACATGACCTTCGAGTAGACGTTGTGCCGCGGCGCGTGCCGCTCTTCCCAGATGCCGTGGTCGGGCTCGTGCCACCGGCGCGACACGGCCTCGGCCATGGCCTGCACCATGCGCCAGTCGTCGTCGGTGAGCTTGCCCCGCGCCTCGGTCAGCTGGGCGACGAGGTCGACCACCGGGCCGAACACGTCCAGCTGCACCTGCTGGTTGGCCAGGTTGCCGACGCGCACCGGCCGCGAGCCGGCGTAGCCGGGCAGCGTGTCGATGACGGCCTCGGGACCGAGCGTGGTGCCGTGCAGCGTGTACAGCGGGTGCAGCCGCTCCGGGCCGGGCAGCGTGTCCAGCACGCGGTGCACCCAGCCAAGGTAGGCCTCGGCCTCGCTGGTGGAACCCAGCGACACCAGGGCCTGCGCGGTGAGCGCGGCGTCACGCAGCCAGCAGTAGCGGTAGTCCCAGTTACGGACGCCGCCGATCTCCTCGGGCAGCGAGGTGGTGGCCGCGGCCATGATCGAGCCGGTCTCGGAGTGCACGAGCCCACGCAGCGTGAGCGCCGAGCGGACCACGAGCTCCTTCTCCACCGGCGGCACCTTGAGCGTCTCCACCCACTCCGACCAGTACCGGCCGCTGCGGCCACGCCGCTCCGACTCGCTGACCGGGTTGGGCGACAGGTCGTCGGTGCCGCAGCGCAGCTCCAGCACGACCGGGGAGTCGGGGCCGGGCGAGACGATGGCGGTCGCCGTCTCGTGCTGGCCGTCCGAGCTGATCTCCCAGGTCACGCCGGGCGAACGCAGCACGATCGGGTCGCTGGTGCCGACCACGCGCAGGCCGTCCTCCTCGGCGACCAGGGCCACCGGCACCTGCCCGAACTCGGGCCGCGGCGCGAACTCGATCTTGGCCGTGGTCGCGCCGGAGATGACCCGGGTCAGGTCGGTCCGGTGCGGCGCGCTGTAGTGGTCCAGGTAGTCCGTGACCAGCAGCCGCGACCAGCGCGTCTCCACGGTCATCGTGTTCGGCAGGTAGCGCTGGCCCAGCGGCAGGCCGTTGCGCTCCGGCTTGATCGAGAACACGCCCGCGCCCGGGCCGCCGAGCAGGTCGGCGAACACCGCGGCGGAGTCCGGCTCCGGGTGGCACAGCCAGGTGATCTTGGCGTCCGGCGTCACCAGGGCCACCGAGCGCTCGTTGGCCAGCATCGACAGCCGCTCGATCGGCGGCGCCTGCTCGCCGTACAGCCAGGTCCGGCGCTCTTCCAGCAGGAAGGCCAGCACGGTGGCGACGGCCACCGTGTCGGTGATCTGGTAGCCGGCCAGGGTCTCCCCGTCGCCGACGTGGATGCCAAGGTCGGGGCCGGTGAGCCGGGCGAACGCCTTCTCGTCGGTGACGTCGTCGCCGATGAACACGGCGGCGGTCGCGCCGACCTGGTGGCGCAGCACGTCGAGGGCGTGGCCCTTGTCGGTCTGCACCACGGCCAGCTCGATCACCGCCTTGCCCTCGGTGACCTGCACGCCGTCCCAGGCCGCCGGGCCGGAGCGGACCTGCGCCAGCACCCGCTCGCCGATCTCGGCGGCGGCGCGGCGCACGTGCACCGCGATGCTGGCCGGCTTGCTCTCCAGGTGGACGCCCTCGGCGTCCGCCACCAGCGTGTCCAGGGTCTGCTCGATGCGGCGGTGCAGCGCCTTGGCCTCGGCGTCGAGCGCGTGCACGAAGCCCACGTCGAACTCGGAGCCGTGGCTGCCGACCAGGTGCACCTCACCGGGCAGGCGCGACAGTGTCGCAAGGTCGCGCAACGCGCGACCACTGATCACCGCCGCGGTGGTCTCGTGGAGTCCGGCCAGCGAACGCAGCGCACCGACCGACTCGGTGGACGGTCGGGCCTGCTCGGGGTCGGAAACGATCGGGGCGAGCGTTCCGTCGTAGTCACACGCGACGAGCAGCCGCGGCGTTCGTGCGAGTTGCACGAGGGCACGACGGAGCTCCGCGGGGAGGGCCTCGGCGGTCAACGCGCCTCCTCCTCAGGCTTTCGGGGGATTCGGGGTATTCAAGTGTGGGCCACACTGGTAGTGAATTGGATCAGTTCGGCGACGCGGATCCGAGAGCCTCGAGGAACGACCGCGCCCAGCGGTCGACGTCATGGGTCAGGACCTGACGGCGCAGAGCGCGCATCCTACGGCGGCCCTCGGCCGGATCCACGGTGAGGGCGGCGTACAACGAGTTCTTCACCCCGTCCAGGTCGTGCGGGTTGACGAGGAACGCGCTGGTGAGCTCCGAGGCCGCGCCGGCGAACTCGCTGAGGACCAGTGCCCCGCCGAGGTCGTATCGGCAGGCCACGTACTCCTTGCAGACCAAATTCATACCATCTCGGACAGGCGTCACTACCATCACGTCCGCGGCACTCATGAACGCGCACAGTTCCCGCCTGTCCACCGATTGGTGCAAATAGTGCACGGCAGGGTGACCGACTCGGGCGAACTCGCCATTGATTCGTCCCACCACCTGTTCGATCTCGCCGCGCATCTGTTTGTAGTGCTCGACGCGTTCCCGGCTCGGCGTGGCCAGCTGCACCATCACCGTGTCCTCGGCGGTGACCCGTTCCTCGGCCAGCAGCTCGTGCAGGGCGTGCAGCCGCACGTCGATGCCCTTGGTGTAGTCGAGCCGGTCGACCCCGAGCATGATCCGCTTGGGGTTGCCCAGCTCCTCGCGGATCTGCTTGGCCCGGGCCTGGGTCTCCCGGCTGCGGGCGATCGCGTCCAGGCCGGCGGCGTCGATGGAGATCGGGAACGCGCCGACCCGGACCGTCCGGTCACCCACCTGGACGACACCCGGACGAGTACGTACACCGACCGCGCCGCGGCTGGGCTCCAGCCCGACCAGCCGGCGGGCCAGCCAGAGGAAGTTCTGCGCGCCGCCGGGCCGGTGGAAGCCGACCAGGTCGGCGCCGAGCAGGCCGCGGATGATCTCGGTCCGCCAGGGCAGCTGCATGAACAGCTCGACCGGCGGGAACGGGATGTGCAGGAAGAAGCCGATCCGCAGGTCGGGGCGCTGTTCCCGGAGCAGCTGCGGCACCAGCTGGAGCTGGTAGTCCTGCACCCACACGGTCGCGCCCTTGGCCGCGATGGACGCGCAGGCGTCGGCGAACCGCCGGTTGACCTTGACGTAGCTCTCCCACCAGGACCGGTCGAACACCGGCGGCGCCACCACGTCGTGGTAGAGCGGCCACAACGTGCCGTTGGAGAAGCCTTCGTAGTAGTCGCGGACC
>DATJJB010000374.1:0-7371 GCA_035492655.1 Kutzneria sp. | reverse complement strand
CAGGATGGCGGCGGTGATCACCCCGGTGATGCTGCTGACCGCCATCGCCACCGCCAACCTGTACCTGGTCACCACCGAGCAGGACGTCAGCACCGCCGCCTACACCGACGACCTGCACGCCGACCTCGTGCTCCAGGCCGGGGCCACCGGCTTCACGCCGGACGTGCTGGCCAAGGTCCGGCAACTGCCGAACGTGGACGCCGCCTCGGAGTTCGTGGCCAGCACCGGTTTCATCGAGAAGCCGGTGGACCCGTTGGGCGGCAAGGACCTCGACGGCTGGCCGATCCAGGGCGTCACGGCCGACGCCGCGTCGAAGATCGGTGTGTCGCAGACGATCTCCGGCGACCTTCGGAATCTGACCGGGAACACCGTTGCCCTGACCGACAACTACGCGCGCAAGCTCGGCGCGAAGCTGGGTGACACCATCACGCTGCGGCTGGGCGACCGGGCCACCACCGACGTCAAGCTGGTGGCGACCTTCCCGACCCGGCCCAGCTTCGACAAGATCCTGCTGCCGGCCGACCTGCTGGCCGCGCACACGTTGCCCGGGCTGCCCATCCAGATCCTGGTGCGCGCCACTCCCGGCGCGAGCGTTGACCAGCTCCGCGCGGCGCTTTCTTCGCTCTCGGCCACGCTTCCGGGCAGCACCATCACCGACCGCAGCACGCTGGCCACCGCCTACGCCGGCCACCTCCAGTCGCAGGCACTGGTCAGCTACCTGATCGTGGCGATGATCGCCGGCTACACCACCATCACCATCGTCAACAACCTGGCCCTGTCCACCACCCGCCGCCGCAAGGAGTTCGGCCTGCAGCGGCTCACCGGCTCCACCCGCGGCCAGATCATGGCCATGATGGGCTACGAGGGCGCGTTGATCGCCATCATCGGCGTGATCCTCGGCGTGATCGTCACCCCGTCCACGCTGATTCCCTTCAGCCTGGCCCGAACCGGCGACGCCGTGCCGACCGGTCCACTGTGGATGTTCTTCGCGGTGGTCGCCTACGCCGCCGTGGTCGCGCTGCTGGCCACGCTGGTGCCGACCTGGTTCCGCCTGCGCGGCAAGCCGTTGGACGCCGCCGTTCCCGAGTGATTTCCCCAGTACTACGGGCCTCCGGCCACTCCTGCCGCGCAGGGGTGGCCGGAGGTCGTTGTGCGGTGAGGGAATAGGGGCCGGCGAAGTCATGACGACGCATCGGAGCTACTGCTGTGATCGAACTCCCTGACGCGGAAGGCAACCTGATTGCCTTCGAGCCCAAGAAGACGCCATCCCCGTTTGCTCCCGGCGGCCCCGCGCTGCGCAGCCGCACGCTGTTCTCGGCGGCCCACGTCGTGGCCGACCCCACCGCCCCGAACGCGCAGTACGGCCCGGCCACGCTGGACTGGGACGCCACCATGGCGTTCCGTCGCCACCTGTGGTCGCACGGCCTCGCGGTGACCGAGGCCCAGGACACCTCGCAGCGTGGCATGGGCCTGGACTGGCCGCTGGCCGCCGAGCTGATCACCCGGTCCGGCGCCGAGGCCAAGGCCGTCGGTGGCCGGCTGTCCGCGGCCATCTGGACCGACCAGCTCGACCCGACCGCCAGCCACTCGGTCGCCGATGTCCTCGCGGCGTACGAACAGCAGCTGGAGGTGGCCGAGCAGGCCGGCGCCGAGGTCGTCATCCTGGCCAGCCGGCAGCTCGCCGCCTCGGCCACCGGCCCCGACGACTACGCCGAGGTGTACCGGCAGCTGATCAAGCAGGCCAGCAAGCCCGTTGTGCTGCACTGGGTTCGTGAGCTGATGGACCCGGGCCTGGCCGGCTACTGGGGCAGCGCCGACCCCGACCAGGCGCTGGAGAACTTCCTGACCGTGGTGGCCGAGAACGCCGACAAGATCGACGGCGTCAAGGTGCTGCCGCAAGCGCTGGACCGTGAGCTCGAGATGCGCCGCCGGCTGCCCGCCGGGGTGAAGTGCTACACCGGCGACGACATGAGCTACCCGACGCTGATCGCCGGCGACGGCACCCACCACAGCCACGCGCTGCTGGGCATCCTCGACCCGTTGGCGCCGTTGGCCGCTGCGGCCGTGCGCAAGCTCGACTCGGGCGACACCGCTGGGTTCATGGAGTTGCTGGGCCCGACCGTGCAGATGTCCTTCCACCTCTTCGAGGGCACGGGCATGGACATCCGCTTCTACAAGACCGGCTTCACCTTCCTGGCCTGGCTTTCCGGCCACCAGGAGCACTTCAGGATGATCTGGAGCGAGCAGCACGACCGCTCCCCGGCGCATCTGGCCAAGGCCTACCAGCTGGCCGACGCGTTCGACCTGTTCCCGGATCCGGACCTGGCCGAGCAGCGGATGCGGCAATACCTGTCCGAGGCGGGAGTAACCGCATGAGCAACTCGCACGCCGTGGTCCTCGGCGGTGGCATGGCCGGCATGCTGGCCGCCGCTGCGCTGGTCGGCCACGCCGACGCCATCACCATCGTCGATGGCGACACGTTCCCGGAAACCCCGTTGCCCCGTAAGGGACTTCCGCAGGGCTACCACTCGCACATGTTCATGGGCGGCGGCGCCGAGGCGATGGACCAGCTGCTGCCCGGCACCAGCAAGCTGCTGCTGGCCGCCGGCGCGCACCGCCGCGAGCTGCCCGGCGGCTCGCTCACCCTCTCGTCGGTCGGCTGGCACCGCCGTGGCCCGAGCCCGGCCTACTCCCTGGTGTGCAGCCGTGAGCTGATGGACCACATCGTCCGCCAGCAGACGCTGCGCAACACGCAGATCTCCGTGCTGGCGCAGACCCAGGTCAAGGGTCTGGTCGGGGACGCTTCGCGGATCACCGGCGTGCGGATCCAGCGTGGCGACGCGGCATCGGAGACGATCGACGCCGACTTCGTCGTGGACGCGACGGGTCGCCGTTCGCAGACGCCGAAGTTCCTTGCCGCCCTTGGTCTGCCGACCGTCGAGGAGGAGACGGTCGACTCCGGCCTGTCGTACTCGACGCTGCTGTTCCAGGCCCCCGTCGGCGGTTCGGACATCCCGGTGATCCTGATCCAGCCGCAGGCCGGCACCGGCCAGCCGGGTTCGGGCGCGACGCTGTTCCCGATCGAGAACGGCCTGTGGATCTGCACGATGACCGGCACTCGCGGCGGCGAGCCGCCGGCCGACGAGGAGGGCTTCCGCCGGTTCGCCGAGTCGCAGCGGCATCCGATCATCGCCGAGATGATCTCCGGCCTGGCCCCGCTGGGCGAGGTCAAACCGTATCGTGGCACGGCCAACCGCCGCCGCTGCTACGACCAACTGCCTATGCCGGAAGGCTTTGTCGTCATCGGCGACGCCGCCACCGCACTCAACCCCGTGTACGCACATGGCATGTCCGTTGCGGCGCTTGGCGCTGTCGCGCTGCGCCGGGCCCTTGAGGCCAACGGCGGCCTGCGGCCGGGCACGTCCCGCAATGCGCAGACCGCCATCGCCCGGGCCGCCGACTTCGCGTGGACCACGGCCAGCGGTCAGGACCGCGGCTTCCCCGGCACCAAGGCCAACCGCGAGATGAAGGTCAGCAAGGGGCAGGCCAGGTTCGCCGATCGCATGTCCCGCACGGCGTTGAGCGATCCCGTCGTGGGCAACGCGGTGTACGAGATCTACACCCTGGCCGCGCCTCCCTCGCGCGGGGCCACGCTGCCGGTGCTGCTGTCCACGCTGCGCGGGCCGCGCAAGCCGGACCTCACCGCCGAGCAGGCGATCGCGCAGTTCCCGGAACTGAGTTCTTTGCGCCGCACCAGAATTAGCCGTTGACCTAGTGAAACCGCACCCGATGCCGACGACAATGGGCACCGGGTGCGGTTTTCCCTTGTTCTCCGATCGAACAGATGAGGTGGCGTGGGGTGTCCAACGAGGAGAAGCTTCTCGACTACCTCAAGCGGGCGACGTCCGATCTGCGCGAGACCCGCAAGCGGCTGGCCGATGCCGAGCGGCGTGAGCAGGAGCCGATCGCGATCATCAGCATGGGCTGCCGCTACCCCGGCGGGGTCGGCTCGCCGGAAGACTTGTGGCAGCTCGTCCTCGACGGCGTGGACACCGTGCGGCCGCTGCCCACGGACCGATTCTGGGACCTGGACGGCATTTTCGACCCGACACCGGGGCTGCCCGGCAAGATCTACTCCAACGAGGGCTCCTTCCTCGACGACGCCGCCGGTTTCGACGCCGAGCTGTTCCGCATCAGCCCGCGTGAGGCCGCGGAGATGGACCCGCAGCAGCGGTTGCTGCTGGAGACCGCGTGGGAGACGTTGGAGCGAGCCGGCATCGATCCCTTGTCCCTGAAGGGAAGTCGCACCGGCGTGTTCGCCGGCGTGATGTACCACGACTACGGCGCCGGCACCAGCGACGGCAGCCTGGTCTCCGGCCGGGTGGCCTACACACTGGGCCTTGAAGGTCCCGCGATCACTGTGGACACTGCCTGTTCGTCTTCGTTGGTTGCCTTGCACACTGCCATCCGGGCCCTGCGGGCCGGCGACTGTCCGCTGGCGTTGGCCGGCGGCGTGACCGTGATGGCCACGCCCGAGACGTTCGTGGAGTTCTCGCGCCAGCGCGGACTTTCGCCCACCGGCCGCTGCCGTGCCTTCGCCGACGGGTCCGACGGTGTCGGGTGGGGCGAGGGTGCCGGCGTGTTGCTGCTGGCTCGGTTGTCCGACGCCCAGCGGCTCGGGTACCCGATTCTGGCTGTGGTGCGGGGAAGTGCGGTCAACCAGGACGGCGCATCCAACGGCATCAGCGCCCCCAACGGTCCGTCGCAACGCCGGGTCATCCGTCAGGCGCTCGCCTCCGCCGGCCTCGGTCCGTCCGATGTGGACGCGGTCGAGGCCCATGGCACCGGTACCACCCTGGGTGATCCCATCGAAGCCCAGGCTCTGCTGGCTGTTTACGGCCAGGATCGGTCCGAGCCCCTGTGGCTGGGGTCGATCAAGTCGAACATGGGTCACACGCAGGCCGCCGCCGGTGTCGCCGGGATCATCAAGATGGTCATGGCCATCCGGCACGGCGTGCTGCCTCGGACTCTGCACGTGGACTCGCCGTCTTCGCACGTCGACTGGACTGCGGGGTCGGTTGAGCTGTTGACCGAGTCCCGGCCGTGGCCCGCCGTGGAGCGCCCGCGCCGTGCGGGCGTCTCCACGTTCGGTATATCCGGCACCAACGCCCACGTCATCATCGAGCAGGCACCTGCTGCCGAGGTTTCGGAGCGCTCGATCCTCCCGCGCCCCGTGCCGTGGGTCATCTCGGGCAAGACCCCCGCTGCCTTGGCCGCGCAGGCTTCCCGGTTGTCCACTGTAGACGCCGAGCCGTTGGACATCGCTTACACCCTGGCGACCGGCCGCGCCGCCATGGAACAGCGCGCCGTGGTGGTCGGTTCCTCCATCGAGGAACTCACTACCGCACTCTGCACTGTTTCCGCCGTGTCCGCCGGTGCGGGCAAGACGGCGTTTCTCTTCACCGGTCAGGGTGCGCAGCAGTTGGGTATGGGGCGCGAGCTGTACGACCGGTTCCCGGCGTTCGCCGAGGCATGGGACGCGGCCGGGGGTTCAGCCGCGGCCTGGGGCTCTGACCCGGACGTCCTCAACCAGACCGGCAATGCTCAGCCGGCGCTGTTCGCCTTCGAGGTGGCGCTGTACCGGCTGCTCGAATCCTGGGGCGTGCGCCCGGACTTCGTGGCCGGCCATTCGGTGGGGGAGATCGCGGCGGCTCATGTCGCCGGTGTGCTGTCGTTGGACGATGCTCGCGCACTGGTGTCCGCGCGCGGGCGGCTGATGCAGACGCTGCCGGTCGGTGGCGCGATGGTGGCGTTGCAGGCTGGTGTCGATGAGGTGGTGCTGCGGCCGGGTGTGGACATCGCGGCGGTGAACGGCCCGCAGTCGGTGGTGATCTCTGGTCTCGAAGAGGCTGTGCTGTCGGTCAAGGCGGAGTTCGAGGCGTTGGGGCGCAAGACGTCCCGGTTGACGGTGTCGCACGCGTTCCACTCGTCGCTGATGGAGCCCATGCTCGACGAGTTCCGTGCTGTGGTGAGCGGCTTGACGTTTGCTGAGCCGAAGCTGGGCGTGGTGGTGACTTCGGCCAGTGGTGGCGAGTGGTCGTCGCCGGAGTACTGGGTGGCGCATGTCCGCGAGGCGGTGCGGTTCGCGGATGCCGTGGTGACGCTGGCCGAGCAGGGCGTCACGCGGTTCGTGGAGGTCGGCCCGGACGCGGTGTTGACCGGGATGGCCGCCCACTGCGTGGCGAACGCGACGAACTGTGTCGAGGATGCGGCTTTTTTCGCCACGCAACGACGTGGTCGTGGGCAGGAACGGGAGCTGATTGCCGGCGTCGCCCAGGCGTGGGCGCATGGCGTGGAGGTGGACTGGGCGGCGTTCTTCGCCGGCCGCGACGCGCGGCGCGCGGACCTGCCGACGTATGCCTTCCAGCATCAGCGGTTCTGGATCAACTCGGTCTGGACACAGGGTTCGGACCTGGGCTCGGCCGGCCTCGCACCGGCCGAGCACCCGCTGCTGGGCGCGGTCGTCGCCGCGCCCGACGGCGACGGCGTGGTGCTGACGGGCCGGCTGTCCACCCAGACCCAGGCGTGGCTGGCCGACCACGACGTGTTGGGCACGGTGTTGTTGCCCGGCACGGCTTTTGTCGAGCTGGCGGTCCAGGCCGGCGATCACGTCGGCTGTGACGTGGTCGAGGAGTTGACCCTGGAGACGCCGCTGGTGCTGCCCGAGCGGGGCGGCGTGGCGATTCAGGTGGTGGTGGGAGGTGCCGGCGCTGACGGTGCCCGCCCGGTAAGCGTGTACTCGCGGGTCGAGGACTCAGAACAGCCGTGGATCCGGCACGCTCTGGGCACAGTGGCCGTGGGTGCGCAGATCCCGGTTGCGGAGTTGGCCGAGTGGCCGCCGGCCGGCGCGAGTCGCGTCGACATCGACGGTGCGTACGACCAACTCCTCAGCCGCGGTTACGCCTACGGCCCGGTGTTCCAGGGCCTGAAGGCGGTGTGGCGGCGCGGCGACGAGATGTTCGCGGAGGTGGCACTGCCCGAAGGGGCCGAGGCCGAGCGGTTCGGGCTGCATCCGGCGCTGCTCGACTCGGCGATGCACGGCGAGCTGTTGGGCGACGGCGAGACGCACCTGCCGTTCGCGTGGAGCGGCGTCTCGCTGCATGCCTCCGGCGCCTCGGCGCTGCGGGTGCGGATGTCCCCGCTGGGCAACGACCAACACTCGCTCACCGTCGCCGACCTGACCGGCCAGCCGGTGCTCACCGTGGCGTCGCTGGCCTCCCGACCGGTCACGCCCGCGCAGCTGTCGTCGGCAGAGCCATTGTTCCAGCTGGTCTGGCAGCCCGCGACTACGGCATCCACTGTGGACTCTGA
>DATJJB010000373.1:0-2399 GCA_035492655.1 Kutzneria sp. | reverse complement strand
TGGAGTTGGACGCCGCCACCGCCCACAGCGCCCGGGTGGTCGCCGCCGACGACGCCACCACGCGGTCGACGAAGATCTCCTGGTGACCGCCGCCCTGCCAGCGGTAGCCGAGGAAGCCGTCCGGGGCCAGGTAGGCGTAGCGGTCCTTGTCGGCGTACCGGCCGGGACGGGTCAGCCAGCGGCGCATGGTGGGCTCGTCCCAGGTGACCGGGCCGCAGTCGCGGGCCTCGGCGTGGGCGCGGCCGAGGACCTGGAGCACCTCGGCGGCGTCGTCCGGGCCGGGGCGCCTGATCCCGGCCGCGGCGCCGGGCTCCGGCCGGGCCATCACGGACAGCGCCCGGCTGGGCAGCACCGCCTCGTGCCGGTGTCCGGCGATCTCCCAGCCGAGCGACCGGTAGATCGTCATCGTGGCCGGGTAGAGGGCCGACAGCGGGTAGCCGCGTTCGGCCATGAGCTCGGTGAGCGCGGTCATCAGGGCGCGGCCCACGCCCTGGCCGCGGTACTCGGGCGCGACCGTGACGCCGCCGACCCCGGCCATCGGGACGGCCCGGCCGTGCCACCACTGGCGCATGTCGTGGTACAACGCGGTGGCGACCAGCCGACCCTGGTCGAAGGCACCCAGGCACCGGCCCGCGGCCACGGCCGACTCGATGACCGGCCGGACCATCACCTGGTCGACGGGGCCGAACGCGCGGACGGTCACGTCGACGTACTGGTCCCAGTCGAAGTCCTGGGCGAGCGGGCGGACGATCACGTCAGCGGTCAGCCGAGCTTCTCCATGACCTCGTCGGGCACCGAGTAGTTGGCGTACACGTCCTGCACGTCGTCGGAATCCTCGAGCGCCTCGATCAGCCGGAACACCCGCTTGGCCTGCTCCTCGTCCAGGTCGACCTCGACGGTCGGCAGGAACGCCGTGTCCGCCGAGTCATAGTCGATCCCGGCGTCCTGCAGTGCCGTGCGCGCCGTCACCAGGTCGGTCGGCTCGGACACCACCTCGAAGGACTCACCGAGATCGTTGACCTCCTCGGCGCCCGCGTCGAGCACCGCGGTCAGCACGTCGTCCTCGGTCACGCCCTTCTTCTCCACCACGATCACGCCCTTGCGGTGGAACAGGTAGGACACCGAGCCAGGGTCGGCCATCGAGCCGCCGTTGCGGCTGAACGCGGTGCGCACGTCCGAGGCGGCCCGGTTCCTGTTATCGGTCAGGCACTGCACCAGCACCGCGACACCGCCGGGGGCGTAGCCCTCGTAGGTGATGTTCTCGTACTGGGCGCCGCCGGCCTCGGCGCCGCTGCCGCGGCGGACGGCCCGGTCGATGTTGTCGTTCGGTACCGAGCTCTTCTTGGCCTTCTGGATCGCGTCGTACAGCGTCGGGTTGCCCGCCGGGTCTCCGCCGCCGGTACGCGCGGCGACCTCGACGTTCTTGATCAGCTTGGCGAATAGCTTGCCGCGCTTGGCGTCGACCACCGCCTTCTTGTGCTTGGTGGTGGCCCACTTGGAGTGGCCGCTCATGTGTTGTCCTTCACGATGTCTACGAATAGCTGATGAATGCGCCCGTCCGGGGTCAGCTCGGGATGGAAGGCCGTGGCAAGCAGTTGCCCTTGCCGGACGGCGACGATCCTACCGGTGCCCAGGTCGGTTCCCAGTATGGCGACGCCCGGACCAGTCTGCTCCACCCACGGTGCCCTGATAAAGACCGCGCGGAACGGGCCCTCTGTTACGCCCCCGGCCAGGGTGATGTCGCGCTCGAAGGAGTCGACCTGGCGGCCGAACGCGTTCCGGCGGACGGTCATGTCGATGCCGCCGTAGGTCTGCTGGCCTTCGACGCCATCGGCCAGCCGGTCGGCCAGCATGATCATTCCGGCGCAGGAACCGAACGCGGGCAGCCCTTCGCCGATGAGCTTGCGCAGCGGCTCGAGGACGTCGAAGGCGACGGAGAGCCGCCACAGCGTCGTCGACTCGCCACCGGGGATCACCAGCCCGTCCACGCGGTCGAGTTCCTCCGGACGGCGGACCGACGCCGGACGCGCCCCGGCGGCCTCGAGCGCACGCAGGTGCTCGGGCACGTCGCCCTGCAGGGCGAGCACGCCGACGACGGGCTTCATGCTTCCTCCGGCTCTGGCGCAGCGCACCCCAATGGCGCGCGACCCGCGGGGCCACGCGACTTGGGTATACGGGGGTTAACAACAATAGAACGCTGAGGCGGCGGCCTGTTCTTCCCGAGGCGAGCCTGCGGGCGGACAGCTGCGGAGGTGGCTGGTTACCAGCCGCGGGAGGCGTAGTGCTGGTCGGCGGGGAGGGTGTCCAGGTTGATGCCGACCATGGCCTCGCCGAGGCCGCGGGAGACCTTGGCCACCACGTCCGGGTCGTCGTGGAAGGTGGTGGCCTTCACGATCGCG